>NC_002937.3:973870-1298493 GCF_000195755.1 Nitratidesulfovibrio vulgaris str. Hildenborough | reverse complement strand
GCAGCATGACGCAGGTCTGCAACGACCTGCTTGCCCGCAACGGCTTCACGACCGAAGACGTCGACCTCGTCATTCCGCATCAGGCCAACCTTCGCATCATCGAAGCCGTGGGCGACCGTCTCGGCTTCGCGTCCGAAAAGGTCTTCGTCAACGTCCATGACTTCGGCAACACCAGCGCGGCATCCATTCCGCTGGCACTTGCCGACGCCCGCGCGCAGGGGCGCATCCGCCCCGGCATGAGGGTGCTTCTGACGACCTTCGGTGGCGGCTTCACATGGGGCGCGGCATTGCTGCGTTTCTAGAGGCCCTCTTCGGCAATTGAAGTCGGCACGCCTTTGAGGTATAAGGCGATGCCTTTCGTCAAACCGCAGAATGCAAGGTTTGTGATGAGCGAACTTACCCCCACCGCCATCGTCACCGGCGGGTCGCGTGGCATCGGCAAGGCCGTTGCCGAAACGCTGGCCCGTGCCGGTCTTCAGGTGTTCCTGACCTACGTGAGCAAGCCTGATGAGGCCGAGGCCGTCGCCGCAGGCATCCGCGACGCAGGCGGAAGCGCCACTGCCTTCCGACTCGACGTCTCCGACGCCGCCGCCGTTGCCGCCTTCTTCCAGTCCGAAATCAAGGACAAGGTGCGCCTCGACGTGCTGGTCAACAACGCGGGCATCACCAAGGACGGCCTCATCATGCGCATGAAGGACGAGGATTTCGAACGGGTTCTCGACGTGAACCTGTGCGGCGCCTTCACCTGCCTGCGCGAGGCATCGAAACTGATGACCCGCCAGCGTCTCGGGCGTATCATCAACATCACCTCTGTCGTCGGGCAGATGGGCAACGCCGGGCAGGCCAACTACTGCGCGGCAAAAGCCGGTCTCATCGGGCTCACCAAGTCGGCCGCGAAGGAACTTGCCGCCCGCAACGTCACGGTCAACGCCGTGGCCCCCGGCTTCATCGAAACGGATATGACGGCGGGCCTCCCTGAAGAGGTTCGCAAAGCATATGTCGAGGCCATCCCGCTGCGTCGTCTGGGTTCCGCCCAGGACATCGCGGACGCAGTGGCCTTTCTGGCCTCGGAAAGGGCATCGTACATCACCGGACAGGTTCTCGCCGTCAACGGCGGCATGTACTGCTGATGACACGCGCCTGCCTTACAGACTGAACAACCGAAAACACCGCATTGGAGGGACCCATGTCCGTTGAAGAAAAAGTCAAGAAGATCATCATGGACCAGCTCGGCGTGTCCGCCGAGGAAGTCAAGCCCGAAGCCTCTTTCGTTGAAGACCTCGGCGCAGACTCCCTCGACCTGACTGAACTGATCATGGCCATGGAAGAGGAATTCGGCGTTGAAATCGATGACGACGACGCCCAGAAGATTCTCAAGGTCAAAGACGCCATCGACTACGTCAGCAACAAGCAGTAGTCTTGTCTTCTTCTATGCGACACTGAGCACGGGCGTCTTATGACGGTGTCATAAGACGCTCTTGCGCATTTTTCTCAGGGACGATCGGCGACCGACCCCGCCGGTGCCAACACACCGGAACTGCTGTTCTTTCGCTCAAACGGGCAGGCGGGGCCGATGCGTCCGAAACGCCGAGAGGATCATCCGAATGACCGGAAAGCGCGTTGTGGTGACGGGCCTTGCAGCCCTCACCCCCCTTGGAAATGACATCGAAACCAGCTGGGATAACCTTGTTGCCGGCAAGTCCGGCATCGGGCCCATCACCCGCTTCGACGCCACAGAATACGCCTCGCGTATCGCAGGCGAAGTGAAGGATTTCGATCCTGAGAAGTTCATGCCCGCCAAGCAGGCACGACGCATGGACCGCTTCGTCCAGTTCGCCGTTGCCACCGGCAAGATGCTCGTAGAGCATTCCGGCCTCGTCATCGACGAGAGCAACGCCGACCGCGTGGGCGTGCTTCTGGGCGTGGGGCTTGGTGGTCTCGAGACCATCGAGGTCTTCCACACCAAACTCATGGAGGCAGGCCCCAACAAGGTCTCGCCGTTCATGATCCCCATGCTCATCTCCAACATGGCACCGGGGCAGGTTTCGATATTCACAGGAGCCAGAGGCCCCAACGTGGTCATGACGAGCGCATGCGCGTCTGCCACCCATGCCATCGGCTACGCCTTCAGCGAGATCAAGCTGGGACGTATCGACGCAGCCATCACCGGCGGCGTCGAATCGACCATCACCCCCATGGGTGTCTCGGGCTTCACCGCCCTGAAGGCACTCTCCACCGCGCACAACGACTCGCCCGAGAAGGCGTCACGCCCCTTCGACAAGGAACGTGACGGCTTCGTCCTCGGCGAGGGAAGCGGCATGCTGATGCTCGAATCGCTCGATTCGGCCCTGGCGCGCGGTGCGACCATCTACGCCGAGGTCGTCGGCTTCGGTGCGTCGGGTGACGCCTACCACATGACCGCCCCCCACGAATCAGGGGATGGCATGGCGCTCGCGATGCGCAATGCCGTGAGGGAAGCGGGCATACCTGTGGAAGCCGTCGACCACATCAACGCCCACGCCACCTCGACCCACCTCAACGACCTGTGCGAAACCCGCGCCATCAAGCAGGTCTTCGGTCAGCACGCCTACAACATCGCCATCACGGCCAACAAGTCGATGACGGGCCATCTGCTGGGCGCAGCAGGCGGTTTGGAAAGCGTGTTCACCGTGCTCACCCTGCACAGGGGCATCATTCCCGGCACCATCAACCATGAGACGCCGGACCCCGAGTGCGACCTGAACTACATGACGGAAGGTTCGAAGGAGATGCAGGCCCACTATGCGCTGTGCAACTCGTTCGGCTTCGGCGGCACCAACGCCAGCCTTCTGTTCAAACGGTACGAAGACTAGAGTACAAGGCCGCACGGCTTGCCGTGCGGCCACAACCCTTACTGCGGAGGGCGCACACATGGACGAGTTGCTGCTTCAGGACCCCGAGGTCGGCAAGGCCATCATTCTCGAAATCGAACGTCAGACCGGCAAGCTTGAGCTCATCGCGTCGGAGAACTTCGTCTCCGCCGCCGTCCGGCAGGCTCAGGGCAGCGTCCTCACCCACAAGTACGCCGAAGGCTACCCCGGCAAGCGCTACTACGGCGGATGCGAGTTCGTCGACATCGCCGAGAACATCGCCATCGAACGCGCCCGCACCATCTTCGGCTGCGAATACGCCAACGTGCAGCCCCATTCGGGCAGTCAGGCCAACATGGGTGTCTATTTCGCGTGCCTCAAGCCCGGCGACACCATCCTCGGCATGAATCTCTCGCACGGCGGTCACCTGACGCACGGCAGCCCCGTCAACTTTTCCGGTCGTCTCTTCAACGTGGTGTTCTACGGTGTCGAGAAGGAGACTGGCCGCATAGACTACGAGCAGGTGGCCGCACTCGCACGCGAGCACAAGCCCTCCCTCATCGTCGCCGGTGCTAGCGCCTACCCCCGCACCATCGACTTCGCCCGTTTCCGCGCCATCGCAGATGAAGTGGGCGCGAAGCTCATGGTCGACATGGCCCACATCGCAGGTCTGGTCGCCGCTGGCTACCACCCCAGCCCCGTGCAGCACGCCCACTACACCACGACCACCACGCACAAGACGCTCCGCGGCCCGCGCGGTGGCATGATCCTCTCCACCGAGGACAACGGCAAGACGCTGAACAGCCAGATATTCCCCGGCATTCAGGGCGGCCCGCTCATGCATGTCATCGCCGCCAAGGCCGTGGCCTTCGGCGAGGCACTGCGCCCCGCGTTCAAGGAGTACCAGAAGCAGGTGGTGGACAACGCCGCCGCCCTTGCCGGTGTGCTCACCGCCGCCGGGTTCGATCTCGTTTCGGGCGGTACCGACAACCACCTGATGCTGGTCGACCTCACCAGCAAGGACGTCACCGGCAAGGACGCCGAGATAGCCCTCGACAAGGCGGGCATCACCGTCAACAAGAACACCGTCCCGTTCGAGACCCGTTCGCCCTTCGTGACCTCCGGTGTGCGTCTCGGCACCCCGGCCCTCACCACCCGCGGCATGAAGGCCGCCGAGATGGAGAAGGTGGGCGGATGGATCGTGGACGCCATCGCCAACACCACCAATGAGACCCGACTGGCGGAGATCAGCCGCGAAGTGGAACGCTTCGCACGGCAGTTCCCCCTGTTCGCATGGTAGCAACGGCATGCGGGGCGGCCTTTGGCCGCCCCGCTACGCCTTCAAGTCCGACGCCCGGAGGCCCCATGTCCCGTATGCCCTGGCCCGACTATTTCATGCAGATAACCTATCTCGTGGCGGAGCGCTCGACCTGCACCCGTCGCAAGGTCGGGGCCATTGCCGTCAAGGACAAGCGCATCCTCGCCACGGGCTACAACGGCGCCCCGTCCAATGTGGCTCACTGCCTCGAGGTGGGATGCCTGCGCGAGCAACTGGGCGTCCCCTCCGGACAGCGTCACGAGATATGCCGCGGCCTGCATGCCGAACAGAACGTCATCATACAGGCGGCCATCCACGGCGTCTCGCTGACGGGTTCCGAAATCTACTGCACCACACAGCCCTGCCTCATCTGCACCAAGATGCTGATCAACTGCGGAGTACGTGCCGTCTACTACACCGAGTCCTACCCTGACAGCCTTGCCGAAGCCATGCTGCGCGAGGCCGGTGTGTCGTATGCGGTGATGGACTTCAAGCCTGCGCCTGCATCTTCCGCAAGGATATCTGGCCCCTGCGGCTGCGACGGCGTTGCCTGCGGCTGCGGCAACGGAGAAGGCTAGGCATGGGCCCCGATTTCACCCCTTTCATGCGCGAGGCCATCGCCCTCGCCGAACGCGGACGCTGGTACGCGGCCCCCAACCCCACCGTGGGGGCGGTGCTGGTGCGTGACGGCGAAGTCGCCGCACGCGGCTGGCACACAGGCTACGGGAAACCCCATGCCGAGGTGGAATGCCTGCGTGACGCCGCGTCGAAAGGAGTCGACCCCGCACACTGCACTCTGGTCGTCACGCTGGAACCGTGCAACCATCACGGCAAGACGCCGCCCTGTTCCCACGCCATCGTCGAGGCGGGCATCACCCGTGTGGTGGTGGGACTCGCCGACCCGAATCCCGTAGCTAGTGGCGGTGCCGAGTACCTGCGCGCCCACGGTGTCACGGTGGACATGGGCGTCTGCGAGCAGGAATGCCACGACCTCGTGGCCGATTTTCTCACGTGGAAGCTCACCGACCTGCCCTACGTCATCCTCAAACTCGCCAGCACCCTTGATGGACGCATCGCCACACGTAGCGGACACTCGCAGTGGATCAGCGGCGCAGAGGCCCGTGCCGCCGTACATGAGCTTCGCGCACGCATAGGCGAGGCGGGCGGAGCGGTACTGGTGGGCGGCACAACGCTCTACACCGACGACCCGCAGCTCACCGCACGGGTCGCCCCCCTGCCCCGCCGCCAACCCATGGCGGTGGTGGCGACGAGGCACGTCCCGCACCATGACGCCCTGCCACGTATCTTCCGTGAACGTCCCGGACAATGCGTCGTGTGGACCGACTCCACCGGTGCCGGAACCGAAGCTGCCGACGCGCTTCGCACTTCCGGCGTCTGCATCATGGCATTGCCGCTCACCCCGTCCGGCAGGCTCGACCTCCGGGCCGGTCTGACACGCCTGCGCGCCGACCACGGCGTTGAACACGTCCTGTGCGAAGGCGGCGGCAAACTGGCGCTCTCACTCCTTGAGGCGGGTCTCGTCGGCGAATTCCATCTGCACATGGCCCCCAAGATCATCGGCGATGCCGAGGCCGCACTTCTGTTCGACGGCAGGGCCCCCCTGCACATGGACGAGGCGTTGCGCCTCCGCATGACCGGCATCGAACGCCGTGGCGACGACTGCATCATGATTCTGCGCCCCGGCAAAGGATAGCGAACATGTTCACCGGCATCATACAGGGACAGGGCGAAGTGGTCGCCGTGGAACCGATGGGCGGAGAGACCCGCCTGCGTCTGCGCGCACTGTTCGCCCTTGACGCCATCGTCAAAGGCGAGAGCATCGCCACCAACGGCACATGCCTGACCGTGGAAACATACGGCGACCGCTGGTTCACCGCCTACGCCTCGTCAGAGACCATGCAGCGCACCAACCTCGGCGACCTGCGTCAGGGTGCGCGTGTGAACCTCGAACGGGCACTCGCCGTGGGTGACCGTCTGGGCGGGCACATCGTCAGCGGTCACGTCGACTGCGTGGCCGAGGTGCGTTCCATCACGCAGGCGGGGCTGTCGAAGGTCTATCGCCTCGGTTTTCCTTCCGCATTCGGGCCGCAGGTCATCCCCAAAGGCTCTGTAGCCCTTGACGGTATCAGCCTGACGGTTAATCATTGCGGGCCGGATTTTCTGGAGGTCAACGTCATCCCCGAAACGCAGGGTGTGACGACCATCGCCTCTTGGAAGCCGGGAACCCGCGTGAACATGGAGACCGACGTCATCGGCAAATACGTCCAGAACATGCTCGCGCCGTGGAACACCCCCCATACGGGAGAGGACGCGCCCTCCGGACGCATCACGCTGGATTTCTTGCGGGAGAACGGCTTCTAGCCCTTTTCCCTTCACATAAGCGAGGTACCACATGTCCATCTGCAAGGCCGAAGAGGCCATCGACGCCATCCGCAAGGGCGAGATGATCATCCTCGTCGACGACGAGGACCGCGAAAACGAAGGCGACCTTACCATCGCCGCGCAGCACGTCACGCCCGAGGTCATCAACTTCATGGCCACCCACGGGCGCGGCCTCATCTGCCTGGCCCTCTCCCCCGAGTGGGTGGACAAGCTACAGCTGCCCCTGATGGCCCGCCGCAACGAGTCCAAGTTCGGCACCAACTTCACTGTTTCCATCGAGGCGCGCCGCGGTGTCACCACCGGCATCTCCGCCGCCGACCGTGCCACGACCATCCTGACCGCCGTCGCCGACGACGTGAAGGCCGAAGACATCGTCACGCCCGGTCACATCTTCCCCCTTCGTGCCCAGAAGGGTGGGGTCATGGTCCGTGCCGGACAGACCGAGGGTAGCGTCGACCTCGCCAAGCTCGCCAATCTCAAGCCTGCCGCAGTCATCTGCGAAATCATGCGCGAAGATGGCGAGATGGCGCGGATGCCCGACCTCATCGAGTTCGCCGAAAAGCACAACATGAAGATCGCCACCATCAAGGACCTCATCCGCTACCGGATGCAGTCGGGCCTTCTTTCGGTGAAGCGCGTGGGTGAAGCCAAGATGCCCACCCGCTACGGCGATTTCCAGATCATCGCCTACGAGAACGAACTGCACGACGAGACCCACATCGCCCTCGTCAAGGGTGACATCTCGCCCAGCGAGCCCGTGCTCGTGCGCGTGCACAGCGAATGCCTCACCGGTGACGTGCTGGGTTCGTTGCGTTGCGACTGCGGCGGCCAGCTCGCCGCGGCACTGTGCCAGATTGCGGCCAAGGGGTCGGGCGTGCTGCTGTACATGCGCCAGGAAGGACGCGGCATCGGCCTCGGCAACAAGATCAAGGCCTACGGGCTTCAGGACCAAGGGTACGACACCGTTGAGGCCAACCACAAGCTTGGCTTCAAGGCCGACCTGCGCGACTATGGAATCGGTGCGCAGATTCTCGTCGACCTCGGGGTGCGCAAGATGCGCATGATGACCAACAACCCCAAGAAGATCGTCGGCCTCGAAGGCTACGGCATAGAAGTCGTCGAACGTGTGCCCATCGAACTCGAGTCGTGCGCCTTCAATGAAGAGTACCTGCGCACCAAGAAGGAGAAGATGGGCCACCTGCTTGAACTGAAGCACCACGAGAACGGAGGCGACGCCTAGAGGCGTCGTCGCAGCCCCGTACGGGTCTGCACACCGCGCCGGGCCAGATTGGCCGAAGCGCGGCCCGAAGGACCGCAACCCCGCAAGGGGCGCATATATCAGCCGCCGGCCAGCCCGGAAAAGGAGCAACCATGCTGCACATCAAGACCATCGAAGGCCAGCTCGACGCCAAGGGCCTCAAGTTCGCCATCGTCGCCACCCGTTTCAACGACTTCATCGTCGACCGTCTCATCGGCGGCGCCTGTGACTATCTCCAGCGTCACGGTTGCGACCGCGAGAACCTCACCATCGTCCGCATTCCCGGTGCCTTCGAGATGCCCCTCGTAGCCAAGAAGCTGGCCCACAGCGGCAAGTATGACGGCATCATCGCGCTCGGCGCGGTCATCCGCGGCGCCACACCCCACTTCGACTTCGTGTCCAACGAAGCCTCGAAGGGCCTTGCACAGGCCTGCCTCGAAAGCGGCGTGCCGCTGGGCTTCGGCCTGCTGACCACCGACAACATCGAGCAGGCCATCGAACGCGCCGGCAGCAAGGCAGGCAACAAGGGTGCCGAAGCCGCCGCCGCAGTGCTCGAGACCGTGCGCGTGATGGAGCAGCTGTAGACCATGACGACCAAAGGCACCCCTTCCCGCCGGGCCGCGCGGGCACTTGCCTTCCAGATACTCTACGGGCTCGGTTTCTCGCCTGCCGCTTCGGTGAAGCAGTTGCGCGAAGCCTATGCCTCGTCGCCCGACGTGGCCGACAAGGGGCGCTCGCCGCAGCCGGAGGGCTTCGCGTGGGAACTCATCGAGGGTATCTGGACTGAACAGGCGAACATCGACGAGGTCATCGGCCTCTTCTCGCAGAATTGGCGCATCGACCGCATCGGAAGGGTCGAACTCACGCTCCTGCGCATCGCCGTGTACGAAATGCTCTACCGCATCGACGTCCCGCCCAAGGTCGCCATCAACGAGGCCCTTGAGCTATCGAAGCAATTCGGAGACGCCAACGCACGCGGTTTCATCAACGGCATCCTCGATGCCGCAGCCAAGGCCCTCGAAGGCGGGCAGCTCAAACCCCGCGTCTGACCGGGGAGCCTTCACTACGAGAAATCAAAGGAATATGCGGGCATGAAATACGATCATCAGTCCATCGAGACCCGGTGGCAGAAGAAGTGGGAAGACAGCGGCATCTTCCAGTGCGATACCGAAGCCGACAAGCCCAAGTACTATGTGCTCGAGATGTTCCCCTACCCTTCGGGCAACATCCACATGGGGCACGTCCGCAACTATTCCATCGGCGACGTGGTGGCGCGCTTCAAGCGCATGCAGGGTTTCAACGTCCTTCACCCCATGGGATGGGACGCCTTCGGCCTGCCCGCCGAGAACGCGGCCATCAAGAACGGCACCCACCCTGCAAAGTGGACGTTCGCCAACATCGACAACATGCGCAGCCAGCTCAAACGGCTTGGCTACTCCTACGACTGGCAGCGCGAAGTGGCCACCTGCACACCCGAGTACTACAGGTGGGAGCAGCTCTTCTTCTTGCGCTTCCTCGAGAAGGGTCTGGTCTACCGCAAGAAGGCGGCCCAGAACTGGTGCCCCAAGTGCCACACCGTGCTCGCCAACGAGCAGGTCATCGAAGGACTGTGCTGGCGCTGTGACAGCGCAGTGGAACAGAAGGAACTCACCCAGTGGTTCCTGCGCATCACCGACTATGCCGAAGAGCTTCTGGCCGACCTTTCCAAGCTCGAGAACGGCTGGCCCGAGCGCGTCCTCAGCATGCAGCGCAACTGGATTGGCAAGTCGACGGGTGCAGAGATACGTTTCGCGCTGGACGGGCGCGACGACTCCATCACCGTCTTCACCACGCGCCCCGACACCATCTTCGGTGCCACCTTCATGAGCATCGCCCCCGAGCATCCGCTCGTGGAAGAGCTCATCGACGGCAAGCCGCAAGCTGATGACGTGCGAGCCTTCGTCGAGCGCATCCGCAACATGGACCGCATCGACCGCCAGTCCGACACCCTCGAAAAGGAGGGAGTGTTCACCGGTGCCTACTGTGTGAACCCCTTCACCGGCCGAAAGATGCCCATATGGGTGGCCAACTTCGTTCTCGCCGAATACGGAACCGGGGCTGTCATGGCCGTTCCCGCCCATGACCAGCGCGACTTCGAATTCGCCCGCAAGTACGACCTGCCCATGCAGGTGGTCATCCAGCCCCAGGGCGAAGCGCTCGACCCCGCCACCATGTCTGCGGCATGGACCGAAGCCGGTGCGCTGGTCAATTCCGGCGCCTTCGACGGGCTTGCCAACGAAGACGCCAAGCAGCGCATCGCCGACGACCTTGAGACCACCGGCAACGGACGCCGCACCATCAACTACCGCCTGCGCGACTGGAACATCTCGCGCCAGCGTTACTGGGGTGCGCCCATTCCCGTCATCTACTGCGACGCCTGCGGCGTGGTGCCCGAGAAGGAAGAGAACCTTCCCGTGGTGCTGCCGCTCGATGTGAAGACCCACGATGACGGTCGCTCGCCGCTGCCGCACACTCCGGCATTCTACGAGTGCACCTGCCCCGTATGCGGCGGCAAGGCACGGCGCGAGACGGACACCATGGACACCTTCGTCGAGTCGTCGTGGTACTTCGCACGGTACACCGACGCCACCAACGACAAGGCGCCCTTCACGCCTGACGCCCTGCGCTACTGGCTGCCCGTGGACCAGTACATCGGCGGTGTCGAACACGCCATCCTGCACCTGCTCTACTCCCGCTTCTTCACCAAGGCACTGCGCGACTGCGGCTTCATCGAACTCGATGAACCCTTCGCCAACCTGCTCACGCAGGGCATGGTGCTCATGGATGGCAGCAAGATGTCCAAGTCGAAGGGCAACGTCGTCGACCCCACGGAGATGATAGCCCGCTACGGCGCGGACACCGTGCGCCTCTTCTGCCTCTTCGCTGCACCGCCGGAGCGCGACTTCGACTGGAGCGAGAGCGGCATCGAAGGTTCGTACCGCTTCGTGGGCCGTGTATGGCGTCTTGTCGAAGAACTGCGCGAGCACCTTCTGGCTGTGGGCGCCTGTTCCAGCACCGCCGAGGACGCGAAGACACCCGTCGCGCGTGAACTGCGGCTCAAGGAACATGCCACCGTCCGCAAGGCCGGTGACGACCTCAACGACAGGTTCCAGTTCAACACGGCCATCGCGGCTGTCATGGAACTGGTCAACGCCCTGTATCTCGCCAAGGATGAACTCGTCGCAGACGAATCCGGTCGCAAGGTACTGTCTTCCGCCGTGTCCACCGTGCTCACGCTGCTCTCTCCCTTCACGCCGCACCTTAGCGAGGAACTCTGGGCGCTTCTCGGCCACACCGAAAGCGTCAGCACCTTGCCGTGGCCGCGCTGGAAGGAGGATGCCCTCGTGCGCGATACGGTGACGCTGGTGGTGCAGGTCAACGGCAAACTGCGCGGCAAGCTCGACATCCCCGCCGATGCGTCGCGCGAAGAGGTGGAGACCCTCGCCCTCAACGAACCCAACGTCCTCCGCTATCTGGAAGGCGTGACGGTGCGCAAGGTGGTGGTCATCCCCGGGAAACTCGTCAATGTGGTCGTCAGCTAGACTGGCCCCCCTGCGGGCCGCCCTATTGTGCATGGCCGCGCTGCTCGTCCTTTCGGGCTGCGCAGGGTACACGCTGTCGGCCGACGGGCCCAGCACCCTCGGCGACGGAACAAAGACCCTCAAGATCAAGGGGGTCGAAAACCCGACCATGTATGCGAATCTGCCGCACATCATCCGTTCGCAGGTTCGTGACGAGATAGGTGCCCGCAAGCTCGCCGTCTGGAAGGATAGCGGCCCCACCGACTACGAGTTGCAGATACGCATCACCCAGATGACGCTGCGTCGCTGGGCAGGTGACCGACAGACGACCGCCATTCTCTATTCGTCGGTCATGGGGATGGAGTTCATCCTGTACAACGGTTCGACGAACACCGTGGCATGGCAGTCGGGGGTACGCTACTACAGCGACCTGCTCGACACCTACGACGAAGCGGCGGCCATCAAGGAGTCTACGAAGCAACTGGTGCGTGAGCTTACCGACGCCATGCGCCGCAACTTCTAGACCTTCCAAGGCGACCTCATGTATACAGGGCCCGGAGACGAAGAGTCTCCGGGCCTTCAATTTCTCCCGTGCGAGCAGCAATATGGACAGACCCGGCTTCAGCTTCTGCATCTGCCCCGACAGTCGCCTCCTCAAGGACCACATATCCGGGCTGGTCAACGCCACCGAAACCGGCGGAACCTGTTTTGAGCGACAGGTGTTCTGGGGCGACGAGGCTCTTCCCCCCGTCTTCTGGGAACATCTCACGCTGCAAGGGCTCTTCGGCAGCCCCCGCGCCCTTGTGGTGCGCAACGCCCACAACCTGCCCGCCGACGTATGGAAGCGCCTGTCCACAGCCCTCGCCCGTCCCAACCCTCTTTCATGGCCCTTCTTCTGCCTCGAAGTGCCCTTCGAACGCGGGCAACCCAAGATTCCGGCGCATATCGCCAAACTTCGCTGTCTTGACTTCGCGGAACGCAAAGGGTGGGTGTGGCGCAGTCCCGGTCTTGACGAACGTGGCATCCGGCGATTTCTCCAGCAGCGGGCGACCGACGCCGGGGCGCGCTTCGCCCCCGGGGCACTCGACGCCATCGCCGCGGCGATGCCCGCCGATGCCACCGCCGCCGCCACGGAACTTGACAAGTTGCTGCTTGCCGCAGGCCTCGACGCAACGCTCGGCCCCGAACTTGCCAAACTGGTCAGCCATGAGCCCGACCTCGACATCTTCGCCTTCATCAAGGCCCTGCAAGGTGGCAACGCACAGGCCGTATGGCGGCAGGTGCAACGGGACAAGCTTGGCGGAGACAGCATGGTCTTTCCGTTCATCGGCATGCTGTTGCGGGAGACGCGTCAACTCTGGCAACTTCTTTCAGGCGAACCGGTACGCCTTCCCCCGTCGGTGCTTCCCGTCAAGCAACAGCTTGCGCAGCAACTCGGCTACAGCGGGCTTACCCGCATGCTCGACCTGACCCTTGAAGCCGAACGTGGCATCAAGACCGGCGAACGTTCTCCCGAACAGTCTCTCGATGCACTGGTGGCGGGCCTGTTCACCGTCTTCGCCCGCCCTGTCCCACGCCATACAAGGAGAATGTGACCCAACCCCTTGCCCCATGGTCACAACTACTTATCATGTCAGACAAGCCACACTACCACGGCCACAGGGAGCGATTGCGGGAACGGCTGCGAGTCGACGGTACGGGTCTGCGGGACTATGAATTGCTGGAACTGCTGCTCGGCACTGTCGTCCTGCGGCGTGATACCAAGCCTCTGGCCAAGGAACTGCTGCACCGTTTCGGCTCGTTGCGGGGCGTGCTCGATGCACGGACACCGGAACTTCTCTCGGTGAAGGGCTTCGGGCCGGGGCTTCTGGACTACTGGCTTCTGCTGCGCGAATGCATGGCACGATACGAAGAGAGTCCTGCACGGGAACGCAAGGTGCTTTGCACCCCGCAGTCGGTGGCGGAGATGGCGCGGATGCGCCTTGGCAACTGCCCGCACGAGGAAGTATGGGTGGCCCTTCTGGACAACCAGAACAGACTCATCGCGTGGGAACGTGCCACGAAGGGCACGGTCAACGCCTCTGTCATCTATCCGCGTGATGTGCTCGAGATGGCCCTGCGTTGCAGTGCATCGGGCATCATCCTCGTGCACAACCACCCCGGTGGCAACCCTGTGCCATCGCAGCCCGACTTCGAGGTGACCCGCCAGCTTTCGCGTTCGGCGCTGACGCTCGGCATCCGCCTACTTGACCATGTCATCGTGACGGACGAAGATTGTTACAGCCTGAAGGAAGACGGTCTGCTCTAGGAGTTTTCATGCCCCGCCGTTCCTATTCTGTCATCGGCCGTGTCCAGGGCGTGGGCTTTCGTTCATGGACACGGCGAACGGCCCTGCGCCTGGACCTCCGCGGATGGGTGCGCAACGAACCGGACGGGACGGTGCGATTGTGCGCCGACGGGACGGATGAGGCCCTCGCCACACTGGAGACGGCCTTGCGCAAAGGTCCCATGTTCAGCCGGGTTGACCACGTCGTGAAACATGACGACCCCGCCCATGAAGGCCCGCTACCCGACACTTTCGACATACGTTTCCGAGCACCAGGGAGTGCCAGCGAATGACCCATACGAACGACGACACGAAAAGCACGACCATCGCCACCGTGGACACCGACGACAAGCCGGACACCGTCGTGGATGACGGTGACACACTTGCGGCGGTGCAACCTGCCGACACCCCGGAAGCAGATGGCAAGTCTGCCTCCGGTGCGGATGACGAGAACGCCCCTGCCGCGGAGGCGGATGACGATGCGGGTACGCCCGAATCCGATGACGCTTCGCCTGCATCAGACGACGCAGCACAGGAGACGCCTGAAATCCCGCAGGAGCTTCCTGTCCTGCCCGTACGCGACGTGGTGGTGTTCAACTACATGATTCTGCCCCTGTTCGTCGGGCGGGAGAAATCGGTGCAAGCCGTGGACGCGGCCCTCAACGGAAGCCGCTATCTCATGGTCTGCACACAGCACGACGAACAGGTGGACGACCCCACCCCCGACGACCTGCACCACACCGGCACGGTCGTCATGATCATGCGCATGCTCAAGATGCCCGACGGGCGCATCAAGGTGCTGGTACAGGGTGTCACGCGGGCACACGTGGACGCCTTCACGTCCGAGGAACCGCACATCTCCGCACGGGTCACCCCCATGCCGGAAGTGGACAGCGGCCCCCTGACCGTCGAGCAGGAGGCCATGATGCGCACGGCGCGCGAGCAGAGTGAAAAGATACTCTCCCTGCGCGGCATCTCCACGTCGGAAATCATGTCCGTCCTCAACAGCGTCGACGAACCGGGACGCCTCGCCGACCTCATCGCGGCCAACCTGCGCATGAAGGTCTCCGACGCACAGGACATCCTCGAATGCGTGGACCCTGTGGCAAGACTCGAACTCGTCAACAAGCAGCTCATGAAGGAGGCCGAAGTGGCCTCCATGCAGGCGAAGATACAGAGCATGGCCCGCGAAGGCATGGACAAGGCCCAGAAGGACTACTTCCTTCGTGAGCAGCTCAAGGCCATTCGCCGTGAACTGGGGGAATCGGGCAACGAGGACGAAGAACTCGAGGAACTTGCCCGTGCTCTCGACATCGCCAAGCTGCCCCGGGACGTCCGCAAGGAGGCCGACAAACAGCTTCGCCGACTCGCCGCCATGCATCCCGACTCGTCCGAGGCCACCGTCACCCGCACCTATCTCGAATGGCTCTCGGAATTGCCGTGGCGCAAGCTCTCGCGCGACAGGCTCGACATCCGCAAGGCCAAGGTCATTCTCGACGAGGACCATTTCGGACTCGACAAGGTCAAGGACCGCATCCTCGAATACCTTTCGGTACGCAAGCTCAACCCGGACTCGAAAGGCCCCATCCTGTGCTTCGCCGGGCCTCCCGGCGTGGGCAAGACCTCGCTGGGGCGTTCCATCGCCCGCACACTGGGCCGCAAGTTCCAGCGCATCTCGCTGGGCGGCATGAGGGACGAGGCCGAGATTCGCGGGCACAGGCGCACCTACATAGGCTCCATGCCCGGTCGCATCATCCAGAGCCTCAAGCAGTGCGGCACGCGCAACCCGGTCATCATGCTCGACGAGATCGACAAGATAGGTGCCGACTTCAGGGGCGACCCTTCGTCCGCCCTGCTCGAAGTGCTCGACCCGGAACAGAACTGGTCGTTCAGCGACCATTACCTGAACGTCCCCTTCGACCTGTCGAAGGTCATGTTCATCTGCACGGCCAACCAGCTCGATACCATTCCCGCGCCGCTGCGCGACCGGATGGAGATCATTTCCATCCCCGGCTACACCATGCAGGAGAAGGTCGCCATCGCACGCAGGCATCTCGTCCCGCGTCAGGCCACATCCAACGGCCTCGGAGAGAACGAGATAACCATCGGAGACGCAGCCATAGAGACGCTGGTGCGGGGCTACACGCGCGAAGCGGGACTCCGCAATCTCGAACGCGAGATAGGCTCGGTATGCCGCAAACTCGCACGACGCAAGGCTGAAGGCTCCAAAGGCCCCTTCCGTGTGACGCCCGCGCTCACCCAGAAACTCCTTGGTGCCCCCCGCTTCCTTGAAGATGAACACGAAAAGGAACTGCTGCCCGGTGTGGCACTCGGCCTTGCATGGACGCCCTATGGCGGTGAAGTGCTCAATGTCGAGGTCTCCCCCCTCAAGGGTAAGGGCAAGCTCATCCTCACCGGACAGCTTGGCGACGTGATGAAGGAAAGCGCACAGGCAGCCGTGAGTTACGCCCGCAGCCGTGCAGAAGAACTGGACATCGACCCCGGCTTCGCAGAAGACCGCGACCTGCACATCCACGTCCCCGCAGGGGCGACCCCCAAGGACGGCCCTTCGGCAGGTGTGACACTGGTCACCGCGCTCATCTCCGCACTCACGGGCAGACCCGTACGCAGCGACCTGTGCATGACGGGTGAAATCACCCTTCGTGGCAGAGTGCTGCCGGTGGGCGGCATCAAGGAGAAGATTCTCGCAGGCGTGGCGCGTGGTCTCAAGCACGTCGTCATTCCCGCCCAGAACGCCAAGGACCTTGAAGACGTGCCCGCCGACCTGCTGCGCCGTATCGAAGTGCATCTGGCATCGCACATCGACGACGTGCTGCCCGTAGCCTTCAAGCCCAACTGAACCGACACCGGCTGCAAGGTCTGAATGACAAGCCCCCGCCTTTCCGAAGAAGGGCGGGGGCTTTCTCGACGAATCCCCACAGCGGCACCGGGGCCGGGCCGTCCATGACGTTTGCGCCCGTGACCGGAACGTACGAGAGGCCATGGTCACGGAAGGACCGGGCGTGGCGGTTCATGCTCTTCGCAGGCGGGTCTTGCCCCCAAGTTCAGGCGCAACCGCATTTGCCGCCGACACGGCGTGACGGAATGAGTCGCCCCCCCTGTCAGACGGCTAGGGCATACGGAACCCGGCACGGCTTGAAGCTGGAGACAGGAGGTCGCAACGTGATGGGATGCGCCCATTCCCCCTCATACGGCTTGCGAATGCGCGAGGGGGGGGAGGGCCAGCCCTATCCTGCTGACAACGGCAACGGGCGACGTCGTTCGAGCGTGCGAAGCATCCGGTCGAACGGTTGAGGGCGGGAATAGAAATAGCCCTGCCCGTGCGGGCAGCCCACTTCCAGCAGAATCTCTGCCTGTTCCGACACCTCGATGCCTTCGGCGACGACTCCGAGACCCAACGTGCGCCCGAGGTTGGCGATGGACTCAACGATACCCCTCGCCGCCCTCTCCTCGTGCACGCGACTGATGAACGACCTGTCTATCTTGAGGATATCCATGGGGAACTGGCGCAGGTAGTTCAACGAAGAATAGCCCGTACCGAAATCGTCAAGCACGAGGGACAGTCCAAGGTCCTTGAGACGCCAGAGCTTGTCCGTCACTTCAAGCCCTGTCAGCAGCAGGTTCTCGGTGATCTCGAGCTTCACCATCTGTGGCGGGCATCCCGTCTCGCGCAGGATGTCCGTGATGTCCTGCACCATGCGTAGCCTGCGGAAGCTGCGGGCCGAGATATTGATGTTGACTGCCAGCGGCCCCTCGAAGGCCTCCTGCAGCGCCACCACGGCAAGGCATCCCTTGCGGAAGACGTGCATGTCGAGGTCGCAGATGAGATTGGACTCTTCCGCCAGCGGGATGAACGTGCCGGGAGCCAGCAGCCCCTGTTCGGGATGCTGCCAGCGCACGAGAGCCTCGAGACCGGTGATGCGTCCCGTCCGCAAGGCCACTATGGGCTGGAAGTACAGCTCGATCTCGTCACCATCGAGCGCCCTGCGCAATTCGTTCTCGCGACGCAGGATGTCCTGTGCCCCGGGAGCAGCACTCGACTCGAACACCACGAACCGGCCCTTGCCGCTATCCTTGGCGCGATACATGGCGATATCGGCATCCCGCAGGATATCTTCCGCCTGCGTGTAGTCGCGGGCGCGGAGCACAGCCCCGATACTGGCACCGGTGTAGACCTCCATCCCCTGCACGAGGAACGGCTGCCGCAACGCAGCCTGAAGACGCTCGATGATATTCACCGACTCGTCAACGTCGCTCATGTCGTCCAGCAGGATGGCGAACTCGTCTCCCCCGAAGCGCGCCATGGTGTCCACCTCGCGCAGGCAGGGTTCCAGACGCCTTGCGAACTGGCGCAACAGCTCGTCACCCGCCTTGTGACCGAGACTGTCGTTGACGACCTTGAACCTGTCGAGGTCGAGAAAGAGTACGGCGAAATGGTAGGTCTCATGGCGACGGGCGCGGCGCAGCGCCGTCTCCACCCTGTCGAGGAAAAGAACGCGGTTGGGCAAGCCGGTGAGCGCATCATGGAAGGCCATGCGTGTCAGCCGCGCCTCGGTCTGCTGCTGCTCTGTGATGTCCTCGACCTGCGCAAGCACGAAGGCCACATCACCCGCCACGTCGCGCACGGCGGTGACGATCTGTCTGCCCCAACGCTGCTCGCCATCCACCCGCAGGAACGGCAGCCGCAGTGACACGGTGTCGCGCCCCTCGGCAAAAGAGCTGCGGCAGGTGGAATCGAGCTCGGATGCGGCCTTCACGGGCAGGAAGGCGTCAAAGCGGCACCCCACCACTTCGGCACGTGTCAGCCCGAGCAGTTCCTCGAAGGCAGGGTTGGCATCCATCAGCAGGCCGTCACGCCCCACTAGGCAGATGCCGGCGGCTGAATGCTCGAAGATGGCCCTGAACCGTGCTTCGCTTTCCTGTAGCGCAAACGCCTTGCGCCGCTCGATGATGGCCCCCGCCACATGTCCCGAGACCAGTTCGAGAAGCAACCGGTCTTCGACCGTGTAGGCATCGCCCTCACGATAACTCTTGCCCGCGAAGACACCGATGACCTCGCCCCCGTGCGTCCGCAGCGGAACGCCTATCCAGTGCCGAGGGCGCGCACAACGCAGGCGGAAGCGCCCCGCGCGCTCAAGCGACTCTATCCCCTGCGCATCAAGGACCAGCGCAGCACCGTTCGTGTAGATGTACTCGCTGATGCCATCGCCGAAGGCGCGGGCATCGCGGCTGACGACACCGATGTCGCGATAGTAGGGATAACTCACCATGCCGCCCGGCCCGTCGCAGAGTGCGACATAGCAATGTTCGAACGGCATCAGCGACCGGAGTATGCGATGGAAGCGCGCCACCAGGGAAGGCAGGTCACGTTCATTGAGACGCGCGTAGGCGATGAGGTCGAGTGCGGCGCGCACCTTGTCGGCCACGTCCGCCCCCGGAACAGAGGCATCCTCTCCCGCCTCGGGCTGCACCAGTTTGACGATGCGTGCGACGCGCCCAGAGATGTCATGTTCGGCGTAGAGAGTCACCCGCGCAGTGAACGTTTTGCCGCCCTCGCCGCAAAATCGCTTGCGGCACATGCCCCCCGGAACCTTTCCGGCTGCGATGCGCATGAACAGCGAAAGGACCTCTGTCGTGCCTTCAAGGCCGACGAAACCCGAAGAGAAGAGGGAAGGCGGCGGGCAGTCACCGCACCCCAGAAGGCGTGCCAGCTGCGGGTTCATCTCCAGCAGGTTGCCGGCACCGTCGAAAACCGCCACCCCCACACTGGCATTGGCACCGGACACACCCCCACGGGAGGCCGTCACACCATGCATGCCGCCACGTACGGCCCGCAGCAAGTCGCCCACGGGTGCTGCAGCCGAAGCATATTCAAGGCCGGTGCTGTCGGAGGAACGCGAGACATCCCCCCGGGCAACAATCGGGGCTTCGTGCGCACTCCCGGGGAGACCGCCTTCCTTACCGGAAGGCATCTCACGGGATTCGCGGCTATCGGGCAGAGTGCTCATGTGTCGTCAGTCCCGTGAAGGCAGGTCTACTGGCCAAAGGACGGCACATCCACAACAGAAAACCATACAGGTCGAAGCGGCCATGCTCCGAGGATAATGCCTCAAGCACTACGGTCACGCGGGGTATCCCACGAAGAGGACCGGAAATTCACGAGAAAAGCGGACGGGCATCCGTGCGCACCTCTCCCCCTCTTCGTAGATGAAGCGAGAAGACTTGGCAACCTGACGGCTACGTGCCGTCAGGCCCTTCCTCGGAGGCTTCACCCTTTTCGCACTCCGCCCCACGAGAGTGTGCGAGGCTTCCGGCATCAAGGATGTCGCGGTACTCGTCCCCATAGAGTGAGAGCATCACCACGGTGAAGCTCAGAATCAGCGGGCCATCGAGAATGCCAAGCATCCCGAAGGCCTTGACCCCTCCGAGGATGGACAGGAAGATGAAGAACACGGGCATCCCCACGCCGCCACGCATGAAGTAGGGCCTGAGGATGCTGTCCGCGCCCACGACCACGATGCCGCACCAGAGTGACAGGAAGAGGGCCGACTCCCACTGCGATGTCAGCAGCAGGTAGCACACGGCAGGAACCCACACGAGTCCTGTGCCGACAACAGGCACGAGAGAGGCGAACGCCATCAGCGTTCCCCAGAACAGGGCCGGAATGCCCACCGCAGCCAGCGCCACGCCTCCGAGAAGCCCCTGGATGACCGCGACGAGAAGTCCGCCCACGAGGACGGAACGCCCCACGCGGCGCAATTCGAGGATGATGCGGTCCTGCTGGTCGATACGCAACGGCGAGAGATACCGCACACGCTGTACCATCCACGCCCCGTCCTTCAGCATGAAGAACATGCACAGCAGAAGCAGCAGAAAATGTCCGAACAGCAACAGGGTGTTGCCGAGGACGTACGTTCCCCACTGCAGCAGGGTCTGCCCTGCCGCCCTTGAAGCCTGAACAAGGCTACTGCGCACGTCGAGTTGGGCGGGGTCGATGAAGGGCAGATTCTCGCGCACCCATGCGATGTAGGGCGCGAGGGCGGCGTCGTTGAGACCGTCCAGACCGCCATGCCCTGCCAGCCAGCGCGTGATGGCGGACACCGAAGCCACCGCCTGCGGAATGAGGCCGATGACGAAGACGACGACAGGGATGACGACCAGAATCACCACGCCTGCAAGCACCAGTAGCGCTGCGGGCACCGGCCTCTCGCCAAGGTATGACGTCAGCCTGCGGTAGAACGGGTAGATGCTGGCACTGAACACGCTGGAGAGGATTATGGTGTGCAGGAACGGGGCCACAAGCTGATAACTGAGATACAGCGAAAGCAGCAGCAGGGCGAAGAGGAACCAGGCGAAGAGATTGCGGGAGGTCGAGACGTGATGGCGTCCGCTGGGCACATTGTTCATGGGGATTCCTGTAGTGGTGACGCGGGTCACATCGCCCCGGCAGGCTTGCCGGCGAGTCCGCAGTAGCCGGTGTCGTCCACGGAACGACGCTCGGGATACCTGAAACGCCACATCATGCATGCGCTGCCCTGACATGGAGCAGGCTTGTCCGCCACGGGCGGCAGAAGCGGACAGATACGGGCTGCGGCATCACTCGCTGTAACGAACATGGTACGCACCTCCACGGGGATGGAACGGTGGCGGGGCATCCGCCGCAGCCTTCAGCCACGGCGCCGGGCCTCGCGAAAAGTCCGGCTCACACCGCGTCGAACAGCCGCGCCACGGCATCTGGCACGGCATCTGGCCCGGCATCAAGGTCGAGAACGCCAAGGTCGGCCTCTCCGGTCTGAAAAGACCGCTCATCATCAAGTACCACTCCGAACAGGGCAAGGCACAACCTGTCAAGCAGGTAGGCCCGGCGCCTCGCTTCGTCGCCATCAATCGCCGGTGCGCTCATGCCTTGCATCATGAGCATCTCCATATTGTAGCGGGCAAGTCGGGCGAAGAAGGCATCAGCTTCGCGGGCGGCCCGGACAAGCCTGTCTCGACGACGACGCACCGCTGCCACCGGGTCGCCGCCCTCCGGAAGATTCTCGAGGATGTCCAGCCAGAGGCGAAGCACTTCTTCGCCATGGGGCGACGTGACGGGCACACACCTGAAAAACGAGGCAACAAGGTCCGCATGGAACACCGTGCACGGGATGCGTGCGGCGCGTACTGCCAGCCGCGCCTGTAGGAGCGCCTCCCCGGACAGCACCGCCGCCATGACGCGCGTCGTCGAGGCATCCGGCCCGGCGTCGAGGCGAAGTCGCCCGACCAGTGACGAGAGGTCGGCCACGGACAGAGACACAGAGCCTATCACGCCCCCGTCCAGCCGCACATCGACAGCAAAAGTGCCAGCATCCACACCCGGCACCGCAGCTCGCAGGGCGTCCACGACTTGTCCCGCAAGCAGGCAGGAGGCCCCCCCATCGCCCGCCTTGAGCAGTATCGTCTCCACCTCATGCCGCAACGCCGGGCCGGGTGAGCAGAGATAGTCAAGCACGGTGTCGTGGTCGGGGTGGGAGGGGTCGCCCAGCACATCAGCAAGCGCCTGTGCCGACGCCTCTCCCAATTGCGACGCAAGAAAGGCTGACGTCGGGGGGTCGACCTCAAGCCCTTCCCGCAACGCCCGCAGCAGGGTTGCTGCGAGGCGTTCTACCGCGCTGCCGCTTCCGCAGCCTTCGCCTCGTTCCACAACTCGTCCTTGTCGTCGAGGGACAGCGCGGGAAAATCGAGACCGCGCTCGCGGGCCAGTGCCTCCATCCTGCGGAAACGGCGCAGGAACTTGAGGTTGGTCATATCCAGTGCCGTGTTGGCCTTGATTCCCTTGCGCCGACCGAGTTCGACCAGCGAGAAGATGAGGTCGCCGAGTTCGTTCTCCTGTGCGGCCTTGTCGTCTCCGGCCAGCACGTCCAGCAGTTCAAGCCATTCGGCCTCGACCTGCCGTTCCACATCCTCGTCTTCGGGCCATGTGAAGCCTACGCGGGCAGCCTTGGAATGGATACGGTACGCCTTGAGAAGCGGCGGCAACGAGGCTGGCAGGCTGTCGTACACGCCTTGCGGTTCGCCTTCGGCATCGGCCTTTTCGGCGCGCTTGATGCTCTCCCAGTTACGGAGGAACTCATCGCGGTCCGCATAGGTCGTATCCGAAAACACATGCGGGTGACGGCGAATCATCTTCGCGGCGTTGTTGGCCATGGCGTCATCAAGGGTGAATGCCCCCTTGTCGGCGTAGAGTCTGCCGAGGAAGGCGAGAAGGAACATGACATCGCCCATCTCTTCGCGCACTTCGTCCGCATTGCCGCTGCGAATGGCCTCCACCAGTTCGAAGCACTCCTCCACGAGATAGTCGCAAAGCGATTCGGGGGTCTGCTCCTTGTCCCACGGGCAGCCTTCAGGGGCGAGGAGACGGTCGATGACATCGGTGAGACGGGCGAGGGATGCGTTGTCCTTGGTCATGTGATGATTCCCGGACGCCGGAAGGCGTCAGTTTACAATCTGTTGAGGGAGATAGCCCTTGATGAACGAGGTCACCTTGGCGAGATGGGGTATGACGCGCGAGTCGCGCACGAAAGAGGCGTCGGGCAGAAAGTGCATCAGCACCGCCAGCAGGATGGAGCATATGATCACCCCCTTGGCCACGCCGACCGCACCCCCGGCAAGATGGTCAAGCCACCCCGCGAAGGAGAGTACCAGCAATTTCCGGATGATGCGTGCCACGATGGAGACCACGAGCAGAACACCGAGGAAGACGACCACATAGGAGAGCACTCCCACCCATGCGGGGTCTTCGACCACGCGACCGACATAGGCCGCGGCATCGGCGTGATGCCTGTTGGCAAGCCAGAAGCCGCCGATGACACCGACGAGTCCGGCGACCTCCTCCACAAGACCACGGAAGAGCCCGCGCAACGTGAAGAGGCCCAGAACGGCCAGAAAGGCGATATCCAGATAGTTCGGCGTCATGATTCTCCCGGCGGGGCACTGGTGACGTGATGGACGGATGGCCGCGCCATGCCTTGGCGAGAGGTGCGGCGTCGTGGCTTCGGGGTTATCAGAACTTGTCGCGGAGTGGAAGCGCCCAACCCGGTTGCCACGCGGCCATGCATTCGGCTAGATTGACCGCCGGAGTCACGATGCGCACACTCAGCCTCAACAGACTGCTTCCCGGCATGGTTCTCGTCGAGACCGTGCGGGATATCAACGGGCGTCGCCTTTTTCCCGCCGGACACGAAGTCACCGAATCCACTCTGCGCATTCTCGCCATGTGGGGAGTCACAGAGGTCGTCGTCGTTGATGACAGGTCGCCAGCCACTTCGGCTGCCCACACGGACTCAAGGGCAGACTTGCAGGCACATCCCCACTCCATGCCATCTCCGGCATGGGCCGAGGTGAAGCGCCGCTTCCACGGTTGCGACATCGAGCATCCCCACAACCGGGTCATGGCTGAAGAACTTGCCACACGCCTTGAGGAAAGGTCGCCCTGCATCTTGGGTGCTGCCGACATCTCAACGGGTCATGTGGGTGCGCAGTGTGCGTGCCCGCCCCCCGTAGACAGGCCCACGCTGCTCGAACTCGGCACCAGACTCGCCACCCTGCCCGAGACATTCCACAGACTCACCGAGGTCCTTCACGACCCCATGAGCACCGCCGCCGATGCCGCGGAAATCATCAGCTACGACCCCGACCTCGCCTCACGCCTGCTGCGCTTCGCCAACAGTGCCTATTTCGGGCTGCGCTCGCCGGTAGACAACATCAACCGCGCCGTCATCGTCATCGGGGTCGCGCAACTCATGGTCATCGCCACCGGCACATGCCTCATCAGGTCGTTTCGAGGCATTCCGTCGCGCATGGTCGACATGCGAACCTTCTGGCAACATTCGGTGGCATGTGGCGTGGCTGCCCGCATCCTTGCCGTCCACGCGGGACTGGAGGCGACCGACCGGCTCTTCCTCTCCGGGCTTTTGCATGACATCGGCAGGCTGGTGACTTTCATCCACCTCCCAGACCATGCCGCCTGCCTGTTGCAGGAAGCGGCGAGACGACAGGTGCGTCTCGTCGACATCGAAGAGGAGATTGTCGGGGCCGACCACGGAGAAATCGGGGCCGCACTGCTCACACACTGGAACTGCCCCCCCTACCTCGTAGACGACCAGCGCGCCGTGCACGCGCCAGACATCCCCGAAAGGCGCCATGCCATCCTCGCCGCTGCCGACGCGCTCGCCAATCTCTTCGGCCCGGGCTCCAGCGGTGAACGGCTCATGCCGCGCCTCAGCGCCGAAACCTGGCAGGCCACGGGACTGGCCCCTACAGCTTTCGCCACCGCAGCAGCACAGCTTGAAAGACAGGTCGGCGACCTTCTACAATGCATGGAGGCCCTGTGACGGACCATCAGACATCGCTCCCTCTTGGCGAGCACATCCGCCATCTTGAGGACCAGGCACGTCTGACCCTCGACATCCTCGACATGGCGACGGAACTGTCCGACTTCCAGGCCCTGACGAACCGCAAGGCGACGCCGGAACAGATACTCAGCGAGACGCATGCCCGCCTGAGCGACCTCATTCCGTTCGCCACCACGTGCTTCATGCTTGTCGTCGAAGGCACTTCCGATTTCATGCCCGCCCTGTGCATCCCCGAATCACAGCAGGCGTTCATCGACGACGAGGTACGGCATCTTACCGAGAGCGGTCTTTTCGCCCTTGCCATCAGGGAGAATCGGCCCATCACCATCTATTCGCGCAACGGCACGCACCGTCTCGTCTTGTGCGTGCTGGCCACGACAGCGCGCGTGCGGGGCATGTTCATAGGGGTTCACCCGCGTGACGCCCGCAATGTCTCAGCCGTGCTCCTTTCCCTCTTGCGGCTGGTCTTGCGCCAATGCGCCAACGCCATTGAAGTCCACGAACTCGATGCCATGCGCCGTAGTGACGACAGGCAAATCAACGCGCTCTTCAATGGCCTGACCATCCCCGTCTTCGAGACGGACGCAGCCGGAGGCTTCCGGCACATGAACCCCGCAACCCGGATGATTGTCGCACGCGCAGCGCTCAAGGGCGATGCAGGGCTGCTCGACATCGTACACCCCGATGACAGACCGAGGCTGGCTGAAAGGGTCGGGCTAGCCATGCAGCACAGCCATCCCGTGACATTGTCATGCCGTCTCGTGGTCGATTGCAACGGTTCGACCGATGTACTGTTGCACCTGACCCCCGTCATGGCTACGACACGCTGTGTCGGGCTACGGGGTGTGGCCATTCCTGCAAGTGACCTTGCCTAGTGCAATATCCACTGCTAGATTGCAGGTATGAACATGCCACCTGCGACAATGCAATCTGCGCCCGCCCCCGCCACCATACTCATCATTGATGACGACGCCTCTGTCCGCATGGGGCTGAAGGCCCTGCTTGAGGACGAAGGCTTCTACGTCATGGATGCGTCTTCAGGGCCAGAGGGACTGTCCATGTTCGCGACATCGCCGCCAGACCTTGTTCTGGTAGACCTTGCCATGCCCGACATGAACGGGCGCGATGTCGTGCGCCACCTGCACAGTGCCGACCCCCTCGTCCCTGTCATCGTGGTCTCCGGCACCGGTGTGCTCGAAGACGCCGTGGGAACCCTTCGTGACGGGGCATGGGACTATGTCGCGAAACCCATTGCCGACACCGCAGGCTTCGTACGCCTTATCCGCAGGGCCCTCGAAAGGGCAGCCCTCATCGCCGAGAACACGGCCTACAGCAACGGTCTTGAACAGATGGTGCGCCAGCGCACCGCCGAACTCGAGGCGGCATCGTCGCGCCTGCACACCACTCTTTTCGCCACCGTCGAATCTCTCTCCAAGCTCACCAACCTCAAGGACGCCTACACCGAAGCGCACCAGTGCCGTGTCGCCATCATCGCCACCACCATCGGAGAAGTGCTGGGCTACGAAGGGGAAAGACTGGACGGGCTGCGTGTCGCCGCCACGTTGCACGACATCGGCAAACTTTGCATTCCATCGGAATTTCTGACCAAACCAAGAGGGCTCGATCACCACGAGATGGCATTCCTGCGACAGCATCCACAATTCGGGTACGAGATTCTTGCCGATATCCCCTTTCCCTCGCCTGTAGCCGACATCGTGCTCCAGCACCATGAACGGCTCGACGGTTCGGGCTATCCCGCAGGTCTGCGTGGAGATGCCATCCTTGCGGAAGCCCGCATCATCGCCGTTGCCGACGTGCTTGAGGCCATCTGTTCTCACCGCCCCTACAGACCCGCCCTGCCCCTGTCCTACGCCATGAGCGAGATCGAAAGCGGCATGGGCACCCTCTTCTGCCCGCAAGCGGCTGGCGTGTGCCTTGACCTTGTCCGCAGCGACAACCCGCGCCTTCATGCCTTCCTTTCCACAGCATCCTGACCGGGAGAACTCCATGGATATCGAGATCAAATGCTTTGCCACACTTTCGCGCTTCACTCCCGAAGGGGGCCGTATGCAGCTTGACGGCGGGACGACCGTTGCCGGGGTGATGCAGGCGCTCGGCATCGCGGCGGACGACGTCAAGATCGTCTTCATCAACGGCATTCACGCCACGCCGGAGACGGTATTGCAGTCCGGCGACAGGCTTGGCCTCTTCCCTGCCGTGGGTGGCGGCTAGCAATCCACCGTCGCTATCCCCCGGACCGCGGGAAGGGGGGAATGTCCACGCCTCCGCCCATGGGAAGCCGGCAACGTCACCGGGCCGTGGTCTTCTGGGCCGCGACAGCAAAAAGGGCCGAAGCTTTCGCTTCGGCCCTTTGCATTACAACGGTACGAGGGCACATACCTTGCTGCCCGCGGCACGCCCTACAAGAGAGCCTACCCCACCGGCAACCGGTACAGCTTTAGACCTTGGCCTGCTGCAACTCCTCCACCGAGAAGTCCCACACGACATTGTGCGGAGGCAGGGGTTCGCGCTTCATGAACGCGGGCAGTTGGTCGTCTTCGGGAGTGAACCCTGCATCGGCATTGAACTTCTGCTCCACCTTGAGAACATCGGTACCGATGGCGATGAAGTCGTTCGGAGTGAAGTCTATACCGTGGCGCGCCGAGACCATGTCGCAGATGCACTGCACGGCATCGGGGGTGTCGAGCACCGCGAACGCAACGAACAGGCACAGACCCAGCGAGTCGACGGTAGCCGTGGCGACCTGCAGGGCCTTCGAGGTTTCGACCTGCCCTTCCTTGCCTAGCGGGTTCACGTCACCGCCGACCTTGAGCATGTTCTGGCAGATGGCGTAGCCAGCCGTGTGGTCGGCCCCCATGGTGGTGGTGGCATAGGTCACGCCAACACCCTTGGCTGCACGGGGGTCGTAGGCGGGCATGGACTGGTTCTTCACGGTGGGGACCCGGTCGATGCCGAAGGCCTGCGCCGCGAAACCGACACCCGAACCGATGATGCGGCCGAGGGCGTCGGAGGGGTCTGCGATGCGGGCAAGCAGCTTCAATGCCGCCTTGCCGTCGCCCCACGGGATGATGCCCGCGTCCATGGCGATGGCAACGGTGTTGCCTATCTCGATGGTGTCGACACCGAGGTCGTCGCACATCCTGTCCAGCCGCGCGATGTCATCGATGTCGGCAATCAGGGAGTTGCCCCCGAAGGCCCACACCGTCTCGTATTCGAAACCGGAGGTGATGTACTCGCCAGCCGGGTCGACATAGTTCTGGGAACACTGGATGATGCACCCGGCGTGGCAGCCTTCCTTGACCTTGCCACCACGCTTCTCCATGTACTCGGCCATGACTTCGCCGCTGATCTTGGGGGCATGCTCACAGCGACCGGTACGGAAGTTCTGGGTGGGGAACGCACCCGCCTCGTTGATGATGTTCACGAGGATGGCCGTCCCGAAGCCGGGCAAGCCCTGCCCCGTGACAGGGTGGGCGCGCAGGATCTCGGCCCAGCGCTTCGAAGCGGCCTTGAAGCGGGCTTCATCGGCGTATCCGAAGCGCGTACCGCCTTCGTCATCGATTACGATGGCCTTCACACGCTTCGACCCCATGACGGCACCAAGCCCGCCACGCCCTGCCGCACGGGCGGGACGTCCCCACGGGTCGGAGAACTGGATGGAGGCGCCGGTGAGAAGCGACTCGCCGGCAGGGCCGATGAGCATGGCGCAAGCCTTCTTGCCGTAGCGTTCCGATACGGCATCCATGCAGGCATAGGTGCCCTTTCCGGCCATGTCTCCCGCCTCATCGAAGCGCACGCCATCCTTCGTCAGGACGATGTTGACCAGAGGTGCATTGGGTTCGGGCTTGTCTTCAAGCACGAGGGCGAGAATGTCGAGTCGGGCAAGCTTCTGGCAGAACGAACCGCCGGAGTTGCTCTCCTTGATGCCGCCGGTGAGAGGCGACTTGGCCCCGATGGAAATACGACCGGAGTTCGCCGCACCTGTGCCGGACAACAGGCCGATGGCAGCCACGATCCTGTTCTCTGCGCTCAGCGCATGCGTATCCGCTGGAACCTCGTCCTGAACAAGGCGCGAAGTGAGAGAGCGCCCCCCAAGTCCTGCGTACTTTCCCGGTTCTTCGAACCTCCAGCTACGCTCCCTTGTATTGATACGTAGTATCCTCGGCATGACATACACTCCTGTTGCAGACTGAAATGTGGCAGCATCAACCAATGCCTTTCGACACCGAATATTGCTCACTATACTATTTTAGTACATACCTACCTATGACAGCATCGTCAAAGCCAAGTGCAATGCCCTACAGGTCACTATAGCTGCCTATGTGTCATTCACACTCTTTATAAAGCCCAATAAAAGAGATTACTGCATGAATAGAACCATAAACGACCAAGAATTACTCATTATGACACCATCGACATTATGGCGCCTTCTCCTGCAGGAAGGCGTATTTCTCGACGTGACGACGGGGACGTCACTTCGCAGTCTGCTGACCGGTCAGTTGGGGCTTGCCCCTGACTACGTCGAACGGCACGTGGATGCCGTATTTCTCGACGGACATCCCATTGACGACATCGACAGGACAAGTGTCCCTGACGGGGGACGGATTGCCATAGCCGGGGCACTTCCGGGGGCGGCGGGCATCGCCATGCGCCGCAACAGCCCGGTAGCCGCCTTGAGGGGCGGCATCACCGGCACCAACGATACGGACAAGCCCGCAGAAGAACGGGGACGCATCCAGATGCGCATCTTCGGACTCGTCCTGCACACAGTGGCACACAAGCTGCTGCAACGCGGCGTCATCGTCGAAGCCGCACGCATCGCGTCATTCCTGCGCGAAGACGAAAAGGCTACCGTCCTGTCGCATGGGCACACGGAAGACCGCGACGCAGTCCTGACCCGACTCGTGACACAAGGGACAGAGGCAATCGAATGCCGTGTGATGATTGCCGATGGTAACGGGACCTTGAACCCGGCAGACAGCTGAACCGGCGCCACGCCTCACGCCTGCGGAACATTCCGGGAGAGGCGACCTCGTCCGCACCGGAATCATTGCTGCCATCAGCGGAGTGCCATGCGCCGCCCCTTCCGGGGGGGGCGACGCGCCAACTCTTGAGGCATGGGCGCGCTGCGCACTCCCCCCCCGCAATCCGGCACACCGCCTGTCATTCCTTACCGAGACGGTTGTTCCTTAACCCGTCATGAACGCAAAAACGAGCACATGCCGATGGCATATGCCCGTTGTCCCTTTACAACTGGAATCGGATTGCTGAACGGCTTCAGCCGATACGCAAGCCGTCGCCGAAGAGGCTAGTTCTCCCGCTCGTACCCCGGCAACACCAGCGACGAGGGTGCTCCTGCCTGCCCCTGTCCCTTGGGACAGTCACTCTGAAGGTGGCATATCTCGCAGCCGCCCTTGAACGGGTAGTGCGTGACCACAGCGTACCGGCGCGTGAGATTGCCCACCTCATTGTAGGGCACTCCCTCGGCAGCCATGGCTGCGCGCAGCTTCTCGGTGGGCTTCGGTGCCGGGGCACAGCCCGCATCCTCGATTTCAGGAAGGACTTCGTGCACGACACTCATGCACATGGTCTGTGCAAGGGCGTTGATGATGAAGGCATCGGAAGGTGCCTCTTCCCATGCCCTGTCGACCTCATCCTCGACGCTGGCATCGAGCCATACAGCAAGATACTGGATTTTACCGGTGTCGATGCGGCGTACGTTGAGGGACGGCAGCCAGGCTTCCCACCTTTGGGCAAGGCGCTTCATGACGTCGCCACCGATGCGCGTCTCCTGACAGGTGCTCATCAGAAGCTCTATGTCGAAATAGGGCTGAATCGAGATGGCTTCGGATGTATGTTCGGACATGGGGTGCTCCTATGATGGGATTGATGCGGAGGTTCACCGTACAATGGCGCAAGCACCTTCACGCGAAAGCCTCCCGGCACGGCATCCTCGTGGTGACGAGCGACCAGAGGCACCATGCGCCAGAGACTTTGAGCAGAAGCTGGCGTCGCCGTCAAGACGATGCGCCCCCGGCAGGTGACCCGTGGTCCGCGTTCATCCGGCTGGAGACGGCTGCGGAAATCACCGGGAAGGCACACGCGCCCGCTACGGACACGGCACCGCCATGGCTGCTTTACTTCACCTGCCAAGTCTCGTAAAATCCGCCGCATGTAACATGGAGAGAGCCATGCCGGTCGCCTTTTCCCGTTTCGCCCCGCAAACGTGCCCCTTCGGTGGCCCCTGCGAATACGAGCTTTACCGGGCAACCAGCGACCCGTGGAACGACCCGCCCTACCTGCCGCCGCCCTATACCCCGCTCATGGATGACGCCGCCATCGTCATCGGCGACCTTGAGGCGGATGCACGCCTGCAACGCGCTCAAGCCATCGTCAAGGCGCGCTCGAAGACGGCGGCTGCTGCGATGGGAGGCATATCCATCCCCGAACGCTGGGCGGGCACCATCATACAACACCGCATTTGAGCGCCCTTCGGGGCGCATCTTTCGCAAGGAGCGTCCATGAGTCAGGGCAAATACCCCACCCGTATCCGCTACGAATATGAACAGGACCCCGATACACGCCTGCGTTACGCGCACGGCGTATGGGGCGGCATCAACCCGCAGGGCGAGGTGGAGATGAACTTCTACCTCGAAAGCGACAAGCTTCCCCCGTTCTCGGAACGCATCGTCGCGCCCGACGGCAGCTTCGGCCATGAAGTGGCACCCTACGACGAAGACGTGAAGGTCATCACCCGCCACATCCACTCGAAGCTCATCCTCAACTACCACTCGGCACGCGCCATCCTCGAATGGCTGGAAGACAAGGTCGAGACGCTGGAGATGGAAGAGGAAGGCGCGCCGCTCATGTACGACGGCGATGCCGGACTGGAACAGTAGCCGCGAAAGGGTTCAGTCCCAATCTGCACTCGGACGCCCCCCTGCCACTCCCGCCGATTGGCGCAAGCCCCTCTGCCACCAGTGGTGGCGTCTAGGGCACGGCGGGATAGACAGACGAAGGACAGCGGTCGTTCCGTGCACCATGTGGACTGGCCGCAGATACGTCCCGGCAGCCGCGCAGCGTTCCCACCTGCACATCGCCCCGTCGGGATTGGGCGACGTACAGTCCGGGAGACATCCGGTATCAGTTTTTCAGCTTCTGATGCAAAGAGCACCGGGTGGCGGGTCCATCCGGTGCTCTCTTGCTTCGTGACGAACTGATAACGAACGGCCTTCATCCCCGCCCTGTCAGACGCTTCAGGACACCCCGCACGCGTCCCACGACAGGCGCGGCCACATCGGGCGCAAAGCGACAGGCCAGCGCAAGGTAGACCACCCCGAAAACTCCACCGCTCACACCCAGTGCGCCAAGGGCCTCGATAGCAGGCGGCAACGGCACTATCGCACGGGCCCATGCAGGAAGTGACGTCGCACAGAACCATGCCCCCGCCATGGCAGGAACACAGACGGCAAGCGACCGCAACGCGGCACCCAGACTGCCTTCAAGCCCGCCGCCACCATGACGTCTGCGCCAGACCAGTGTGAGCAACACGGTGTAGACCACGACACCGCATGTCCCGGCGAGTGCGACCCCCGTGGCACCGAGGCTTTTCGCCCCGATGACGTACAGCGGCAGCGTGGTCAGTGTGGCGACAGTGCCGACCACTGCAGGCGTCACCGTATCCTGCCGCGCATAGAATCCCCGGCCGACAACCTGCTGCACCGCCCAGAAGGCCACGCCGCACAACATGATTTGCAACAGCGGCGTGGCTGCCAGCGTCTCGGTCGTGGCGAAGTCACCGCCCTGAAAGATCAGGCGTAGTGTGGGTTCGGCAGCAGCGGCCATCCAGAGAGCAAGCGGCAGGATGACCACCAGCGTATTGCGAAGGGCCGTCCGCATGGTCTCATCAAAGGCCGCACCGTCGCCTTTCGCGGCCAGCGCAGCGAGAAACGGGTACGACGCCACGCCCGCCGCCTGCGCCACTACACCAACGGGCACGAGCATGATGCGTCGGGCATAGTTGAGAAGACTGACGGCCCCCTCACCGGCCATAGAACCGAAGACCCGCACGAACTGCTCGTCCAGCACCACGATGGACTGCCCCAGCATGAGAGGCAGCGCCAGCAGCACGAAGCGACGCAATTGCGGATGCCGCAACACCGGGCGCAACGACAGCCCACCCGACCGCACGGCAAGCAGCGGCAGCAGCAGACTGCCCAGCGCCGCACCGCCGAGAACCCCCCAGCAGAAGCCCTCCATGCCACGGTCGAGCATGAGCAGCCCCCCGGCGATGATGCTGCCGTTGTAGACAAGGGGGGTCAGCGCGGGAACGGTGAACTGCCTCCGGTGGTACAACAGGGCCGTCAGACAGGCCCCCGGAAGGAAACACGCCTGCGCGGGAAGCACGATTCGCAGAAACCGCGCAAGACGGGCCGATTCCACCTCGCTGAAGCCGGGTGCCGCCAGATGTGCCAGCTGCGGCGCAAACCACCACGCTACGGCGGTGAGTGAGCCTATGGCCATGGCGACCCACCAGAAGGCGGCAGAGAAGAAACGCCAGCCATCGTCGGCATCCCTTTCAAAGGCAGCGGCAAGCAGGGGAATGAGGGTGATGGAGAAATAGCCCCCTGCCAGAAGATAATTGAGAAAATCCGGGATGACGAAGGCTGCGAAATAGATGTCGGCCTCGGCTGACGCCCCGAAATGCCACGAGATGACCTTGTCGCGCACAAGGCCCATGAATCGGGAAAGGAAGATGCTGACGGCCAGCAGCAGCGCTGCCGCCCCCATATGCTGTACGCGCGTGAAAAGTCGCATGATAGTCCGGGCCTCCTGACGTGACGAAGAACTATCCTATCAGGGCACTTTGCGCCACACGCCCCATGCGAACGGACAATGGCAGCAGTAGTACTACAAAGAACCACAGAACTTCATTTTCAACATACTGAAAAACAAACTATATCCCTTCATCTCAATATATATTTTATTGTTGACGTTTTTTCTGCGACCATGCTATTCCTGCGTCACTCATGACGAGGGTGCGAGGGACTTGGCCCGATGACCACCCGGCAACCTGTGCAGGCGAGACGCCGTCAGCCAGCACAACGGTGCCAACCAGCCGCGACGGGAACGCGGGAACATGAGGCCAGGCTTGCGGCGTCGGCCTCTCCGTTGTTGGGGAGGTTTTTTGTTTTTCGGGTCGGCAGCACGACACATGTCGTGGCTGCAGGTGGGTGGATTTCAGGCCGTTGCACGCCCACCGCAAAAAAGAAAGGTTGCTAACGCTAGGGCGCGTGCCACGCGCATAGGGGAACACGATGAAACATTTCCTGCACAAGACTCCGGTTCAAGGTGAGCATGTCATCTACTTTCTCTACCACAACGAGGAAGCGCCCATGCCCGTCCAATGGACCGATCCCCTCGAGCTTCTCGGTGATATCTCGCGCCTCGACCTAGATGCGACGCAGATGGACGAATTGCGTGCCATCATCGCCGAAGAAGTCAGGGCCGAAGGAGCGGAGACGGTCTGGAATGGCCGAGCCTTCCGCAAGAACATCATCCATTCCTTCGGTCATGTGATGTAGCCATCGCCCTCACGCCGTTCCGAAACGCCCGCGCCGCAAGGTGTGGGCGTTATTTTATGTTCTGCACCGCATCAACGCGACTCCCGCGTCACTTCGCAGAGAAACGGTGAGCCACAACATCGATACCGAAATCCCACGCACACATCGCCCTATGATATCTTTTCATGACAGCATGGCCTACCCAAAGGGCACGCAGAGTTCGACTGCCCCACAAACTGGCACTACCAGAACATTCATAGACATTGCACCGCCCATTCACATTGCATACCCTCGCATCTTTCATCCAACGATTGATCGCAGGAGTATCCGCAATGAACATCCTGAAACGCTATATCGCAGTACGCTACATATTCTCCGTCATCTGCGTCCTGTCTCTCGTAGGATGCATTTTCGGCTGGTATACCTACACTACACAAGTTCACCGCGAGATGGACTACAACGAATCGTTCGGCGAGGCACGGCTTGGCGACATCGCACAGGCGCTACAGGACTGGATAGGCAGTCAGGCCCAACTGGCGCAGGTTCTGGCGCGCGACGAGAGCGTCATAGCCGCCTGTCGTGAACCATGGAACGCCGAAAAGGCCGAGCAGGCCCGGAAGATGCTGCAAGGGTTCCACGATGCCTACGGGTTCTATGAGAACATTCCGCTGGCTGCGAACCTGCCGGACGGGCGCACCTTCACCGTCAATGTCGGGGGTGAGGAGCGTGTCATCAGGGACGGCGCGTTCTTCACAGACACGGTGCACGGCAAGACACTGGGCAAAGGAGGAGCACAACTGAGCTTCAACCGTGCCACCCGCGAAGGTCGCCCCTACTTCATCAGTGAAGTCTACCCCAGCCTGCTGCGGGGCAATCCCATCTTCGTCATCGCCGCCCCGGTCATGGATGAAGGGCGCAACATCGGCACCATCATCCTCGCACCACGCATGGACTACTTCACCGACAAGTACATCAAGGGCGCGACAATAGGCAGGACGGGTCATTTCTTCTTCGTGGACGACCGGGGGATGTTCATCGCACACCGTGACCGCGCCATGATTCTCGACAAGAATGCGGCCTCCACCCACGGTGAGTACGTACGACGGCTCATCGACGCCAAGGGCTCCTTCATCGCCACAGACCCGGCAGGCGTGGCGTACCGGTACATGAGCCGCAGGGTCGACATCCCTTCCGACAGCATCGCGCACCGCTGGTTTCTCTGTTCTGCCCAGCCCGTGGACGAAATCACGGCATCTGCCGACGACTTCCTGACCATGCTGCTGGCGGGTGGGGGGCTTCTGCTGGTCATCCTTGGCGGGGTGCTCATCCTGCTCACCCGTGCCATCGTCAGCAAGCCTCTCGGCAAGGTCGTGGCGTACGCCCGCGCCATCGCCTCCGGTTCGTTCGATACGCGGCTAGCCGTGGACAGAAGCGATGAGATAGGCGAACTGGCAAGTACCCTCTCCGACATGACGGTCAACATCATCGGTGAACTTCAGGAGGAGACGGGCTTCATGCAAGGCATCCTCCGGGGCATCCAGAACCCCTTCGCCGTGGTGGACGCCACCCTGCACATCCGCAACTGCAGTCAGAGCATGGTTGCCACAACGGGCCGCACGGGTGACATGGCCGATTTCGTGGGTATGCACATCTCCGAATTCCTGTTCGCCGACCGCAACAGGCGCGCCCTCCTCCATGACGTGCTCGAAGACGGCAAACCGCGCAAGAACGTGCCGTTCTCGTATACCAGCACCGTAGGGGAACAATTCGAGATGATCATCGACGTGATGCCCATCCGCGATGCTTCGGGGGACATCATCGGCGGCATAACCTTCTGGAACGACGTCACCGAACTTCATCGCAGGCAACGTGCTGTCGAGATGCAGCGCGACACCATCGAAGCGGCGGCACGTCAGGCTGGCGAAGTCTCCGAAGAGGCCGAAGCCACCATGAGAACCCTTGCAGCGGACATCGACGAGACGGGGCGCAGCAGCGAGCGTCAGGCCCAGTTCATCGCCGAGTCGGTGGTCGCCATCGAGGAACTCAACGCCACGGTCAGGGAGATTGCCGACAATGCAAGCCGGACGGCCCACAACGCGCAGGACACCAAGCAGCAGGCCGACAACGGTGCTGCGGTGGTGGCAGAATCGCTCCGCACCATGAACAACCTGCGTGAACTGGTCGAAGAGATGCGGCGTGAACTTGGCGGACTGGGCGCGCAGGCCGACAGTGTGGGCAACGTCATCAAGATCATCAACGACATCGCCGACCAGACCAACCTGCTGGCCCTCAATGCCGCCATCGAAGCCGCCCGTGCGGGCGAGGCGGGCAGGGGATTCTCCGTCGTCGCCGACGAGGTGCGCAAACTTGCGGAGAAGACGGTATCCGCCACACGCGAAGTGGCAGACGCCATCTCCGCCATACAGGACGGTACCCGCAGGTGCACCGCCTCTGCCCTGCGCGTCGAGGACGAAACCCGCAACAACGTCGAACAGGCGGGTAGGACCGACGAGGCGCTCAAGTCCATTGTCGACCTTGCCGGGGCAACCAGCGGTATGGTGACCGAAATCGCCACCGCGGCCGAACAGCAGTCCGCGGCTACGGAACAGATAGCCCGCAGCGCAGCCGACATGGGTACCATGGCCGACGAGACGCGCAACGCCATGCGGCAGGCAGCCGGCAACGTGCAGCATATGCACGGCACCATCAGCACCCTGAACGGCATCATCACCGACATGCGCCGCTAACCATCCGCCATACATGCAAAAGAGTCATGGCCCGGTGTTGCCTGCACCGGGCCATGACGGTATAAGCAAGGTCACTGAAGCTTGATTCTTCGCAGACGTGGCTGGCAATCGCACCCCGCCCCGACCTGCCACGTCATGCCGACATGCCGTATCCGGCACAGCAGGAACCGAAATGCCACAACGTCTCAAACAGGCTTTCATGGTCGCCATGACCGCCCGTAGCGAAGGCGGATTCATCGGGTTCGAGGTGTTTCTGCTTTCTGCGCTACTGGGGCTGGCATCCGGGTCGTGGATTGTATGGCTGGGCACCTATCTGGGCCTGTTCATGGCCCTTGGCACCACCACCGGAAAGATTCTCGGCACGATGTTGAGTGTTGTGTGGGCGGTGTTCGTCATCACACTCCTTGATGGCGTGGTGAGTGATGAGGCCCGCATCGTCTTCGCACTCGTCGCCTTCGGCATCTCATGGTACAAGCATGAGCTTGCCCACGACCGGTGGCGTCCATTCAGATGACCGCCCGCAGCGAAGGCGGGGTCATCGGATTCGAGGTGTTTCTGCTTTCTGCGCTACTGGGGCTGGCATCCGGGTCGTGGATTGTATGGCTGGGCACCTATCTGGACCTGTTCATGGCCTTGGGCACCACCACCGGAAAGATTCTCGGCACGTTGTTGAGTGTTGTGTGGGCGGTGTTCGTCATCAACTTGAAAAGGGCCAATTCCCTTCATTTTTCTTCCGCCACGCAACAATTCCCGACTTATTGCACATATCTTCTAAATTATCATACAAATTATAAAAAATAAGCACGCGCCCATCCACCAAGTAAAACAAATGTCCACCTACTCCAGGTAATGATCTATAATTTATGACATCCTCCAAACCACATGTATTAAAAGATCTCTCGCTCCATTTACGCCAATACACAATCTTATCACCGTAGCAAATCCACGAAATATTCATGCACAGAATCATTCTTATCGAAAGAACCAAAATCATCAATAAAGAAAAAGAAAACGCGCCCCATAGCAATGTGTCTTTTAGTAACACACAAAGTGACGACCCATATAATGTGATCATAACTAGTGGTATGACAAAAGACATGGTCAAATAATACTGAACTCTACAGAATACACGAGATTTACCTATATACACGACTTCAGATTGGAGAGCGTTCATGTCTTCGCAGATTCTTAACTTGCCATATCTCAGAGATAAGACGTCAATCACAATACTCATTAAAAATAAAAAAAGAATACTTTGACCACATAAAAAGGATCAGAAGCTGACATGCCATTCCCCATACTGCTTGATGTTTGCCAATAAAAGTTAAAACCAATATCAAAAAAACACTTCTGAAAGTGAATCTACATAAATCCTGCGCTCAGATAAATCCGAAATATGAGTTTACTATTGAAGATCAAAAAGGTTGCACATCGCCGCGGAGTCCATTCAGGAACGTCGACTGACGCGCATACGGGCACTGGCGAACTGCACTGCAAAGCCGACGGTCGGCAGGTGAGCCGTTTTGGACATATTCCCTAACAGGGCAGCCGAAAGAACCCGAACGAAAGGTGCAACGCGCACGGCAAGTTAGACCTACCGCCTGCTTTCCCCTCTTTCACCACCGCGCAACGCGGCGGCTTCGCACGACGCATCGGGCAGCGTGACCGCACACACGACCTCCGAAGAGCATCCCCCGTGCGAACAGGTTCCCCACAGCCAACACGCACCCCGTGCCGACTGTATAAAACACGTGCCGCACCGGAGGCCTATCTCGCCAGCAAAGCAGACCTGCGGCAAACCCCGATGCGAAACCAGTGTGGCATGCAGCGCCGCACCACGCGCCCCATGGTCAGTCCCCCCCCGCAAGCAAAGCGTGAAACGGGGCCGAGGTCTTAGCATCACGCCTATGAACAGGTCGCCCCCGGCCTGTCGGCGTCACCCGCCCCCTGCGCCGCCTCCCGCTTGCGGCTGTCTATCGTCCCGCAGCCGCGCCGTGGCAGGATGAGCCGCACAGCCCGTTCGTAGAACAGGTAGTCCCATGCCCAGTTGATGAGCACGATGAGCCGGTTGCGAAAACCTATCAGGTACGCAAGGTGCACGAAAAGCCACAGCAGCCACGCCAGAAATCCTGAAAAGGCGAAGTTCCCCATCCGCACCACAGCCGCCTGACGCCCGATGGTAGCCATGGCCCCCTTGTCGCGGTAGCGGAACGGGACAGGGTCGCGCCGCTGAAGCATGGCGAGGATGTTCTCGGCGGCAAGACGCCCCTGCTGCGTGGCGTTGGGGGCGTTCATGGGCGGGTTCTGTCCTTCCGGCAACGACATGTCGCCCACCACGAACACCTCCGGCAGCCCTTCGACCTGAAGCGTAGACAACACCGCGACCCGTCCGCCACGCCCCAGTGGCAGCCCCATGTGCTCTGCCACGACTTCGCCGCGCACGCCCGCTGTCCAGACGACCGTATGTGTGGGCAGATGCTCGCCGCTGGCGAACAGCACGCCCGCTGCCGTCACCTCGGCGACACTGGCATCAAGGCGCACGTCGACGCCCATCGCCCCCAGCCGCTTCTTCGCATAACCTCTCAACCGTTCGGGAAATCCCCCCAGAACCCCCGGTGCGGCCTCAAGCAGCACCACACGTACCTCGTTCATGTCCAGTTCGGGAAAATCCTTGCGCAGCGGGGCGCGCACAAGTTCAGCCAGCGCCCCGGCGTACTCTACCCCGGTGGGACCGCCGCCCACGACGGTGAAGGTCAGCATCGCCCGTCGCCGTTCAGGGTCGGACTCCAGCGCGGCCTGCTCGAAGCAACTGATGATCTGATTGCGAAGGCAGACAGCCTCCTCCAGCGTCTTAAGGCTGAAGGAATGCTCCTCTGCGCCCGGCACCCCGAAATAGGCGGTGCGGCTACCCGCCGCGACAACCAGATAGTCATAGGGAATATCCAGACCGTCGGCGCGAACCAGCTTGCGGGCGGTGTCGATGCCCCGCACCTCCGTCACGGCAAGCCGCACGTTGGAATGCCTGCGGCATATGCCCCGCAGGGGATAGGCTATCTGTTCCGGCTCAAGTTCCGCCGCCGCCACCTGATACAGCAGCGGGAGAAAGGTGTGGTAGTTGTGCCTGTCCAGCAACATCACCTCCACATCCTTCTCCGACGCGAGACGACGCACCACCCACAACCCGGCGAAACCGGCCCCGACCACCACAACACGCGCTTTGTCCATGCCCGACCTGCCTGACGACGGATGTACCTGCCATGCCCCTGCCCTATGCCTGCCCGATGCAGTATCAGGGCCCTGTGCCCGCCGTGTGCACGATTCCAGTGGCACCCTGCCGCACAAAAGAACCGTTCCCCGCCCCTGCAGCGGACACCACTACCGGCATACGATCGGATTATAGATATATCCGGGCCATCCTGTCACGCCGGTTGCAAAGATTGCCCGGCGATACCGGCTGCCCTGCGCCCTCGTTGCCGCACCAACCACAGACAGCGCAAGGGGATGCCTTCAACAGCCTTGCGCCGCACCTCGGCAACCCACCACCGCTACAGGCGATTCCTGCATCTTTCTCCACATCGACCCCGTCCCTTTGCAACGCAGACAGGACTGCCACCAGGTCTCCAACCAACTCCCTGCATCCCACAAAAGTCGTTGTGAGCGCCGAGGGCTTGTGTAGTGCCAGTCTCCGCTATTCCCCATGCCCTGCCACAAACCACGTTGTGGCCCCCCAACTGACACGACAAGCAAAACAATCATAAATATCAAAATCATAGATGCATGTCTGCATTTGGCACACTTGTCGCTATCTCCGAAAGCAAGATGACTGGCCAGTCACGACTGTTCCTGAAAATTCCTGAACACTCTGATCAACCGTGCAAACTTTCGGAGGAATCACCATGGGAAGCATCGGAAGCATGAACAAGCCGAGTGAAGGCATGCTGATGGGACTCGTCCAGTACCCTGTGCCCATCGTCAACTCCCGTCGCGACATCGAAGCCAGCGTCGATCGCATCTGCGCCGCCACCGCCGCCACCAAGGCTGGCTACCCCGGCATGGATCTCATCGTATGGCCCGAATACAGCACGCAGGGCCTGAACACCAAGAAGTGGGTCACCGAAGAGTTCCTGATGGATGTCGAGGAGCCCCTCTTCCAGCGTTACGCCCAGACCTGCAAGGAAAATGACGTCTGGGGCGTGTTCTCGATCATGGAACGCAACCCCAACAAGAACCAGATGCCCTACAACACTGCGGTCATCTTCAACAACAAGGGCGAGCTCGCCCTGAAGTACCGCAAGCTGAACCCGTGGGTGCCCATCGAGCCCTGGATGCCCGGCGATCTGGGCCAGCCCGTGTGCGACGGCCCCGGCGGCAGCAAGCTTTCCCTGTGCATCTGCCATGACGGCATGTTCCCCGAGCAGGCGCGTGAAGCCGCCTACAAGGGCTGCAACGTCTACATCCGCATCTCCGGCTACAGCACGCAGGTCAACGAGCAGTGGATACTGACCAACCGCTCGAACGCGTGGCACAACCTCATGTACACCGCAGCCGTCAACCTCGCCGGCTACGATGGCGTGTTCTACTACTTTGGTGAAGGTCAGGTCTGCAACTTCGACGGGACGACGCTCGTACAGGGCCATCGCAACCCGTGGGAGATCGTCACCGCCGAAGTGTTCCCCAAGATGGCCGACCAGGCTCGCACCGACTGGGGTCTGGAAAACAACATCTTCAACGTGGGCACCCGCGGCTACGTCGCTCATCCCGGTGGCGTCAAGGATTGCCCCTACACCTGGGTCAAGGACTTCGCCGCCGGCAAGTACCACCTGCCCTGGGAAGACAAGATCAAGATCAAGGACGGCTCCATATACGGTTACCCCACCACCGGCGGCCGCTTCGGACTGTAGGTCCGGAACGTGTAGCAGGTTCGCAGAGGCGGCCGGTCACGGCCGCCTCTTTTCACTCTAAGTGGTCTGTATCGGCCTGCAGCAACGGTCTGCGGCCCGACTGCACAGGAGAAAGCATCATGGATAAAGTGAAGAACCGCTGGCTCATAGCCGCATCGGCAGTGGGCGTGCACATCTCCATCGGTTCCGTCTACGCCTACAGTGTCATGACGCTGCCGCTCAACCAGTTACATGGTTGGCAGAAGAGCAACATCACGTTGGCGTTCAGTCTCGCCATCCTCTTTCTGGGATTCTCAGCCGCATTCCTCGGCCGTTCGGTCGAGAAGATGGGGCCGCGCAATTCAGGCCGCCTTGCGGGCATATTGTACACGGCGGGCATCATGGGGGCCGGCATCGCCGTCAAGCTGGGATCACTGCCCCTGTTCCTCTTGAGCTACGGTGTGATCGGGGGCATCGGCCTGGGGGTCGGCTATATCACGCCTGTCTCCACGCTCGTGAAATGGTTCCCCGACCGTCGAGGGCTGGCAACGGGCATGGCCATCATGGGATTCGGCTTCGCGGCGATGATCTTCGGGCCCATCATGGCGAAACTCTTCCAGATCATGGAGATCTGGCAGGTGTACTTCGTTCTCGGGGCCATCTACTTCTGCCTCATCTACGGGTCATCCCTGTATCTGGCGCCGCCTCCCGAGGGCTGGGTCCCTCCCGGATATGCCGCACAGGGACAGCAATCCGCTGGCAGGACCCTCAAGAGGGACCTTGGTCAGTACACGGTTGCCGAGGCCATCCGCACCAAGCGTTTCTACTTCATGTGGCTCATGCTGTTCATCAACATCACTTGCGGCATCGCTCTCATCTCCGTCGCGTCTCCCATGGCGCAGGAAGTCATCGGACTCTCACCGATGCAGGCAGCCACGATGGTCGGACTCATGGGGCTCTTCAACGGCGGGGGGAGAATCGGCTGGGCCAGCCTCTCCGACTACCTCGGTCGCGGGCGCACATACATGGCCTTCTTCCTCATCCAGATATGCGCGTTCATGGCGTTGACGACGACCACCAGTCATCTGGGGTTCCAGTGCCTCATCTTCATCATCCTGACCTGTTACGGCGGGGGGTTCTCCACTCTTCCAGCCTTCCTCGGTGACATGTTCGGAACCAAGCAACTCGGCACCATCCACGGCTACGAGCTGACCGCATGGGGCATCGCAGGCATGGTCGGGCCGTCTATCGTCACGCGCGTGCTGGAAGCGACGGGCAGCTATACGATGACTCTCTACATCTTCACCGGCTTCCTCACCTTCGCGTTCATCGTCTCCTGCCTCCTCTGCATGGACCTGCGCCAGATAAGGCGGCGCATGTTCCTCGAGCAACAGGCAGCCGGCGAGACATCCTGAGACGGCACGGCACCGACCGACCCTTCCGTGTGAAGCGTTGACCGAGTGAGGCCGATGCCGCAACGGGCGGTCCTGCCTCGGACACGGACCGCCCGTCCTCTCCGGCAGCGCGACACACTGCCGAAGGCAGGAGGTACTCTCAATGCCAGCCGCACGACAGCCACGCGCTCCCGCTCTTCTCACAAGGACGTTTGTGGGACTCCGCCCCCCGCGTTCCCTGCATGAGCACAACATGAACAGTGATGACGGCCACTTAAAGGAACATCAGACACTGGCACGATTATCGCTTTTCCATACTGCAAAACAACAGGAGAACAGGAATGCCGATCTATGAATACATATGCGACCAATGTTCCGATTGGTTCGAAGTCATTGGAGGAAAGGATGATGCACAGGCTGTCTGTCCATTCTGCAAAAGTGTCCAGACAACGCGCATCATATCCATCACCTATTATCGCAACGCCGACCACTGGGAACGGAACATGCTCGGTGGACTGGCAAAGGCGAAAGAAAAAGACAAACTCAAGGCTGAAATGAAGACTTCAGTCTGAACAAGGTGCCTCACGCACATAAAAGGAGGGGATCAGATGTTTGGAGAACAGTTGCTTAAGAATCCGCTCATCGAGTTCTGCGACTCGGTATGCCGGGGCTGCGGTCAGGTCATGTTCCAGAACAACACCGTAACGGGCCTGCTCTTCTTCGCAGGTATATTCTACAACTCTACCACTCTCGGCGTCTGCGCCGTACTGGGGACAGCCGCTTCGACACTCACGGCACAGTTGCTTGGCGTGGACAAGCCGCTTGTACGTGCCGGACTTTTCGGCTTCAACGGAACACTCGCTGGCATCGCCCTGCCATTCTTCTTCAACTATGAACCGGCCATGCTCGGCTATGTGGCCCTCAATGGTGCCTTCACGACGATCATCATGGCTTCCTTGCTCAATTTTCTCGGCAAATGGGGCGTACCGGCCCTGACGGCCCCCTTCGTGCTTGCCACATGGTTGCTGATGTTCGGCGTATACAAGCTTTCGCTGTTCCACCCCGGTGCGCTCATTGCTCCAGCACTGCCCTCCGTTGCAGGACTGGCAGACATGGGCACCGTGACAGGACGCACGTTCATGGAAGGCCTGTTCAAGGGCGTGGGCGAGGTCATGTTCCAGGATAACATCGTGACCGGCGTGATCTTTGTCGTGGCGATTCTGGTCAACTCGCGCATATCTGCCCTGTTCGCCGTCATAGGTTCACTGGTGGGCCTCTGCACCGCGCTCATCATGCACTCGCCCGAAACGCCGGTACGGCTCGGTCTGTACGGTTTCAACTCGGTACTGTGCGGCATCGCCATGGGCGGCATCTTCTTCTACCTCAACATCCGCACGTTTCTGTACGCCCTCGGTTGCATGGTTCTGGGAGCCATAGCCACCGGCGCGTTCTCCGTGCTTCTCTCGCCCATCGGCATGCCTGCCCTCACCTGGCCCTTCATCGTCGTCACATGGCTGTTCCTCTTCGCCGGGAGCATGTTCCGCAACATCGCGCAGGTACCCACCGAAAAGGCCGGAACTCCGGAAGACAACCTGCGCAGCCTCGCGATCGGGTCTCGCTGAAGGCTCCCCACAGGGTGGGTGCACGGCGGAGGGGCGGAGTCCAGCCCGTCCCTCCGCCACTATCCCATGAAGTCCTACAACCGCGGTTGTAGCCAACGCCACCCCCTGAAACGCCATCATCCATGCCAGACGTGCTCTGAAGGAGCAGTCTCCCCGGGAAGCCACAACAGACGTTGTGACCTCCCCTTTGGCACGCGACGGGAACATCACGGAAATACCAAATTATTCAAATATATTACATGCCAAGCATCCTTTGGCATGGTGCTCGCTTCTACCCGATGACAGTTTGCCCCCAATGCACCCTCTTCCCTCATCGAGGTGAACATGGACAACCACGCTTACGCATACTGCCCCAATCCCTACTGTTCCGGGCGTTCAGGCCAGTCTCAACTTCCCCATGCCGCCCGCACGGAGTCTGGCGACACGGGCAGTTGCCCCCATTGCGGAGGGCCGATGCGCACTTCGTGCCCACGCTGCGGTGACCGCATGACAATCAGGCCGCAGCTATTCTGCCCCGCATGCGGCACCGACCTGATGGCAGCCACCGCCGCCGTCCCTTGCCGGGTGTGCGGAAGCCCTGCAACCGTCCGCGCCGGTGCCAGGGAGGAGCTTGCTGTCTGCTCCGAACGATGTCTGGTCACGCTGATCAAGAGCACGACCGAGGTATGCGACCACTGCGGCACAAGATTCATCACCAGGGAACGCCATGCCGGTGAAGAGCCTGCAACAGCAGAAGAGCCATCCGGCGACTTCTGCTCGGATACCTGCCGCGAACGCCACATCGCCGAAGTCCGGGGGCATGACACGCACAGGCAGCATATCGGCGAATGAATATAAGCATATGAAATAGCTATGCTTTCATGGGGAAAGAAGGTATGCGGAACATATGGCACAATCCGCGTCGGACAGGCCCGGGGAGGATGCAGCCGGCTTTGACAATGACCTGCCAGAAGTCCGGATGCCCACACCATGACCTGCCTTACCTGACGGCTTTCAGGATGACCGAGGATAGGCCTGCAATCGGCAGACCCCGCCCATCCACGCGGGATCGGCACACATAAGCGCTGGTGGACTATGCAAACCCCACTTCACGATGCGCGAAGCCTGTCGATAAAAGCCCTGAAACGCAGGAGGATTTACAACGCGCTCGTGGTCAACGAGGCCATAGAGGACTATTCGCTCCGCAGTGCCGCCAAGTCGTTCAGGCGCTGGCCCTGCTGGCTGCTGGCCAATACGGCGCTCGGAGGCATCACCTTCATGGCCCTTGAGGCCATCGGTGCCCTGCTCGTGCTCAACAACGGCTTCGTCAATTCCACGCTTGCCATCCTTTGCGTCTCGGCCATCATCATCCTCACCGGGCTGCCCATCTCGTACTACGCCTCGCGCTACAACGTGGATATCGACCTACTCACGCGAGGAGCCGGGTTCGGCTATTACGGCTCGACTGTCACTTCGCTCATCTATGCGTCCTACACCATCATATTCTTCGCCATCGAAGCCGCCATAATGGCCAAGGCCCTCTCCGTCGGGCTGGGTATCCCTATACACCTGGGCTACCTGATCAGTTCGGTGGTCATCATCCCGCTGGTCTTCTACGGCATAACCTTCATCAACAAGCTGCAACTGTACACCCAGCCGGTGTGGGTCGTGCTCACCGTGATACTGTTCGCCTATATCCTCACCTGCGACCCGACCGCGCTTGATGCCTGGGTCGAATATACAGGCAAGGACGGCATGGCGGCGGGATTCGACCCCCTGCTCTTCGGCGGTGCACTCTCCGTGCTTTTCTCGCTCGTCCCCCAGATTGGCGAACAGGTGGACTACCTGCGCTTTCTTCCCGACAAGACACCAGAGAACAAAGGCGCGTGGTGGCTCTCCATGGCGGCGGCCGGGCCCGGCTGGATAGTCGTCGGATGCCTGAAACTTCTGGGCGGCTCCTTTCTCGCCGTGTACTTCATGCAGAAAGCCGGAGCGCGCATCAGCGACGCGCTCGACCCCGTGAATCTCTACTACAACGGCTTCTCGGCGTTGCTCGGAACGGGCGGGCTCACTCTCGCCACGACAACCATCTTCGTGATCGTGTGTCAGGTGAAGATCAACGTCACCAACGCCTACGCCGGCTCGCTGGCATGGTCGAACTTCTTCTCACGCATCTCTCACAGCCACCCCGGCAGGGCGCTGTGGCTCGTCTTCAACGTGACGATATCCCTTCTGCTCATGCAGTTCGGCGTCTTCTACCTGCTGCATTCGGTGCTGATGGTCTATGCGATGTTCGCCGTCTCGTGGGTGGGGGCCCTCTTCGCCGACCTTGTCATCCTCAAGCCCCTCGGCCTCAGCCCGAGGCACATCGAATACAAGAGGGCCAACCTGTACAACCTCAACCCCGTGGGCTTCGGCGCCATGCTCATGGCGTCTGGCGTGTCCCTCCTTTGCTACCGGGGGGCTTTCGGCCCCTTGCCGCAAGCGTTCGCCCCCCTCGTCGCCCTCGTCGTCTCCGTCCCCACGGCAGTGGGCATAGCCCTTCTCACAGGCGGCAAGTACTACATGGCGCGCAAGGCCGAACCGGTCTCGCTCACCGCCAGCACCACATGCACCACCTGCGGCAACAGCTACGAGGCGGGCGACATGGTGTACTGTCCCGCCTATGACGAACCCGTATGCTCGCTATGCTGTTCCCTCGACAGCGTATGCGGAGGTTTCTGCAAACGCCTCGCGCACGCAACGGCCGGACGCAAGGAGGCATGGGACGAGGCGAAGATTCCCCTCCCGTTCCTGCACCTCAGCCGCAGGGCCAAGATATTCTGCCTGCATTTCTTCAATATCTTCTGTGCACAGGCCCTCATCTTCGTCCTCTGCTACGCCTACTTCAGGAACACGGGGCTCGGCAGCCCCCTGCTAGAAGAGATATGTGCCACGATCTTCGTCTTCTCCTCGCTCATCAACGGCATATGGGTATGGTGGTCATCGCTCATCCAGGAGACGCGACTGCGGACTGAAGACGAACTGGACAGGCACATCCACGAACTGAACGAAGAGGTCAAAAGACGTGAGGCCATGAGCGCCCAGCTGGCGGAATCGGCCAGCCAGCAGCGCCTCATACTCGAGAACGCTTCAATCGGCATCGCCTACGTGCGAGAGAAGCGGGTGGTGTGGGGCAACAACCGTTTCATGCGGCTGTGTGGCCTTGCCGACGACCTGCGGCAAGGGGCGACCATGCCCCTTGGCACCATCCTCGCCAAGCTGGGTACCGGCACCGACATCATGAACGAAGTGCGCGCCGCCCATGTAAGTGGCGGGAAGTTCGATGTCGAACTGCCCATCTTCCATTCCAGCACGCAACAGTACTGGTGCGTACTCTCCGTCAGTGTCGTCGATCCCGTCCATGTGGAATACGGCAGCATATGGTTGCTGGACGACATCACCGAACGCAAACTCGCCGAGGAAAAACTCCGCCACAGCGAAGAACGCCTCAAAGAACTGAACGAGAGTCTCGAAAGTCAGGTAAGGCTGCGCACCGAAGAACTGGAACGCAGTTTCGAATCCGTGAGGCAGGCAGACAAGATGGCGTCCCTTGGCATTCTTGTCGCGGGCGTGGCGCACGAGATCAACAACCCCTCCAGTTTCATCCGCATGAATATCGGCCTGTTGCAATCCATATGGGACGACTCCATCCACATTCTCGACCGCGAGAGCAAAAAGGAAGACCTGTGGATAGCGGGAATGCCGTTCGACTACGCGCGCAAGAGCATTCCGAAACTGCTGCGCGGCATCCATCAGGGAGCCGAACGCGTGTCCACTATCATTTGCAACCTGAAGGACTATGCCCGGCAAGTGCCGCTGGACATGAGCGGGAGCGTCGACCTGAACAAGGCCGTGCATTCTGCGCTCGAACTGCTGACAACGCCACTGCGGAAGGCCACCAACCGGCTCGTCGTCGAGACCGAGGACGGACTGCCTGCCTTTCGGGGCGACCAGCGACGCATAGAGCAGATACTCGTCAATCTCATCCAGAACGCCTATCAGGCCCTGCAAAACAGGCGGCAGGGCATTCACATGCGCACCTACCGGGCAGACGGCACTGTCTGCTTCGAAATCGTCGACGAGGGGCATGGCATAACACAGGAGCAACTCACGCACATTTGCGACCCGTTCTATACCACGAAGCGTGATCAGGGCGGAACGGGACTCGGTCTCTCGGTCTCGGCGGGAATCATCAAGGAACATGGAGGCAACATGCAATTCTCTTCCGAACCGGGCCGGGGAACCACCGTGACGCTCAGATTTCAGGCACCAGAGCGCCCCCCCCTCCAGCAGCAGGAGCCTTTGCCATGAGTACACGAGTCTTCCCCGAGCGCCCCATACTTGTCGTTGACGACGAACGAGCCGCACTCGACGGCTTCGAGGTCGCGCTGGTGTCATCGGGCTACACCAACATCGTCACCATGGACGACAGCAGAAAGGTCTTGCCCTTCATTGCCGAGCATGAAGCCGAGCTCATACTGCTGGACCTCATCATGCCCCATGTGAGCGGCACTGAACTCATCGAGGAGATAAAGCGCAGACGGCCCGAGGTACCGATAATCATCATCACGGCCGTGAACGACATAGATTCGGTGGTTGAGTGCATACGCAACGGCGCGCAGGACTACATTCTCAAACCGGTAGACAAGGACCATCTGCGCAACAGGGTTCAGCAGGCATTGGAGCGACGGGAACTTGAGCGTGAGAATCGGCTTCTGCGTGCATCTCTTCTGGATGGAGAAATACGGCATCCTGAGGCCTTTTCAGATATCGTCACTCAGGACCAAAAGATGCATGCAATCTTCAGGTATTGTGAGGCAGTCGCCCCGAGCACGAAGCCCATACTCATCACCGGAGAGACAGGGACTGGCAAGGAGCTTGTCGCGCAGGCGCTCCATCGCTTGAGCGGACGCAAGGGCGAGTTCGTCGCCGTCAACATCGCGGCTTTCGATGACCCGGTCTTCGCCGACACGCTCTTCGGACACTCCAGAGGTGCCTTCACAGGTGCCGACACGCCCCGGGCAGGGCTTGTCGAAAAGGCGGCGGGGGGGACGCTGTTCCTCGACGAGATAGGCGACTTGCCAGCACTGTCACAGGTCAAGCTGCTACGGCTGTTGCAGGAGAAGGAGTACTTCCCCGTAGGGTCAGACAACGCGAAGAAGGCCAACGTTCGAATCGTGGCATCGACCCTCAAGAACCTCGTCGACCTGCGGCACAGGGGACTCTTTAGAGACGACCTCTACTACAGGCTCACGACACACAGGATACACATTCCTCCACTGAGAGAGAGGCCTGGCGACATTCCCTGCCTCCTCGACCACTTCCTCGAACTTGACGCACGGGAACAGAAACGCAAGCCGCCGTCATACCACCCGGAACTAATCAATCTGCTCAGGTCTTATGCCTTTCCCGGCAATATCCGAGAACTTCGCGGCATGATTTCCGATGCATTCATGAATCATGCTTCACACATGCTATCCTCATCTTCTTTCAGACAATACATAATGAACGAATGCGACACAAAATTGCTCACATCATCAATAGGCACAACGGACGATTTAGAAACCTTACAATTCACAACAGAAAATCTTCCCACACTCAAGTCTGCCATCGACACGATGACATCAAAACTCATATGCAAAGCCATGGAAATATCTGGTGGCAATCAGACAGTAGCATCTGGACTTCTCGGCATAACCCAACAAGCATTGAGTGCAAAAATAAAAAAACTCAAATCGATTAAATAGTATCAAAAAAAACACATCAACCGCACTAGAGATATCAAAACTCCAGAATGACCATAAAATATCATGTCGCACTCGTTTTATATGGCCATTGCCGTTGACATACACGACCATGTTCCATCACTTCACAAACAACATATGCATGACATATGCTGCTTAAGGACTACATAGCGCGTTCACGCACGCAACAAACACTACGGGCAATCAAATCCCTGCGCTCCAATCACCAGCTTCACGATGCATGTGGAGCTTTCACGTTACGGTCAGAAGGCCGCACCCCCGCCACAATCATCGCTGCGCAACGACTACAGCACGGCCATCCGCCGCGGCGAGGCCTTCAGGACGCAGGACGCCAAGACCATGGATGAGACATGAGCCCTCTTCCGTCAGACGTGCTGTCCGCCCTGTCTTGCCCTGCATCCTCCGCAGGTGTTGTGCGAGGACGCCAGCCGTTACGCCTTCCGCGACAAACACACAGCGTCAGAGGCACATCTGCTCATCATACCCGAGCGCCCCATGCCGAAAGCGGCTTCAGCCTGACGCATACCGACAGGCACGACGCCGGACGCCCTGTTGCGCGGACTGCGCGACGATCTGCCCAGTGCTGGTGCCACAATCAGCGGCTTCAATATCAGTGTGGACGGGAGAGGATGCCGGGCAGGCAACCTTCATTGTCCACGTCCGTTCCCCAGCGCAAGAGCGACACGCCCGGTCCGCGCGGTGGAGTGCTGTGCGTCACCCCGCACCACGAGGCCGACCTGCCCAAGGCCAACCTCCAGCACCTTCCCTATCGCCAGCAACACAAAGCCGGGGAGCTTTGCGCCCCCCGGCTGATCATTCTGGCAAGTCCAGTCACGCTCTGGTCGAGCCCTGAAGGCGAACAACCCAAGCAGGCCCGAACCGAGCAGCAAGAAGGTTGACGGCTCCGGCACTGGTGCGGTTCCAGCACCGTTGGCCCTGATCATCCAGTTTCCGGCGTAGCCGTAGTTGTCGATCAGGTTCATGGCAATCTGCCCATCCAGTGTGCCTACCCAGCTTCTTTGCTGGTGGGGCAAGGTAAAGTCGATACGGGCAGGGTACATATTCGAATCAGAAGCCATCTCCACTCCGACGAAGAACGAACCCGACACAAGCGTATCGGCGATGTCGTAGAGACTGAAGACGTCCGTATTGGCGTTGGAGATGACAACCTCAAGGGTGTTCAAGAGCACCCGGTCATTGGGGTTGCCGTCATTGTTGGGATCGTCCCAAATCTTGACCAGGGCAGCAAGCCCGTCGCTCACCTGACCCCACATAATACTCACGCTGGTTATCTGATCCTGTCCTCCCACGGCATTGAAACTGTTCATCCATGTCCACGAGAGGCCTGGTGTTGTCACGCCGATGGACTCGTCTCCGATGCCATCATCAATCTGATAGATCGTCGAGGCCCTTACCGGTGACAACATAAGCGACACGATCATGCAAAACGATGCAAAAAGAGCGACAAGTCTCATAAGAACCTCCATAGTATGTCATCGATTTGCAAGTTGCATACCGCCAGAAATAACACACTAACATACTGCTATATCATACATAATTACGACAAAAGACATCCACTTCAGGCAACTGTAAGGTCTTCCGACAACTCATTGCCGACGCGGCAATGCAACATGATGTAAAGAAAGATCATGTTCATCTAATGCATTGTAAAGACAGTCGACAGGTGATGCCACGTGTCGACAGGCTAAACCACCTCCTGACACAGCCCTCAGCGTCAGGCGCGGCGTTTACTGGGCTACTGGGACATTGCCCTCTCCGCAGGCCGCATACACCTCCTTACCCACCTCCATGGTGCCGTGGCCCGCCAGTGCAGACAGATGGAGGACGTTCTCCGTCGGGCTTGCGTGACCTTTCCCCCCCATGTATCCAGCTATTAGTTCGTGACGCAGGCCAAGGACTCCATCGTCATGTGAAAGAGCAGATTCACCAAGGAGAACGTCATTGCAATTCTCAAGCAAGCCGAAGTCGGGATGACGGTAGCGTCCCTGTGCCGACAGCATGTGATGTCCGACGCGACGTTTTGCAAGTGGCGCAGTAAGTACGGCGGACTGGACGTGTCCGAAGCGCGTCACTTGAGGCGGATTGAGGAGGAGAACCAGCGCCTGAAGCGGCTCGTAGCGAAGCAGCCCCTGAACATCCAAGTGCTCAAGGAAATCCTTGGAAACAGCAGGTAGAGCCCACCGAGCAGAGCTTGGCCGTGCGTTACGCCATCAAGGTGCACGTTTTTCAGAGCGGCGGGCTGCCAGCTGATAGAGATGAATCGACGGACCTTCAGACGACCGTCAGGACAAGATTGCAACGTTGAATTGCGCCTCCGTCTGCGTGGCCTGACCGAGGAACTTCTGCGCGTCGACAGCCCACGGTTGCAGACCCTATTGCACCGCAAAGGCCTCGTCGTGAACCACAAGCGCGTCGCTCGAGTGTATCGGGAGGAAGGGCTGTCCTCAGGCTCGAGCACCGCAGCAAACGGATAAGCCTCTGCGGGTGGTGACGCCATGTCTCAAGGGGGCCGAATCAGCATTGGGGCCATGGATTTCATGGGGCGACTGTCTAATGAACGACCACAGGCTTTGCATACTGACCGTCGTTGACCGCTATGCTCGGTGCTGTCAGGCGATCGAAGCGGAGCACTCCCCGACAGGCGCGCGGATCGCCTAGGCTTGGAGCGGCTGAAAGCTCTGCGACAGTGTCCGGCGGTCATCCGCACCGGCAACAGTCTGGAGTTCAGCGGATGGCCCTAGACCTGTGGGCGCATGGGCGAGAGTAAGGCTGGAGTTCCTCTCGCCCCGGCAAGCAGACTGAAAACGGCCACATCGAAAGCTTCAATGGCCGGTTTCGGGAAGAGTGCCTGAATGCTCAGGCCTTCTTCTCACTAGCCGAGGCAGGACGGATTATCGAGGCGTGGAGGCAGGAGTACAACACCGTGCGCCCGCACAGTTCCCTCGCCGGGACAAGCCCAGAGGAATACCGAAGACCGATGAAGGGTGAAAACACTGAAGCCGCGACTCCGGGCTTATCCATGGTAGACTTGACGGAGTAAAGGCAGAAGACCATTCTAAAACTACTACTATTCTGCGAAGTTGCGCTCAACGACAACCCACAGCACAATGTCAGGACGAGGTGCGTCCGACTTCATAACCTTTTTAAAGTCATCATGCTTGAAGTACCGCACCGTTCGAAATTGTGCCTGTATGAACGGCTTAAGTGCTTCTGTAAAGGAATCTCCAAACACCCATACGGCCTTATCACTGCTCGCTTGAACAGTAGTAATTGTATCGTCTTGGCTAGGTGAAGACTGTATGTGGAAGTCATTTAAAGAAAAAGTATCATCATCTATAATATGAAAAGAAGTATACCCTCCAATATTAACAAGATCGCCATGCTTACTAGGCACATTTTTGAACGTAGCCGGAAAGAGGGGTGGCCATTTTGCGTACTCGCGCAAGCCTTCAAATGCAACGTATGCTCCGAGCAGATTCCAATGAGTATCAGTTCTGTAGTAAAGAAGACGATTTGATTTGAAAGACATAAGGCGTTCTGTCGGGTCATAGACATCAATATTCATTGCTCGCAGCTTGGCTACGAGAGGAGATATATATCGTACGCGCGAAGGGAATATAAAACCCGGAAGATGCTCTCCATAAATCGTTGATTTATTAGGTCCTATCAAGATTAAAAACTGGGACGCCCCGCTATCGACAAGCCTTTGCAGCCGTGAATATTTCGCTGCCATGCGCTCTATCTGGTTTTCATTGAGACTTTCTTTACCTGTGAGCTTGTCTACGCATTTACTATAATCATTCCCGAGAAACAGCCAATTACTCTTTCCTTGATAACACCTGCTCGTATCATAGTGATTGCCTGTGTAGGCGAAGATTACGGACGCAGCACTAAGGATAGTACTGCGCAGTGGGAAATGGTCTGCATAAAATCTATCTATTCCAGCGCAAAACTTTTTAATTTTTCCTGAAGAAATACCATGTGGCAACTCAGGAAAAGCTGACGCCAATCGCCGTTCAGTCTCAAGGACTGAAGACTTCAACGGAGCATAAACACCGAGTGCCGCACAAAAAAGAACGGCACAAAGCATGATCGTTATACGTTGCTTAGTCATATCAGAAATTAAAATAAATAAAAGGATTTCGCATGTTTTTAAGAAGCATTGCAACTGAAAAAAAAGATAACACCGCTTGAGCTGCATATGGTGCAACAAAAAAATCATCTGGATTAGCAGAATCTGGACAAGGAATATACTTATCAGGGACAGCACACAGCATGAGAGCAACAGCAAGAACGCCCATTGCACCAGCATGATAAATTGTCAGCGTAAACGATCCACCGCTTGAAAACATGCTTCCAATATAATCCATTGCCTGTGTAATATTTTCTGACCTAAAAAACACCCACCCGATGAGGGTCACTAAAACAAAATAAACCTTCAATGCTGGGCTTGGCATTCTTAAGGATGTAAACTTTGATGCTACTCGCTCAAAGACAAGAAAAAAGCCATTCCACAACCCCCACACGATAAAAGTGACGTTTGCACCATGCCACAGTCCGCACAAGAAGAACACCATGACAAGGTTAACGTATGTCCTTGTGCGTCCTAGAGCATTCCCTCCCATCGGGATATAGAGATAGTCCCTAAACCACGTCGACAGAGAAATGTGCCAGCGTCGCCAAAACTCCCTGACTGTCAAACTCGAATAAGGTCTTTTGAAGTTTTCTTCGAAATGGAACCCTGCAAGGGCAGCCAAGCCGATGGCCATGTCCGAATAACCTGAAAAATCGAAATATATCTGCACTGCATAGGCAAGGATACCTACCCAAGCGTCAGGACTGCTTAACTCTCCTTGCTTACAAAGCAGGAACGCTGTGTCGGCGACTGGAGCCACCGTATTTGCTATGAGTACTTTCTTGTTCAGACCCAAGAGAAACCGGTAGGCACCGAAAATAGCAAGTTCGCGGCTCGGCCCTCGTTTTTCAAGATCACTCTTTACCTGTGCGAATCGCACTATAGGGCCCGCAACGAGGTGGGGAAACATACAAAAATAGGTCAAAAATTCATTAATATTTCTAGCTGGTTTTGTTGTACCACTATAAATATCGAACAAATAGCTCATTGCATGAAACGAAAAGAAGCTAATACCAAGGGGCATAGCAATATTTGGAAACTGAACCCCAGGAGCAATCGCAGCAACCACCCAACAGAGAAACTTGTATGAGAACAGCGTAAAAAGATTGAGAGTTACAAACAATATGAGGTAAGGCTTTTTGTTGTCTGCTTTATGTATGACTTCACCCGCAATATAATTGATAATACCCATCAGGATAAGGATGAATACGTTTGCCCCTTCCCCCCACGTATAGAAGACAACGCTGACAAAGAGGAGAACGGCATTGCGAATGTCGATTCTTGAAGACTTTGCGCTAGCATCTAGAGCTAAAAAAAGCGGTAAAATTAAGAAAATAAATGTTAACGATGTAAAAACCATAGACTAGAGTACTCATCAATAGTGTTTAAGGTGACGCCACTTAACCATCCGCAAAAGCCTATAAAGCAGGTCAATCTGCTCGTCATCTACGCACAGAAACGCATACGGCCTAAATAGCTGCCGCGCTAAAAACAACAAAAAAACGTGTGACAATAGTTTACTATCACAAAGTACGCAACAATATTTTGCAAGCAATACTTGCGCAGAAATAGCATTCAACTGACACTTGCCATACCGGCTGGAGAGCTGATCAGACTGCGTAGTGTCCTTCGTTGTCTTCTTTCGGCTCCCCTTCGGGAAGGCTATCAAGGAAGGCTTGATAGGGTGTCCGGGTGTTCATGTTTCTGCCTTGGTGTGCCCGCTTGTGGTTGAAGTGGCGCAAGTCGGCATCAAGGTCTGTCTGCATTTCACCCAGTGACTCACCCAGTTTTTCTGCCCCTGAATCCTGAAATATTCATCAAGCAATGTCCTGAGCATTCGCTTCACAAGGCCGTTGCTTTGCGGACGCTGCCCCGGATTGTCCGATGTTCGACACCTTCCAGTTGCATGAACAGCTCGTAGGGGTGGCCTGTCGTGGCGTCCGCAGAATTCCCGGCCATTATCTGAATGCACCGTAACGACTGGCATGTCGTGCCGTCGAAAAAGGGCAGGACAGACTCGTTGAGCATATGCAACGCCGGAACCGGCAGCTTACTGGTGTACAGCCAGCTGAAGGCGTAGCGGATGTGACAGTCGATGGCTGATTGCAGATAGACTTTCCCCACGAAAACGTATCCAAAGCCACCAGATAGCCGCTGCACCGGGTTTAAATATGGCGCTCGCGGATTTCACCGAACTGCAGCCCCGGATACTCCAATAATACGGCCCCCTTGCTCTCGCCATCCAGTCCGCTTGCAAGCTCTAGCAGGCTCAACTTCCTTCGTTTTATCTTCCTGCCAGTGGGCATGTTGGCCTCCTTGCTGGTGACTGATGAAGTGTCGCGACCTCATCGCTACCCAGTCGGGCACAGCATGACCACTTCCTTTCGGAGGGCATCCTGTCAGGCCATAACTAGCTCAGCACATTCAGCCCACCACCTTCACTCCCTCGAACGGGGCTATATTCGACGCAATTTGTCGCGCACGCCCCGAACTCGAACCGCAAGCGGTGCCGTATCAATACAGGCAGACGATTCGTCGGAATCGAGCTCTCCACCGGGTACCATGAGAGGACATCAAACCGCTTCGCCGAGACCGATCAAAACATGGCCCAAAACTAGCCCAAGGCGGAGCTCCCAGCCAGCATGCTACCGGGGCTTTTTACCGTACTTTCCAGTGCCAATTTTCCCGCTACACAATGCCAATATAGGGGCTAGCGGAAGTTGAGAAAGGGCATGGGGCCTAGATCCAATAGGAAGGATGTCGGAAGAATCTAGGAATGATGCGGGTTAAAGACGAGCGGGAGCCTCAATCTGCCCACGCTTAAAGAGTTGAGCACGAGACTGCAAAAGCTCTGCGATTTGTCACTCAAGATGAGAAAAGGAAGCCCCGGAGTTTGCGCTGAAATAGACGCAAATTACCGGGGCTTTTTTGTGCAGTTGATTTTTCTAGCTCAGTTCGCGCCCCACCCAAACAGCTCGACCAATGATGCGGATACCGTTCGCGAGGTCTCCGCGCGCGTCGACTTCAAGAGGAGGATACGCAGCATTGTAGCTGGTCATCACGAGCTTGCCGGGAGTGGCATTGATAAGCTTGAGATAAACCATGTCTTCAACCCCCACTGCGTAAAGAGCCCCTGGCCGTGGGGTGAGTTGACTCTGGTCGATGAGCACAACGTCGTTGTGTTTGACTTCCGGCTCCATGCTGTCACCCGCCACGCGCATGAGAACCATTTGAGAGGGACACCCCTTACGCATGAGGAAGTCCATGCGGAATGCGTAACGACGTTCTACGTTTGCACCCGTCTCAAAACTGCCAGTGCCCGCACTCAGACGGGCTTCGACCATGGGCATCATCATAATCTGGCAATCAGCACATTCGATGATTCCGTCATGCTCCACATCAAGAGGTGTTGCCTGTCTGGTGGCCAAGAGCCGTCGAGCAACCTCTGCTTTCTCTAGTGTAGGGGAAGGATCTGCGGATTCATCGGGGTCGGCCACCTTCTTTCTCCCTCGCCCAAAGAAAAGCCAATCAGCTGATACATCGTATCTTCTTGCTGCCTCATAAATCCATGCAGGAGGGATTCGACCTTTTGATTTTGCGCTGTAAATCGCTTGATGAGAGAGCCCCAGCGCTGCGGCTAATGCGGCGTCACTTCTGGTTTCAGTCGCCTCATTGAGGCGGGAAAGGATTTCTTCCCAGCTTGCATCTTTCATGGGTAGAACCTGCAAATTAAGTTGCAAGTTTTGGATTCGTGCAACTCTACGAATTAACACGTATTTGCAACTTTTAGCATAGAGCTAAACCTGCAAGGCAACTTTTGCTTGATTATGCCGTCCAAAAGTGTATTTTTGCCTTGCGGGTGGTTAGGAAAAAGTTTCGCTAACCCTACCTAAACCGCCCGCGCTTACGGGTCAATGTCCACAGCCTGATAATGATTGGACGTTAACCCCTCACTCTGACGGACGGTGTTTCTCATGCGGCAACTCTCCCTCTTCGACGACGACAACGGTGCGCTAGCCGGTGTCATGCCTGCCATACGCGCAGCCATGAACCGCGCTGCCGGGGCCGATGCCGAAGGGCGGAAAAGGCTGGTCGACCGCATCAATGCGCTAGCGACCAACGCCGGGGTGCGCCTGACGCAAGGGAACACCAAAACCATCAGCAAGGACTTGCTCGACAAGTGGCTTTCGCCCTCCGACCGGGAACACACGCCGTCACTCCTGGCTGTTGTGGTGTTCTGCAAAGCCACGGGCGACCCGGCTCCGCTTCGTGCTGCCCTGAAGGTGCTGGGGCTGGATGTGATGACAGCAGAAGACAAGCGACAGCGCGACTACGGGCGTGCCTGCCTTGAAGAGAAGGCCGTTCGCAAGCGCAAGAAGATGCTGGAGGAGAACATATGAACGTGATGACGACACGCAGACGGCAGTGCGGTGCCGCGCGGGCCAAGATGCGCTTCCGCATTCGCGAGGAGCTTGAACGGCGCGGGCTGACCATGACTTCGCTGGCGGCGCAGATAGGCGTCTGCAATCAGGCCGTGTCGAAGACCATCAGCGGCATGACGCACAGTCCGCGAGTGCTTCAGGCTCTGCGGGAAATCGGTGTCCCGGAAAAGTACCTCTGCGATCCTGCGAAGTTTGAAGAAGTCACGGAAGGGAAGGTGGCGTGATGACCAAGAACACCCCGAACGATCTGCTGGAACGCCTGCAAAAAGGGGAATGCGATGTGATGCAGGCGTTGGCGAACAATATGCTGAATGAGGCTGACGCTACCCTCGTGCTTGGCACCGTCGCAAGCAGGCTCTGGCTACCCAGTGGTTATGTGGCGACTGTCGAAGTGCGCCCAATCGCCTCGCATGTTTGCGATGCGGATGCCATCCACAGCCGGTGGCAGCGTGCTTCACGCACTGAAACGGCTCCGTCGGAGAACACCGAGAACCGTGCCGAGCACAAAGCTGACCCTTACCCTTGGCTAGGCCCTCGCACCCACTTGATGCTCCAGACTCTGCACGCCGACCCCATTCTCAAGAACAGATTCTTCGCCGTGGCAGACCTCCTCGAGGAGCAGAAAGTCCCCTTCCACTACTGGCTGTTGATGCAAGCCATCGTCGACGCCGGAGGCACTTTGTTCGGCCCGGTTTTCAATGAGCCTTACTAGAGGATGCTCCCGCAGTTTTTCACCTAGAGCCACAGAGCGCCCGCACGCATGTGTGTTTGAGCGCCAGATGGCCCGCTACCGCGACCGTGTAGGACGAGCCGTAGGGAGTTTCCGGCTCGGAGAGATGTAACGGCGAATACCGCAAGTCACGCGGGACGCAGCCCGGCGCGGCACAAGCCGGGCACCATTTAACCACAGCAGGCAACCCGCAACGGTGGACGCAATGAAGACGAACAAAGACGCATACACGACTCGCGAATTGGCAGAACTCTTGTCCTTGAGCAGACAGGGCATGGAGTGGCGCGCCAAGCGCGAGGGCTGGACGTCGCGTAAGCGTCCGGGCCGTGGCGGCGGTAATGAGTGGCTGGTGAGTTCGATGCCCGAAGACACAGTGCTGGCGATACAGGCCGCCGAAGTGCGGAACGCCATCGCCACGCCCGCCGCCGCATCACCAGCCGTCACGGCCCACGATGTCGCCAGCGTGGTCGCCATCGACCCCAAGCGCCGCCAGAAGGCTCTGGCCCGCGCCGACCTCGTCCGCGAATACACGCACTGGCTGCGTAGGCATGGCACCTCCGCGAGGAGCCGGGCCGACTTCATGGCCGCCTACGAAGGCGGGGCATGGCCTGAACTGCTGCAACAGATCGGCCCGACCAGCTGGAAGACGCTGGAGCGCTGGAAGGTGCAGCAGCGCCGCGCGGGTGACGTGCTGGCCATCGCCGACAAGCGGGGCATCGCCCACAGGGGGCGGTCGCTGCTTACGGAGAGGCATCGCCAGATCATCCTCGGGCTGGCCCTCAACATCAACAATCCCGCCATCAGCTACGTGTGCAACGAAGCCGTGGCCCGCTGCCGGGCCGAAGGGCTGCACATCCCCGCCCCGGCGACCATTCGCCGTTTCGTGGGGCAGTACATGCAGGAATGCTACGCCGAGTGGACGTTCATCCGCGAAGGCAAGAAGGCGTGGAACGACAAGGCAGCCATCTACTTCGAGCGCAACTGGGGGCTGGTGGAGGTGGGCGACATCCTCATCGCGGACGGACACGTGCTGAACTTCGAGTCCGTCCATCCCGAAACGGGGAAGCCCTGCCGCATGACACTGCTGCTCTGGTTCGACGGGGCCAGCAGCTACCCGCTGGGCTGGGAGGTCATGCCCACCGAGAACACGGCCTGCATCAGTTCGGCCCTCCGCCGGGCATGCCTGCGCCTCGGCAAGATTCCGCGCATCGCCTACCTCGACAACGGCAAGGCGTTCCGGGCCAAGCATTTCAAGGGCTGCGCCGACTTCCGGCAGGCCGGGATCGTGGGCCTGTACGAAGACCTCGGCATTCAGGTCATCCACGCATGGGCCTACCACGGTCAGTCGAAGCCCATCGAACGGTTCTTCGGCACGTTCCACGAGCTTGAGAACTGGGTGCCCTCGTACACGGGCCGCAGCATCGACACCAAGCCCGCCCGGATGCACCGGGGCGAAGTGACGCACCGCAAGCTCTACGCAGCCATGGGCGGACGCCCGTTGACGCTGGAAGAGACGCATGCGGCCATCGCCCACTTCTTCGACACCTATGTACGTCGACCTGCCCGAGGGCACCTCAAGGGCCGGACACCGCAGGAGGTCTTCGCCGCAGGACGCGGCCCCGGCCTCGACGGCGAGGAGATGACCCGCCTGAACATGTGGATGCTGGAACGCGAGGTGCGCGAGATCGACCGGGGCGGCACGGTGCGCCTCATGGGGCGTCGCTACTTCGCCCCCGAACTCTACGGCAAGAAGCACCCGGCCATCATCCGCTACGACGCGCAGCGCCCGCAGAGCGTACTCGTCTACGCCACGGACGGGCGTTTCATCGCCGAGGCCAAGGAGATGCAGACGCTGCACCCCGCCGCCTACTACCTCGGCGACGAGAGCGACCAGCAGGCCCTTGCGGACGCGCTCACCATCCGGCGCGAGCAGGAGCATCTGGCGGGCGGCACGGCCCGCGCGCTGCTCGAGACGGTGGTCAAACCCGAGACCCGCCAGCGCATGGAGCGTCTGACCGTCTCTGCCCGTGCCCCTGAAGCCTTGCCGGAGTCATGCCCCGCGCCCGTCATCACCGACGAGGAGCGCCACGCGCACGAGGCCATGCTGGCAGAGCACAAGGCCGCCATGGCGGCCCGGCCCGCCTACGACGCGCCCACGTTCTTCGGCTCCGCGCTCGAACGCTACGAGTACCTTTTTCAGGTTTCCGAGGTGCAGGGCCTGCCCCTGACACCGGCAGACGCGGCTTTCAAGAGAGATTACGAGCAGACGCCCGAATACCTTGAAGTGGCCCTGCCGCGCTACGAACAGCAACGCCGCCTGAACGCTCGCTTGGCGGCCATGGAGGAGGCACACGCATGAAAAAAGGCATCCTGATCGAAACGGACAACGTGACGCGCCTGCGCGCTGCCGTGAAGCAGGCCGAGGACACGGAACGCGGGCGGCCCGGCATGGTGGCCGTGTGGGGTGAGGCAGGCGCTGGCAAGACCATCGCGGCGCACAGCCTGTATGCCCAGCGGGGCGGGGTCTTCCTGCGCGCCATGGAAGGTATGAGCCAGCACGCATTCCTGCAGGAGTTGTGCTGGGAGGTGAAGGGAACGCGCCCGCACGGGTCGCACCGCTGCCGGGCCGACATCCTGCGAGCGCTCGAAGAGGAACCCGCCACCGTCTACGTGGACGAGGCCGACAGGCTCGACCTGCGCAGGCTCGAAGACCTGCGCGACATCCACGACATCACCGGGTGCCCTGTGGTGCTCATCGGTGAGCAGCACCTGCCGGGCAAGCTGGCAGAGCGCACCCGCATCGACGACCGCATCCCCGAAGAATACCGGGTGCCGTTCTCCGGCATCACGCCGCGCGACGTGAGCCTCTTCGCCCTTGAGGCGGCGGAGATCGTGCTCACCCCCGGCGCGGCGGGCCTCATCCACAAGCAGGCCAAGGGCAACTTCCGCCGCATCCACAACCTGATGCTCTCGGTGGAGTCGGCAGCACGGGCGCATGACACCACGGAGGTGGACGAGGCACTGGTGCGGGCCGCCATGCCCGCAGCCCGTTCTTCGGCTTCGAGGGCACCCCGGAGGGGGCAGCATGCGTAGCGATGCCATGGACGCCCTGCGCGCCGCCCTGCGTGCGTTCTGCCCCACGGGCAAGGAAACGGTGACCGTGCCCCAGTTGGCGGAAGCCCTTGGCCTGACGACGGAGAGCCAGAAGCAGTTGCTGCGGCGCAGGCTGCTCATCCTCGCCACGCGCGGCGAGACAGAGAAGGTGGGCCGTGGGGTGTGGCTCTTCATCCCCGGCAAGGAGCCATCGCGCCGGGGGGAAAGCTACGTGCGCATGTGGCGGGCTATCCGCATCCAGAGCGTGGGCTGGAAGCGTCAAGACATCGCGTTGATCGCTCGTGTGGATGCCACTGCCGTGGGACGCTACACCCGCTGGCTCGAAAGCGAAGGGTACATCGCCAAGAGCGGGCAGGAAGGCAATGCCAACCTGTGGCGCACGACCGCCAAAGGGCGTGACCATCGCCAGACCCCGTGGCCCCCTGTCGATATCCCCGACCCTTACGAGGACGAGCGCAAGGCCACGGCCCAACTGTGCCGTATCCTGCTGCTGGAAGACCCGGACAAACCCCGTACCCGGAACAGGATCCAAGAACAGCTTGCGGTGCTCACCGCACGTTTCTGCACCACAGGGGCCGACACCCCGCAAATCACGGAGGCATGAACATGGTCGCCGCCAAGATCAGGGACGCCCGCCTCGCGCTGGGCGTGCTGGCCGGACAGGTCAGCGAGGAAAGCTGGGGCCTCATCCGCTGCGTACAGAACGAACTGGACGACGCAGCCGGGCAGGCCGAGACCCTTGAACGTGAACTGACCGTGCCCGCGCCGGGCGCGAAGCATGAAGGAGGCATCTAGCATGAGCAGACGCAAGCCCAACCCCGTCATCGTGGCGGACATCCGGCAGGCCGAGGGGGCACTGGCCGAGATCGCCACCATCGACCGCAAGGTGGGTGAGATCGAGGCGCAGATGAACGAGGCCATCGATGCCGCCAAGGCCCGTGCCAGCCAGAAGAGTGCGCCGCTCCTCGCCCGCCGCAAGGAACTGGAAGACGGCGTGGCCACCTTCGCCACCCTGAACAAGACGGAGATGTTCAAAGACCGCAAGAGCCTCGACCTTGGCTTCGGCACCATAGGCTTCCGGCTCTCCACGCAGATCGTGCAGATGAGCAAGATCACCAAGGACATGACGCTGGAGCGCCTGCGCCAGTTCGGCATCAGCGAAGGCATCCGCATCAAGGAGGACGTGAACAAGGAGGCCATGCAGGGATGGCCCGACGAACGGCTGGAAATGGTGGGTCTCAAGCGCCGCACCACGGATGCGTTCTACATCGAAATCAATCGTGAAGAAGTGGCGGATACCGCTGCCTGAAGGCGGAAGGAGTCAGCATGAAACGCTATGGCATCGACATCACGCGCTTCGGGCGGCTCTACGCCGAACGGGTCTTGAAGGATGGCACCCTGCAACCGGAACGGCTGCCGGAGTTGTCGAGGCTCAAGTCCTACAGGGAACAGCATGTGGAGGCCCGCATGGGCATCGACCACGCCATCCGTGAAGAGGCGGGCAAGGTGCTGGTGGCAGCGGGACATTGCAAGGCAAAGGTGCGGCGCGTGTTGCGCCTCAATTGAAAAGGAGGAGACCATGAACAGGAAGGAACTCGTGTCGGCGGTGCAGAACACGCTGGAACGGACGGGCTGCAAGATCACGCGCCGTGATGTCGAGCGCACTCTGGATGTCTTTGGGGACGTGGCGGCTGCGGAACTGCTCGAAGGGGGCGACGTGCCCCTGCCTGTGCTGGGCAAGCTGCGATCGGTCGAGCGTGCCGCGCGCGCCGGGCGCAACCCGCGCACGGGCGAGTCCATCGCCATCCCTGCCCGGCGGGTGGTGACGTTCAAGGCGGGAAAAGACCTGCGCGAAGCCCTTGGATAGCGAAACCGCCCCCGGTGCGGGGCGGTCGTCGGAGCGTGGCGGCTCCGGCCTGACGAGCAGCCGAAAGCCAAAGGTAAGGACATGGCCGAACATCGTAAAAAAGTGGCGTCACTTTGCGTCAGAAACAGCGCAAACACAGGCCGCACCCTTGAGTTCTTCCCCGCCAGCGAGTGGGAGGGGCCGGAAGGCTTCTACCGCATCCGCGTGGGGCGCAAGTGGATGGACGGCACACACGGGGCCAAGCGTTTCTTCAGTACCGATGAGATCGCCGCCGTGGTGGCGCAGCATCTCTTCGGTGGCGATCTAGATACGGCGGCCCGGACGCCAGACCGCCCGGAGGCCCTCGGGCGTGGAGTGCGCGTCTCCGCGCCCACTGGCGGCGAGGAATCCCCGCACGAGGTGACCCATGTGGTCACGGAAGCACCGATGCAGGGGCGTGACGGACGGTGGTACGTGGGCGTGCATCTGTACGGGCGAGGCGTCGTCATGGTGCCCGCCGAGGCGTGCATCCTGAAACATCAAGCGAGTCATGCAAGATGAGAACGCATCCCGCACAGCGCAGGGCCATGCTGGCCAAGACGGCCATCGCCGTGAAGCAACTCGGCCTCGATGACGAGACGTTCCGCGCCATGCTCCGCAACCTCTTCGGTCGCGAGTCGCGCAAGGAACTCAACGACCATGAACTGGCCCTGTTGTGTGACCATCTCGCCACGCTGGGAGCCTCGTTCACGGCCAAGGATGCTCCCCGTGAAGGCAAGCCCTTCCGGCGCAAGGCCGCCGGGCGGCGTTCGGACTGGTACGAGATCCCCGAAGGGCCACTGGCCGCGCTGAAGCGCAAGATCGCCGCGATGTGGCGCGAACTCGGGTACGACATGACCAGCCTCGACACCCGTGTCCGCCGTTCGTTCGGAGTGGATGCCTTTCGCTGGCTCGAAGACGAGCGCCATCTGCGCACCCTGCTTGCCGACCTCGAAACCCGCCTGCACGCGCAACGGCGCAAGGGCCAAGCATGACGGATGGAGAGCGGGCGGCGCTGGCGGATGAGATCAGGCGACGTTACGGGTCGGCGCACCGGTTCTGCAAGGCGACCGGGCTGCCACGCGGCACGGTCTATCAGGTTCTTTCAGGCCGCTATGCCGGGGACATGACCCGGCAGGCCAACCGGATTCGCTCGGCGTTGCAGCGCCGCGTAGCATCCGTCCCCACGGTGGAGGGCATCATGCAGATTCTTCGTAAACACGCCTGCGCTCGGTGCATGGTGCGCAACAGTTCGCTCTGTGCAACCTGCCTGCCCGTGTTCACCGCACAGGCCAAGGAAATCATCGACCTGCTGCCTATGCAGACAGAAGGAGGCTGCCATGGCGACACTGATTGATGACGTGGTGAAGCTGGTTGCGGGCGGCTGGCGGCCCTACCGTGGCGATGTGGATGCCAGTGTCTACGACGCGCTGGAGTGCCCCCGCCTGCCCATACCCGGACGCAATGCGCCGAAGAGCGGCGGCCCGTACTGGTTCCACCGGGCGGACGTGTTCCTCTGCCTCGGTTGTGGCAGGCGTTGCAGCCTGAACAGGCCCAACGGCTTCCAGCCGCCGCTACCCGTGCGCTACCCCGTCAGCAAAGAGCGGCCCTTCACGCTCACTCCGCAGGAGATGGTCACAAGACTGCGCCTGCTCAACGTGCATCAGGCGGCCTATTGCCTGAACGTCAGCCCCGGCCAGATATACAACTGGATAGCCGAGGGCAGACTGCGCCGATTGAAAGAGGCCCCCGTGCGCGTCCCTTCCGAGGATGTGCGGGCGATGATGGAGAACTGGGAGGAATAACCCTCCACAGCTTCCACCAATTCAGGAAACATCCTGCCATGTCGCTATGATCCTCCCTAAAAAGGAGGATCATATGCGTTTCTTCCCCTCGCTTGCTTCCCTGTTCCACCGCCTGCCCCGCATGGGCTGGTGCCTAGCCCTCTCTGTCCTGCTGCTGGGGCTGGTGGGCCTCTTCTCTCCGCAGCAGCTACCCGTCATCATCTACAAAGGATCGCTCCTCTCCCTTGCGGGGACAGGGGGCTACTGGCTCGACCGCTGGGCCTTTCCGTACGCACGCCCGGATTCGTACCTCGTGTACGAATGGAAGGACGAGGACGAGTTCAGCGACGGCGTTGAGGACTACCCGGTGGTGGAGAACTGCCAGCGCCTGTTCATCGCCGCGAGCCTTCGCCGGGCCGCCGTCATGGCAGTGGCGATGCTGGCCGTGGGGCTGGGGCTGTGATGAAGGTGCGTTCTTACCCCGCATTGCCCACCTGCATGGGTTGTTGCCTGCTGTTGGTGCTGGCCCTCATGTGGACATCAGTCACCAAGGCCGCCCCATCCATCCCCGCGCAAGCCCTCCAGCACCGTTATCAACTCATTCGTGAAGCACGTGTGCAATGGGGGATGTCTGCACCCACAGCCACCTTCGCCGCGCAGATCCACCAAGAGAGCACGTGGAACGCCGACGCCGTGTCGCCGGTGGGCGCGCAGGGGCTGGCGCAGTTCATGCCCGCAACCGCCCGCTGGTTGCCGCAGGTGGCCCCGGACACGGGCAAGCCCTTGCCGTTCAACCCCGCGTGGTCACTCCGCGCCCTTGTCACCTACGACCGCTGGCTATGGCAGCGGGTGCAGGCCGTCACGCCCTGCGACCGCATGGCCATGACGCTGGCCGCCTACAACGGCGGCCTCGGCTGGGTGCAGCGCGATGCCCGGCTTGCCGCCGCACGCGGACTGGATGCCCGGCGGTGGTGGGACAACGTGGAGACCGTCAACGCCGGACGCAATCGTGCGGCGTTGACCGAGAACCGGGGCTACCCCCGGCGCATCCTGCTGACGCTGGAACCCGCCTACATGGCGGCGGGCTGGGGCGGGGGCATATGCAGTGAAGGGGGTCGGCATGACTAGCGTAAGGCTCATCCTGCACCAACTATGGGCATTGCGTGGCGTGCTTCTGTGCGCGGCGCTTGTCGCTACGGTCGCTGTTCTGGCCGCGCGTTGTGACTACCTCGGCAGCATGCTCGACCTGCGCGAGAAGCTCTACGCGGCATCCGTGGCCCGTGAAACGGAGCTCCGCGACAAGTTGAGCGAAGCCGCCCGAGCACTGGAACTGGCCAACGGGGCAACCAGCGCCCTGTCAGAACTCGCCGAGGCGTGCATGGAGAGAGAGGCAGAGGCCCGCGCGGACTTCGCGGCCCGCACCGCCATCATGACCAACGTCAAGCCACGCCCCCGCACCGATGCGGAAGCGCAGGAGGTTGTCGACGATGCCACGCGCCATGCAGCCGCTGCTCGCCTCAACCGTCCTTGGTAGCATGCTGGCCCTTTGCGGGCTGACGGGGTGTGCCTCACGTCCTGCGCCGCCGCCATCGGTGCTCGTCGTGGCAACGCAGCCGTGCCCGGCCCCGGTTCGGCCCGTCTTGCCCATGCTGGACGGCACGCTCCCCTTCGATGCACCGCCCAACGTGGCGGCCCTGCTGAAACGCGACGACGCCTTGCGCGGCTACGCCAAGGGCCTTGAGGCCGCTGTGGACTGCTACCGCGCCCAAACCGCACCTATGGAGAACCGATGAACCCCGCAGACATCACACAACTTGTCGAAGCCCTGCAGATGATCGCGGGCATCCTGCAGCAACTCGGCGTGCCCGGCCTCGTGTCGCTCATGCTGGCCGGGCCTGCCGCCGTGCTCATCACCGTGCTCATCCTCGACCACCTGCGCAGCAGACGGCAGGGCGAACTGCTGGAGACCTACCGCTCCGACGTGGCCGACATGGTGAAGGAGATGCGCGAAGACTCGGCCTGCAAGCTGGAGAGCTACCGGGCCGACATGCAGACCGTGCTGCGCGAGCTGGGCGACCACCAGCAGGAGACGGCCCAATACTACCGCGACAATGTGGAACTGGTGAAAGCATACGAGCGCATCGCCACCGGCCTGCAGGACGTGGTGGTCAACAACACGCGCACCATGGAGCGGGTGTTGAGCCTCATCGAAAACAACATGATGTGCCCCGCCGTGCGCGAGGCAGCAAGGGGGAAGAAATGAGCGAACGCACCCAGTACCTTGGGCAGCGTGTCGAACTGCGCCAGCAGCGCCAGCGCAAGGCGGTCGATTGCGAGGCTCTGCGCGACAGGGTGAGACTGTCGCTGCCCATCGCCGAAGAGGTGGGCACCCTCGACCGCGAGCAGTTCCTCGACGTGGCCATGGCCCTGTACGAGCGCCTTGGCGAATTGCAGGCCCTCGACCACAAGCTGGGCATCCTCAACCGCGAACTGGGCGACTAGCGGAGTGACACATGGGCCGCGAACATGAGCCGGAAACCGTGTGGCGGGCGCAGGAACTCTACTGCGTCGACCGCCTGTCGTTCGAGCGCGTGGCAGAGAGCACCGGGGTGGCCGTCTCCACCCTGTGCCGCTGGGCGGACAAGTACGGCTGGCGCGACAAGCGGGAACAACTCGCCCAGGCTGAAAGCGAGATCCGCGCCGACAAGGTGCTGGCGCGCTCGAAGACCCTGAAGGCCCTGCTGGCCAAGCCGGATGCACAGAACGCCTTCGCCGTCTCCGCGCTGGAATCGCTGGCCCTGAAAGAGGCCGAGGCCGCCCGGCAGGGGCAGACCCTGTCCGATGCCACCACGGGCGAACTGCCTGCCATCCACACGCGGGCCGATGCCGTGTCCGCCGTGCGCAAGGCGGTGGAGCGACGGCTGCACATGCTGCTGGCCCGGCCCGAAGCGGTAGACCTGCGCGCCCTGCAAGAGGTGCAACGCTGCCTCGACCTGCTGGCGACGCTGGAACGTACCGTCGCCCCGGACGAGACGCCGGAGGCGGAACGCTCGCGTGGTATCCCCGTCGACATCGTCCAGACCCTGCGCGAGGCGTTGGGACTCAAATGATGGCGGCCCGCGTTCTGTCCGCTGCAACCCTCTTTCCCGCGTGAGGACACATGCACACCGACCCCGACATCCTGCTGGGCTACCAGCGTGCGTGGATCAACGACAGGCATCCGGTCAAATGGTGGGAGAAGAGCCGCCGCATCGGTGCAAGCTGGGCCGAGGCCCTCGACGCCGTGCTCGCCGCGTCCGTCACCCGTGAAGGCGGTGGCCAGTCGACCTACTACCTCGCCTACAACAAGGACATGACCGAGCAGTTCATCAAGGACTGCGCGTGGTGGGCGCGGGCGCTGAACGTGGTCGCCGGGCAGATAGAGGACGGCCTGCGTCTGCTCGGCGACCCTGATCGTGACGTGCTGGTCTACCGCATCCGCTTCGACAGCGGCAACGAGGTGGTGACCCTGCCGTCGGAGGCGCGTAGCCTGCGGTCGAAGCAGGGGCGCGTGGTCATCGACGAGGCGGCCTTCGTGGACGACCTCGAAGAGGTGCTGAAGGCCAGCATGGCCCTGCTCATGTGGGGTGGGCAGGTGCGCGTCATCTCGACCCATAACGGCGAGGAGAACCTTTTCAACGAACGGGTGCAGGAGATCCGCGCCGGAAAATGGGACTATGCCCTGCATCGCACCACGCTGGACGATGCGCTGGAGTTGGGACTCTACAAGGCCATATGCCGACAGACAGGCCGGGAGTGGTCACCAGAGGCCGAAGACGCATGGCGCACGGACATCGTGCATCGCCACGGAGACAACGCCGACGAGGAGCTGTTCTGCATCCCCAAGCGGAGCGGCGGGGCATGGCTGCCCGGCGCGCTCATCGAGGGCTGCATGGCCGAACGGGCCGAAGACGTGCCGGTGCTCCGGTGGCGGCCTCCTGCCTCCGACTTCGTGGACTGGCCCCTGACCGTGGCGGAAGAGCATGTACGCCAATGGCTGGCCGCGCACCTCGATCCGCTTCTGGCTGCATTGCCCAAGGACAGGGCGCACTATGTGGGCGGCGACTTCGGGCGTAACGGCGACCTTTCGGTGTTCTGGCCCCTGACCGAGCGCGTGGATCTCACACTGGCCACGCCGTTCGTGATGGAGTTGCGCGACGCCCCGTTCCGCACGCAAGAGCAGATACTCGCGCATCTCGTCAACGGGCTGCCGGGCTGCGGTGGGGTGTCACTGGACGCGCGCGGCAACGGACAGGCCCTTGCCGAGTTCGCCCGGCAGACGTGGGGGCCTTCCATGGTGGCCGAGGTGATGCTCTCTGAAGGCTGGTATCGGGAGCATATGCCGCGCGTTAAGGCCCGGCTTGAAGACCGGGCCATCGTCCTGCCCCGTGATGCGGACATCAAGGACGACCTGCGCAGCCTGCGCATGGTGCGTGGCGTGCCCAAGGTGCCCGAAGGCCGAAGCCGGGGAGGTTCTGGCCAGCGTCACGCCGACTCTGCCGTGGCGCTGGCACTGGCACAGCACGCGCATGCCACGCTGGGGGCGGTGGAACCGTGGGAGGTGGAGACGGTGGAACGCTCCATGTTCGTGTCTCACATAAATTAACATCATTTTCTTGATATAATGTGTCATCAGCGATATGCGGCAAGCAAACAGGAGGAATTATGACTCAGTTTTTTGGAGCGATTACTGCTATTGCAATGCTTGCTGCGCTGGTCGGGATCATTCTTCCCAAGCAACTGTTGTTCTTCTTGCAGCCGCACCACAGAACGCGCCTTAAGGCGTTTGGCTTTTACTTTGTCATTGCCCTTGCCTGTTCTCTCGTAGGCACTGCGCTCATGAGTCCCGAAGAAAAAACGAGGCAAGCCCAAGTGCGACAAGAGGCAGAAGCTGTGCGAGCCGTAGAGAAGGCAGAAAAGGAGCGTGCGCAAAAAGCCGAAGCAGAGGCCAAGGCAAAAGCCGAGGCGCAGGCCCTCCAAGCCTCACGCATCAGTGCGAGGGATCTGTGGGCTGCCTATGATGCGAATGAAGTGGCTGCCGACAACAAATACAAGGGCAAGAGAATCCTCGTTGTTGGCACGGCCACGGACATCAAGAAAGACATCACAGGGTCTCCGTATGTCGCGATGGCAGTCGACCAGTTTGGCCTTACCGGGGTCAACTGCATCATGGAGGACGAGGCAAGTGCTGCGAAAATAAGCCGTGGGGCCAAGATCCAAGTCGTGGGCACGGTCAACGGCATGAGCATCGGCAACGTCTTCTTGCGAGACTGCCAGATTAACTAACATTCCCACGCACATTCCTCACCCCTTCCGGCAAACATCCCCGCCATTGCATAGCCTCCTGTCCAAGCGACAGGAGGCTTTTTCATGCAAACCCCGCAAGGCCCACGCGGCCTGTACCTGCCTGACGGCAGTTTCAGACCCTTCGACGCCGAGGCGTTGACCTCGGAGATCGCCACGCGAGAGCGGGCGGGCGACTTCCTTTCCCTCATGGGCAGCCACCTCGGCATTCTGCCCGACCCCGACCCGGTATTGCGCGCCCGTGGTGACGATGTACTGGTGCTCAACGACCTCGCGGCGGACGATCAGGTGACCACGGCCATGCTGGGCCGCAAGAACCGGGTGCTCAATCGCCGTGACTACGCTCTGGAACCGGGCCAGCGCAAAGGCCAGCAGGCAGATGCCGACGCCACGCTGCTATGCGACAGGCTCACTGAAGACATGGAGCGATGGGATCTTGCCGGGGTCATCTCCGGCATCCTCGATGCGCCGTACTACGGCATGACACCGCTCGAACTGCTCTGGCGTTTCGACGGGGGCTGGTGGCACCTTGCGGATGTCACCCCCCGCCCGCCGGAATGGTTCGGCTACAATGCCGAGAATGAACTCGTCTGGCGCGGGGCCGCGCAGGTAGAGGGCACGCCCCTGCCTGCGGGCAAGTTCGTGGTGGCCCGGCATCACCCCACCTATCGCAACCCCTACGGCCTGCGGCTGCTCTCGCGTTGCCTCTGGCCCGTGGCCTTCAAGAAGGGCGGCGTCACCTTCTACACCACCTTTCTTGAGAAGTACGGCATGCCATGGGCCGTGGGCGTGGCCCCGGCCAGAGCCAGCAGGGATGAGAAGCGGGCCATGGCGGCAGACCTCGCCCGCATGGTGCAAGACGCGGTGGCCGTCATCCCCCACGGGGCGGATGTACGCATCGAGACGCCCACAGGGCAGGTGGGTGACCTGCACGAAGCCTTCCTGCGCCGGTGGGACGCCTCCATATCCAAGGTGCTCATGGGGCAGACCCTCACCGTGGAACTGGACGGCAAGGGCGGCTCACGCGCAGCGTCCGACACGCACAAGGACGTGGCGGACGACATCGCCGAGGCCGACCGCCGACTGGTGGAGGCGGCCCTGAACGAGGTCGCGTGGGTCTACGCGCAGATCAACCGCCCGGCGGCACTTGCTCCGCTCTTCGCCTACAGCGAGCCGGAAGACCTGCTGGCCAAGGCGCAACTGGACAAGACGCTCACCGACACCGGGGTGGTGTTCCGCAAGGCGCATTACCAGAGAACGTATTCACTCGACCCCGAAGAGTTCGATGTGCGCCAGCCGGAAGCCACGCCCCCGGGCGGCGCGGCGTCCCCCGCCTTGTTCTCGTCCCCCCGGGCGACCTCCTCCGAACCCGACCCGGAAGATGGTGCGTCGCTCGCCGAACTGGCCCAACGCACCATCGACGCCACCATAGAGCGTCACCTGCCTGAAGCCCTGCGAGCGAACGCCGCCATTGTCACGCAACTTGAGAAAGCCGTGCAGACTGCGGAAAGCTGGAACGACCTGCATCTTCTGCTGGCGGAACATCTGGGCAGGGCCTTGGAGCCGGACGCCCTTGAATCGTTGCTGACCGAACTCATGCTCGCGGCCTCGGCCTATGGCCACGCCGCCGCCGAAGCTGAAGAGCAAGGGGGTGCGTGATGCCCCCCTCCATCACCGAACTCACGGTCAAGCCGCTGCCGCCTGAAGAGGCGCTGGCCTTCTGGCGAGACAAGACGCCCATCACCGCAGAGGTCTTCAAGTCGCTGGAAGCGGGAGCACGGGCGCGGGCCTTTGCCGTGGTGGGGCTGGCGCGGCTCGATCAGGTGAGTGCGTTACAGACTGCGCTGGCAGACGCTCTGGAACAGGGAGAGACGCTGGCCTCGTTCCAGAAGCGGGCCGCCGCCATCATCGAAGAGGCGGGCTGGAAGGGCCGCCGGGTGGAGAACATCTTCCGCACCAACGTGCAGCAGGCCTATCAGGCCGGGCGCTACGTCCAGATGCGCAGGGCCAGCAAGGCCCGCCCCTACTGGCAGTATGTGGCGGTACAGGACAGGCGCACCCGGCCAGCCCACGCCGTGCTCGACGGCAAGGTCTACCCCGCCGACCACGAGTTCTGGAACGCTCACTACCCGCCCAACGGATTCCAGTGCCGTTGCACGGTACGCAGCCTCTCGCCCCGTCAGGTCGAGGCGGAAAGGCTGACCGTGGAGCGCAACATGCCGGGGCCGCAGGTCTGGACGGACGCCAAGACGGGCATGGAGCACTTCGTGAACATGCCCGGCCCGGACAGGGGCTTTGCGGGCAACCCCGGCAAGGACTGGCTGCAGGGACTCGCCCCCTCGCCACTGGATGACGGCGCGGTGGTCTTTCCGCAAGCCCCGGCCCTGTGCCGCCGGGGCGGCCCGGCCTTTGCCGACCACGACCAGAAGGGCGACCCGTGCCGTCCTCCGCTCGCATCCCTCGACCCGCGTCACATCCTGCCCATACGCGAGGCAGACCTGCTGCCGCGCGGTCTGGCCCACACGGCATATGTGCGGGCCTTCCTTGCCGAGTTCGGCCTGAACGACATGGACGCCAGCACGGTGATCACGCTGCCGGGCGTGAAGATGCCCGTGGTCATCAGCAAGGCCCTCCTCATCGACAAGGCCAGCGGAGAGTTCAAGGTGACCAAGGAGGGCCGTGAAGCCTATCTGCGCCTGCTGGCTCGCACGATCAAATCCCCCTACGAGATATGGCTCACACCCGCCGCCCTCGCGGGAAGAAGGCATGCGGCGCTACGCCTCATCCGCCTTTTCAGGGGAAAGGGAACCACCATCGGAGGCTTTGCCGTGTTCTCGCTCATAGGCCGTAACTGGCACGGCAGCACGGTGTTCAACCCGAAGGGGACGAACACCAAGAGCATGCTGGAGTATCTGGAGCGGCAGCGCGCAGGGACGCTGCTCTATCGGGAGGGGGAATAAGACAGCCCCGAAAGGGCAGGCCAGACGAGGCAGGCGACCCACTTACTTGCGACCCTCCGCCTGCCGGAGGTTCAGTGGTTATGCCGTCAAGCGCCGTCCCATCTCTCCGCAATGGAGGGGTGGAAGCAACTAGGCATAGTCATCGCCTTTTGTACGCAACACGTAAGCCCTCATTGCCAAGGAGTCAACATGACAGCACAGCCCGAAACCGCGTGGATAGCCATCGCCCGCACCGGCACATGGAAGGACAGCAGCGGCAAGAGCCATACGTTCACGACCCGCGACTTCGACGCCATCATCCGCAACTACGACCCCGCCACCGAAGAGGCCCCGCTGGTGTTCGGGCACCCCGCCGAAGACGCTCCGGCCTACGGCTGGGTGCAAGCCCTGCGGCGTGACGGAGAGACATTGCTCGCACAGCTTGCACAGGTTCCGGCAGCCGTGCGCGAGGTCGTGCAGAGTGGGGCCTATCGGTACGTGTCCATGGCCCTGCACCCCGGCGGCGATCGCCTGCGGCATGTGGGGCTGCTGGGAGCCGTACCGCCAGCCATCAAGGGCCTCGGCCCGGTGCAACTGGCCGACGGCGAGGGCGTCGTCTCCATCCAGTTCGCCGCGTCGGGGCGTGAAGCCCCCGGAGGAAGCATGACCCCTGAAGAGTTGCAGAAGCGCCTCGGCGCACTGGAGCAGCAGCTGCAGGCCCTGAACGAGGCCAACGCCGCGCTCAAGGAACAGCTGGCCACCAGCGAGAAAGGCCGTGCCGAGGCCGAGCAGGCCAAGGCCACCGCAGAAGAAGGCAAGGCCACGGTCGAAGCGGAGTTCTCCGCCTACCGTGGCGAGCAGGTCAAGGCGTCCCGCATGGCCCGCCTCGAACGCCTCACCGCCGAAGGCCGGGTCACCCCCGGCGAACACAAGGACATCCTCGCACAGGTCGAGGCCCTCTCGAAGGTGCCCGACCCCGTGGAGTTCAGCGACGGCGTCAAAGAGACGCTGGAGGAGCGTCTCTGGAAGGGGCTTGAGGCCCGCACCCCCTCCGGCCTTGCCATGACCTTCTCCGCGCCCGGCGGCCCGGCCCATGGCCCGGCCCATCCCCCGTTCCGCCAGCCCGAAGCCTCCACCCCCGACCTCTCACGCAAGATCTAGCAAGGAGACGACACCATGCCCGCCAACGAAGGGGTGCTCGGCACCTTCTCTTTCAAGGGTGAACACGCCCACACCATGGATCACCCGCCCGTGCTGCGTCAGGGCGCGGTGAAGGCCTCCAGCGGCATCTACCCCGCTGGCCTCGTCCTCATGCGCGACGCGCAGGACAAGCTCGTGCCGTGGGACGGCTCCGCCACGCCTGCGGGCGTGTGCGACGTCCCCTGCGACACCGCCACCAGCGCAAGCTGCATCTATCTGGCCCACGGCTCGGTACGGGCCGCCGCTCTGACCAAGACAGGCGGCGCGACCCTCACCCCCGCCGACCTTCGCAGCCTCGAAAAGGCCACCATCTACGCCCTGTAGGAGACATCATGCTTGCATCACTCAAGAACGTATTCACGGCGCAGGCTATCGCGGCATCGCTCACCAAGCTGCCCGACCTCGCCACCACCGTGCTCGACACCGCCTTTCCCGACAGGCCCACGCATCCCTTCCCCGTGGTGGGGGTGGGCGAACTCACCGCCATCGTGGGCACCGTGCCCGTGGTGCGGCGTGGCGGCCAGCCCGTGGCCGTGGGCGGCGAAGGCTATGACGTGCAACTCATCGCCCCCAAGCCCGTGAAGCCCGCCATCGAAGTGACGGCGGCGGAACTGAACGACCTGCGCATGATCCTCGGCAACGCCGCAGCCCTCGACATGTGGCGTAGCAACAAGATCGACACCCTGCGCCGCCTCGTGCGCGACACCACAGAGGCCATGGCCTCGGTGGTGCTCTACACCGGGCAGGTGAACTGGCCCTCGCGGGGCGATGGCGGCAACAGCGAAAGCTACGTCATCGACTACGGCAGCATCCTCAACCACACCATGCAGGCCAAACTCACGGCATCGTCCAAGGTCAGCGAGGTGTTCAAGCTGCTCACGGCCATGCGTACCCGCATCCGTGAAAGCGGCATCGGCGGCAAGGTCGCGTTCCACGCAGGGGCCGACGTCTTCGCCGTGCTGCTGGACATCTGCCAAGGCTGGACGAGCACAGCCGAAGGCGGAGGCATCCGCGTCGAGATGAGCGAGGGCAAGTTGAGCATCGGCGGCTTCTCCGTGGCCCTGATGGACGAGACCTATCCGCACCCGGTCACCGGGACATGGACGCCCAAGCTCGAACGCAAGGCGCTGGTGGGATACGCCACCGACGTGCCGGGCAAGGTCTGGTACTGCGCCATCGACTCCATCAGCGCAGCCAACAGCGCCACCCCGTTCTATGTGGTGCCCGAACCCCTGCCGGGCGACTCCGGCTACCGGCTCATCGCCCAGTCCAAGCCCCTGCCCGCACGGAATCCGAGGACTATCTGCAAGACCGTGGCGGTGGACTAGGCGCTACGTCCTTTTGCCCACCGGCTGCGTCAGGCCACGCCGCGCGCTGCGGTCACGTACCCACAATGTACGCTCCCTCGCTCGCGGCGGGCCTTCCTAGCCGGTGAACAAAATCCCCGTAGCGCAGGAGGCTAGGCAACTTCTCGCCCGCCGTGAGTCTTCACGGAGGGCGGCGACCGGGCAAAGGCCCGTAGGGGCCGCGAAAGGGCTGGAACGGGCAACGGCAGGGGGGCGGCCCTTCAGACTAGTATGAAACCAGTATGAAACGCCGGGAACGACCATGGAATACTGCACCAGAGACCACATCACCGACCTGCTGCTCGAGGACTACGTGACCGTGGCCGAGCAGAAGAACCCCGGCATCGTCGAACGCACCATCGCGGCGGTATCCGGCGAAGTGACCGCCATGCTCGCGTGGCGGTATGTCACCCCGTTGCCCGCCGTCCCCGACCTGCTGCGGTACATCACCTCGGTGATCGCGGCGTACCGCATCGTGCAGGCCATCACGTCACTGGTGGACACCGAGGGCAGCACCAACAACGAGTGGCTGCCCCTGCAACAGCAGTGGAAGCGAGTCACCGCCCAACTCGACGACATCGCCGCCGGGCGGCTACGGCTGCCGCCCCCTGCGCAGGAACTGAACACCGACCGCGAGGAGGCCAGCGTGGCCGTGGTCACTCGTCCCCCGCTGTTCGATCGAAGAGGGTTCTGATGGCCAAGACAGGAGTCTCACTCGAATGGAACGGCCTTGACCGGACGCTGGGCCGGGCCGCCAGAGAACTGGCGAACAGGCGGGCCATACTCGATGCCGTGGGCGAGACGCTCGTGTCGTCCACCATCCAGCGGTTCCGCGATGGCGAAGGGCCGGACGGTGAACCATGGGAGGCGTCACACAGGGCCAAGGAGGAAGAGGGGCAGACGCTGGTGGATACGGCGCGGCTTCGCAACTCCATCGGTCATGCCGTCACGAACGACGCCGTGCTGGTGGGCACAGCCGTGGAATACGCGGCCATACATCAATATGGCGGCAAGACCGGGCGCGGCCACGCGGTGACCATGCCTGCAAGGCCCTACCTCGGCCTGTCACAGGAAGACGCGAAAGAGGTGCAGAACCTCCTCGCGCAGCATCTAGCCAGCGCCTTCAGGCGCTGACCGGGAGCGAAGAGTTGAGAACGCTGGCCCACTCCATCATCGCCACGGCGGCAGAGGCCGCTGGCCTGCCCGCCGGGCGCGTCACCACGCAGAGCGCCAAGGACAACATCACGCTGCCGCGCCCGCGTCTTGAAGTGCAGTACCTGCCCGAAAGCTACCTGCGAACCGGGCGTGTGCTGTGCCGCCAGCGCGACGGGGCGTCGACCCCGCCGGTGCAACGCACCCGGCGTGAACTCTACGCCGTCCGGTTGCCTGTCGTGGCCCACGTTCTGGCTGATGACGATGCATGGCTGGACGCCTTCACCCCCGCCTTCGTCGCGGCATTGCCCCCCGGCGTGAACGATGCCCGAGGGCTGTGGGTGGCCGTACGCGTGCAGCGGGCGGAGTTCGCAGGCTACGCCGAGAAGCGCGTGGGCGCCGCGACGGTGAACGTGTTCACCAAGCGCTCGCGCCTGTTCACCATCGACTTCACATGGCGGGTGGCCACCGAAGAGGTCGTCCGCCTGCTCACCGACATAACCATCACGCCCCGCATGGGGCAGGGAGGCTGACATGGCAAAGAAGAACGACCCGCAGGCGGCACAGGCAGAGCAGGCGACGCAGAACGCCGACACTCCCCAGATGTCACCCGGCATGACCCCGGACATGGCTCCGGGCACGCCGCCTGACATGACGGACGGCACCGGGGCCGAAGGACAGGCCGCAGAGGCAGAGACGGCTTCCGAAACCGGGGCCGTGCCCCCCGCGTCCGCAACAGCGGCGGGCCTCTCGCTGCTCTCGCTGGACGAACTGGCCATGCGCTACCGGGTGCCCTCGTGGCAGCAGGCCGCGCTGGCCCGGCTGTGCGGCTGGGAGACGGGCAAGCGCGTCACCACCGAAGACTACGAACAGGCCCTCGACGTGCTGCATGCCCGTCCGCAGGGTGGCCGATAGGGAGGCAGCATGGGCGACGTACTCGAATATCTCGTGGATGGAACCTCGGGCCTCGCGCCCGGCGGCGTGGACGGTGCCGCCATGATCGTGGGCGTGTGCTCCAGGGGCGAACCCGGCAAGGGCTACCTGCTCGGCAAGCGAAGCGACCTTGCGGGCCTGCTGGGCGTGGGGCCGCTGGTGGACGCCTTGCGCGACGTCTTCGCCACAGGCGGGCAGAACCCCACCGTCATCGCCGTGCCCGTGGCCGGACAGCCTGCGGGCTATATCTCACCCGTGCGCCAGTCCGGCCCCGGCGCGGCGGTCAAGGTCACCGGCGTTCCGCAGGCCAACGCGGACATCGTGCTCAAGGTGGCCAGCGACGGCACCGTGGGGCTGGCCAGCGTGCAACTGTCCAAGGATGGCGGGGCCACCTTCGAGACACAGCAGGCTTCGGCCACGCAGATCACCGTGCCCGGCACCGGGGTCACCTTCACCTTTCCCGACGCGGGCGAACTGAAGACCGCAACCACGTATGCCTGCAAGGCCCGCATGGACGTCGGCCCCGTGACCCGCACCGGAACCGGCCCGGCCATCACGCTGGCGGGCACGCCCAAGGTGGGGGGTGAACTGGTGCTGGAGATCATGCGCGGCGGTGCCCGCAACGAGGGCACGTACCGCCTCTCGCTCGATGGTGGCGACACCTTCACCGCCGTGCGCACCATCCCCGTGGACGGCACGGCCCCGGCTGGCGACACGGGCATCACCATCACCTTCCCCGCAGGGGACTACGTTGGCGGCACAAGCTACGCGGCCACGCTGCTGGCCCCGGTGCCCTCCATCGTGGACGTGATGGCCACGCTGCAACGTCCCCTCGAACTGTACGACGTGGAGTTCGTCCACATCGTCGGCCCGTCCGACTCTGTGGACTGGGCGGCGGCACAGGCCAAGGCCGACGAGTTGTGGAACCTGCACAGGCCCACCTACTTCAAGCTTGAGGTCCGCCTGCCCTACGACGGCGAAGACCTGAACGACTGGGTGGCCGGTCTTCTGGTGGAACGTGAGGCCTTCAGTGGCCGCTTCGTGCAGGTGTGCGCCCAGTTCGGCGAGGTGACCGACGCCACGGGCCAGCGCAAGACGCGCAACTTCGGCGGCCTTCAGGCCGGGCGGGTGCTCTCCATCCCGGTACAGCGGGCCACGGGCCGGGTGCGTGACGGAGCCATCGCGCCGGGCGTGCTGCCCGCAGGATGGAACGAGGCCGTGCAGGGTGCCCTTGAAAAGGCCGGCTACGTCACCGCCAAGACCTATGCCGGCCTTCGCGGGGCCTACTGGGCAGACTCGCGCACCATGGCCGAGGTCACCAGCGACTTCCAGTACGAAGAGGTGCTGCGCGTGGTGTTCAAGGCCGTCCGCAAGCTGCGTATCGCGGCGCTCAAGTCCATGTACGACGAACTGGGCGACCCGCTCGTGCCGGAGAACGCCGCCGGGCTGCAATACCTGCGTACCAACCTCGAAAGCGCCCTGACCACCATGACCGCCGCCGTGCCGCCCGAGATGGCGGGGTATGTGGTCACCATCCCGCCGGGGCAGGACTACGTGAACAACGGCGTCGCCGTAGAGGCCACGCTCATCGGCATTCCCATCATCCGGCAGATCAAGCTGTTCGCCAACTACGCCTACGCGGGCAGTGCCTTCGATCCCCGGCTCAAGGCCGCGTAAAGGAGACGACACATGGGCATCAACGGCAGATTGTACGACTGGGAAGACGTGAGCATCAGGCTGCCCAGCGGGGAGACGGTGGGCGTCACCGAAATAGGCTACAAGGACGGGCAGGATGTCGACCCGCGCTACGGGCGCGGCTCCACACCGCGCGGCTACGGGCGCAAGAACTATGAGGCGTCCGGCTCCATGACCCTCGACCGCGACGAGTTCGACAGGCTGGCGCGCGAACTGACGGCGACAGGAGGCGGCATCTACGACCATGTGCCGTTCCCCATCGTGGTCAATTACGCCAACGAAGACCAAGGCACCATCACCGACACGCTGCCCGCCTGCCGCATCACCAGCTTCGACACCTCCGGCAGTCAGGGTGAGGCCAACGTGGGTGCGGTCAAATGCGAGTTCAAGATACTGGAACCCATCCTGTGGAACGGGCTGCCCGCGAAGAGGAGGAGGTAAAGAAAATGGCGCAATGGTTCCTTTAAACAAATGCAACTATGGACCATTGCGCCAATATTTTACAACTTTCCTGCAAGCACGGTAATTTCCTGCTGGCATTTTTCAAGGTACTCTTTCCTTATCGCAATTTTCCTTCCGTTTAACGTTTTTCGACCGTGAGTCATCTTAAAAAAGGGTATTCCCTTTGCGAAAGAGATAACGCCTGTTGTTTGAAAATCTCGGATATCAACGAAACCGTCATCGACGTTGTTAAATGTAAAGAAATCAGGGTTTGATTCCCTTATTTCTTTAACATCATTTTTAATCATGGAAAGAACAGCATCATAGGCCGACGCTGATCCCATATACTGTGTTATTCTATTCTTGACCACAAGGTGTACCTTGGGGATTTCCCTATGTTCTGTTTCAAGCTTTGTTTTGAACATGTATGTAGCATATATATCAGAAGGTATTCTCAATCCATATACAAGCGAAAGCGCATTTTGTATTGCTCTGCGAGATGAGTCGTCTGCCATTACTGGCAAAATAATTCTATCTGATGAAGCAAGGGCTATCTGTGTGTATATGGAAAAAGAAGGATTACAGTCTATAAAAACAGTGTCATATGTACCATCGCAAGCATTTATAAAATCTCGAATCCAATCGATAACTTTTATCCATGTATTTGTGCCAGGAATATTATTGTTCGCGAGTGTGTTTATCGCGTTAGATTGGAGTTCGAGAATTGGATCACCACAAAGAAGGTCTATATTTGTGGGCATGTGTTCATTGTAATCACTAACATTGATAATAAAATCATCACAGTCAAAGCGAGGGACATTGTATGGATTTGGAAGTCTTAGTTGAAAGTAACCTCCAAGAGATTTACGTCCTTTCAGATCGTGTAATTCAAGTACGTTATGACTTCCCCCACTCTCAAGTCCTCCTAGCAATAATTCAGACATGTTCGCTTGAGGACATGCGTCGACAATCAGGATTTTCGATGCATGGTGATGTTTTGCGTAACGAGCAACAGTTTGAAATGCGAGGCTTGTCTTACCTGTGCCTCCCTTGTTATTCCAAAAAGCATAAACAACAGTCATGTGTGCCTCCTTGCTTAGCAGAGTTAAAAATAATCAAAGCAAAACATTCACATGCCTTAACGATTAGAATAGAAGATAATCTTTTATCTAGCTGCCTTTATATACTCTTTTTAGTCATTTTCGTCCATATCAATCCACAGCTTTCACAGCTTCCGGCAAGCCCCCTACGCCTCCGTTAGGGTGTCCGCATGGCAGGGCAACCTGCACGCAACACCTTACCGGAGGCCTTCTCATGTCCACCACCCCGAAGCATTCCGACGACGATACGTCCACCCCTGAAACCGGTGGCTATGCCACCTTCGAGCACAGCTGGACAGACCGCTGGGCCGATACAGAGGTGAGCGTCAGCTACCGTTTCCGGCGTCCCACCCCCACGCACATCAAGCGCATGCAGGCCACCGCCCACCGCAACCCGGCACAGGCGGCGCGCGCCCTCATCCTTGACGTCATCCACCCCGACGACAGGGCCACGTTCCAGAGCGACGCAGAGACCTACCCCGGCATCGTCACCACCATGAGTGCGGCCCTCATCAAGGCCGTGGGTCTCGGCGATCTGGGAAACTGATCGACCGCGCCCGGCAGCAGCTTGGCGGGGTCGGCAAGGGCGAGGCGCTCATTCGCCACTGGCTCAACACCGGCCCCGCCGACGATATGGACGCCTTCGCCGAACAGGTGGCGCAGGCGCTGTGGCTCGAAGAGCGCCACAACAGGGTGCTTGCGCGGCTGCACGGCAGCAGGGACGCGGGTTAACAGAAGGGCAACGGCATGGAAGTCTTCAAGGTCTTCGCCACACTCTCCCTCGTGGACATGATCTCCGGGCCGCTCGGCTCCGTCTCCGAGGGGATGGAACTGCTGGGCGGCAAGGTCTCGGCACTGGGCAGCCGCATGGGCAAGCTCGCCGTGGCCATGGCCCCGGTGGCCCTCGCTGCCGGGGTGCTGCTGGGCACACTGGGCCTTGCCGCGCGTGAGGCCATCGCCTTCGAGAGCGCCATGGCAGACGTGGCCAAGGTGGTGAACTTCGAGAGTGCGGGCGAGCTTAAGGCCATGTCTGCCACCATTCTCGACATGAGCACCCGTATCCCCATGGCGGCAGACGGTCTGGCCGCCATCGTCGCGGCAGCGGCGCAAAGCGGCGTGGCGCGGCAAGACCTTACGGACTTCGCGGAACAGGCGGCGAAGATGGGCGTCGCCTTCGACCTGACGGGTGATCAGGCTGGCAAGATGATGGCGGACTGGCGGGCAGGCATGAACCTGACGCTACCGCGCGTCTATGCGCTGGCCGACGCCACCAACCACCTCTCCAACAACATGAACGCCACGGCCCCCGCACTGGGTGAGGTCATCCAGCGCGTGGGCGCGGTGGGCATGGCGGCGGGCCTTTCAGAGACACAGGTGGCGGCCCTTGGCGCGGCCTTCCTCTCTGCCGGTGCATCGCCCGAGATCGCGTCCACGGCACTCAAGAAGTTCACGTCCACGCTGGTGCGTGGTTCTGCGCTCTCCAAAGACGCGCAGGCCGCCTTCGGGGCGCTGGGCTTCTCCGTAACGCAGATGGCCAAAGACATGCAGACCGACGCGCAAGGCACCATCTTCAAGGTGCTGCAAGCCTTGGCGGACAAGCCCAAGGAATTGCAGATGTCGCTGCTCACCGAGATGTTCGGAGAAGAGGCGCTGGGGGCCATCGCTCCGCTTCTGGCCAACATGGGCAATCTCTCGCAGGCGTTCGACCTCGTGGGTGACAGCGCGGCCTACGCAGGCAGCATGCAGGGCGAGTTCGAGGCGCGCAGCCGCACCACAGAGAACGCACTGCTCCTGCTCGGCAACAAGGCCAAGGCCCTGATGATCGTCATTGGCAGCTACTTCCTGCCTGTCATCGGAGCCGTCGCGGACGCCCTTGGGGGTTTCGTCGACATGTTACGGGCAGCCGCCCAGACCGCTGGCGGGGAGTTCGCCCTGAAGCTGGTGGCCGGGGTCTCTGCGGCCATCGTCGCGGCCACGGCCCTGTCGGGTGCGCTCTGGCTACTCTCTGCCGCCGGGCCGATGCTGGCTGCGGCCCTTGCCCCGCTCAAGGCGGCCCTGCTGGGACTCTCGTGGCCCATGTGGGCCATCATCGCCGTGGTGGGTGCGCTGTATCTCGCCTACAAAACAAACTTCGCAGGCATCGGCGATACGCTCCGCCGCTGGTGGCAGACCGTATCGCTGGTGGTGCGCGGTGTCATGGCCGTGTTCTCGACGCTCACCGACGGGGTGGGCGAGATCAGGGGCGAACTGGCCACAGAGATACGTGCCGCCGGGCTTGAAGGACTGGTGGCCTCGGTGGGCAGCGTCGTCTACCGGGTGCAGGCGTTCTTTCGCGGGCTATGGGACGGGGTCTCTGGTGTCGGCGACCGCCTCGCTGTCGTCTTCGGCCCCACGCTCGACCGCCTCGGGGCCGTGTTCGGGCAACTCTTCACGGTGCTGGGCGGCCTTGGCGAAGCGTTCTTCGGGGTGTCGGCAGCCTCGGACGTTTCCGGGTGGGAACGCTTCGGCAACGTCATCGGCTCGGTCGTATGCGGGGCAGTGGAGATCCTCGCCACGGCCTTCACGGCACTGCTGGCCCCCATCGAGATGGCTGCCGGTATGCTCCAGTTCGTGCTCGACCTGTTCAACGGCGTCTCGCTGTTCGATGCGGGGGCCAAGCTGCTGGGCACGTTCGTGGACGGCATCATGTCCATGGTCAGCGCACCGTTCGAGGCCGCCAAGAAGGCTCTGGACATGGTGGGCAAGCTCCTGCCCCACAGCGATGCCGACGAAGGGCCGCTCTCGACCCTCACGGCGTCGGGCATGGCCACGCTCTCGACCATGGGCGAAGGCATGACCGCAGCCGCGCCGGGCTTGCACGACACGCTGGAGACGGCGCTCGGTGATGCCGTCGCGCCGCAGATCGAAGCCCCGGCGACAGCCGACGTGCAGCCGGGCCGCAAGACCGCAAGGGCCGCACAGGGCCGGGGGGTGACCATCACCATCGGCACCCTGAACCTGCCCGGCGTCACCAACGCGCAAGACTTCGTGGCCCAGTTGCAGGACTTCGTTGCCGCATACGACGGCGTTCCCGAAGGGGGACTGGTATGAGCCTGCTGACCTTCGAGGACGGCATGGTGCGCCTTGGCGACACCGCGTTGCCGGGCGTTCTCGTCTCGCAGCGCGTCACCTGCGAGGTGCGCTTCGACGAACAGAAGGTGGACGGGGTCTCCGGCAAGAAGAAGACCCCCCTCGGCTGGGAAGATGCCGACGTGGTGCTGGTGCTCGACCTCGTGAGCGACGACGGGGCCGACTGCTACGACCAACTGGCCGAGGTCAACGCCGCCTTCAGAGGCACCGACAGGCGCACCAACCCCCGCGTGCTGGAGGTGGCCAACCGCCATCTCATGGCGCGGGGCATCCGTCAGGTGGTCTTCTCGCGGCTCGAAAGCGAAGAGCGCGATGTGGACGACACCCTGCGGGTCACGCTCGCCTTCGTGGAGCACAGGCCACCCATCGTGCGCGTGGAAGAGGCCGGGGCCAAGACCCCGCGCCCTGCGGACGTCGCAGCCACCACGCCGGGCGTCACCACCAACCCTGAACCGGAAGCCACGCTCCTCGTGGACGTGGCGGGCAAACGGGCAAGAGGGAGCCGGTGATGGCAAGGCCAGCAGAGGCATGCGCCTGCGGGCAGGAAGCCCGCACGCCGCGCAGCGCGAGCGCAGCCGGAACCGCGTTTCCGGCAAGCGACAGGGCACCCCGTGCAGGAAGCGCGGGTGCCCGTCATCAGGGAGGGAGCAGGTGATGGAGATCACAGGCGTGGACATCCGCGTTCAGGTCGGCACGTTCGAGGCCCTGCGCGCGCCGCGTGCGGAGGTCATCAGCCGCCGCCGGGCCGTGGTCACGCGGGCCGAGGTGGAACTGCCCGACCCGGAAGGAACCCTGCAAGCCGCCATCACCGTGGGGCACGACGTGACGCTGGCCTTCGGCTACCGGGGCGGCCCCATGCAGCAGTTCACCGGTACGGTGGACGGCATCAGGCAGGCCGGGCCGGACTCCGTGACCGTGCTCGCCGCCGGGCGCGAACTGGCGCTCACCCGCACCACGCTCACCGAATCGTTCCACGGCGAACCTGTCGCCACGGTGGCCCGCCGCATCCTTGAGCGAAGCGGCCTGCCCGTGGCCGAGGTCGCGATACCCGACGTGACCCTGCCGCACATCGTCTTCGCCACGGTGCCGCTGTGGCGGGCCGTGCGGCAACTGGCGGAGTCCATCCAGCGCGGGCACGGGCACGATCTTTCACGCCACGCCCTGTGGCTGGGTGCGGCTGGCCTGCGCTGGAGCGCGGGCGACGAACCCGGCCCTCTGTACACGGTGGCCACGGGCGAGAACCTCATCACGCACAACCCTGCGACGGCTCCCGGTGCGCTGTCCGAAGTGGAAACGGTGCTGCTGGCCGGGCTGACGCACTCCATGCAGTTCAGGCTTGAAGATGCCCGGCGGGGTGTCAGCGGGCAGTTCCGTGCGCAAGAGGTGCGCCACGTGCTGACGCCCTCGGGCAACAGAACCCTCATCCGTTACGGAGCAGACCATGGCTGGGCCTAGCAATGGCGGCAATGGCGGCACCGCCAACCTGCTGCAACTCATCCGGCGCGCGGTGGAACTCGCCATGCCGGACTTCCGTCACTACTACCGCATGACCCGCAAGGCCCGCGTGGTGGCGGCCTATGCCAGCGACGGGCGTTACTACGCCGACGTGCAGCCCCTGCGTAACGACGAGAGCGACGACCCCGCAGAACCCGTGGTGCCCCGTGTGGAACTGCCCGTGCTGTGGGGTGGCCCGGAACGTGGCGTGGTGTGCCCGCCCGTGGTGGGGACGTTGTGCGACCTCTCCTACTACGACGGCGACCCCAACTACCCGCGCATCGGCAACATCCGCTGGCAGGGACATGGCGCGCCGCTGGCCGAGGTGGGCGAATTCGTCATTCAACTTGAGAAAGGTGTGGAGATGCGCATCGACACCGGCAAACGCATCGTGTCCATGACCCCGGCGGACTGGCTGGTGCAGGTGGGCGGCAACGCCACCGTGCAGGCCGAAGGCTCCATCACCCTGCAAGCCCCGCAGATCATCCAGCGCGGCAACGTGACGGGCGAAGGGCACAACGGCGGCAAGGGCACGGTGAGCGAGCACGCCGACCGCACCATCACCGGCAGCCTCACCATCAACGGCCCGGTGGCCATCAACGGGGGGCTGTCGGTGGATGGTGACAGCACGGTCAGCGGCAACAGCCACGCGGGCAGCCGAAGCGGGGGCATCATATGACAGGAATATGGGGCCAAGACATCGCGCTCGATGCCTCCGGCCAAGCCCTCGTCGCGGCAAGCGGCGAGTTCATCCTGACCGAAGGCGTGGAGACGGGCCTGCAGGACATCAGGCTCCGGCTGTTCACCCGGCTCGGCACGCTCTTCTACGACAAGGCGTGGGGCAGCCTCATCCACGACTGGATCTTCGACGAGAACACCGAAGCGGCCCGCATCGCCTTCGAGGCCGAGGTCACCCTGCGTGTGGAACTCGACCCGCGCGTGCAGGTGGGTAGCGTGCGCACCAAGGTCTTCCGGTGGGACGAGCGGGCCGTGCTCGCCGAGGTGGCGTGGACGTTCATCGGCGAAGACCAGCCCTTCAACCTCATCCTGCACGCCGACAAGGCCGTGCGCGAACTGGTGGTGAACGATGTCGACCCCACGACTCTCTAAATCCATGGAGCAGATCCGCACTGAACTGTACGCGCGCATGGAGGCCGTGCAGGACGAATACGCCGCCCAAGGCTGGTTGCCCCAGCGCCTGTCCCTCAACAAGGGCATCGCGCGCGGACTCATCGAGCTTTTCGCGTGGGGGCTGTGGCAACTCTACCAGTTGCTGGAACAGGTGCATGGGCAGGCGGTGCCCCTCTCGGCCAGCGGCGACTGGCTCGACATCCACGCCGAACAGGTGGGACTGGCCCGCAAGGAGGCGACACGGGCGCGGGGGCGCATCCTCTTCACCCGTGCCCCCGGCGTCTCTGGCGTCACCGAGAAGCCCAACCTGCGCATCCCCGCCGGGCGCATCGTGCGCACACGGCCCGACGGCAGGGGCGATGTCTACCGCTATGTGACGCTGGCCGATGCCGTCTTGCCCGCCGGGAGCGACACCGTGGAGGTCGAGGTCAGGGCCGAGGAATACGGAGCCGCTGCCAACGCCGCACCGGGGCAGGTGGTGGAACTGGCCACACCCGTGCCCGGTGTCGGGGCCGTCACCAACAGGGTCGGCTGGCTCATCGAGGAGGGAGCCAACGCCGAGCCTGACGCCATGCTCCGCACCCGCTACGCCCTCGCATGGCGCGAGCAGGCCGGGGTCACCGCGGCAGCCTATGCAGCCGCAGCCCTTTCGGTGCCCGGCGTGGTGGGCGTCTACATCGCCGACCAGCACCCCAGAGGCGAGGGTACGGTGGACGTCATCGTGCAGGGAGCCGCCGGGCTGCCCACAGAACAACTGCTCGAAGCCGTGCGCGTGGCACTGGCCGGGCGCATCCGCATCAACCACGACGTGCAGGTCAAGGCACCCACCCCCGTGGAAGTGGATGTGGCCATGCGCATCGAACTGCTCACAGGCGACCCCACCGCCACGGAACAGGCCGCGCGTTCGTGGGTGGAGGCCCTCTTCAGGGGCGACAGGCCCGACATCACGGGCGACGTGCCGGGTTTCGGCATCGGTGCGGACGTGGTGCGCGACCGCATGGCCGCAGGCATCGTCACGCTGCCCGGCGTGAAGCGCATCGTGTGGACGGCCCCCACTGCCGACGTGGACATCCCGCCGCATGGCCTCGCCTCGCTCCGCAACCTGACCATCACCACCGCGTGGGCCGAGGAGGCGTAGCATGTTCAAGGCGATTATTCCCGCCAGCACTGGCACCTCCATCCTCACTCACATGTCAGGCCGCGCAGCGCGAGCACAGCAGGGGCTTTGCCCCGCAAGCGAGAGACCGTACCGCATGGCACATGCGGTCGGTCGGCATGGACGGGAGGCGTAAATGGGTCTCTTCTGGCGCTACTTCCGCGACACGCTGGCATGGCCGTGGCTTGCCACGCCGGGGGCTCTCTGCGTCATCGCCAAGGGGCTTGCCGACACCATGGACGCCGTGCGCGACGACATCCGGTGGATGCGCGACCAGTGGGTGGTGCCGCTGGCGGAGCAGGACAGGATGCAGGGCTATGGGGCGTCGCGCGGTGCGCCGCGCACCCGGCACGACGATGATGCGCGCCACCGCCGCCGGGTGGAACGCGCCTTCGCGTGGCATCGCATGGGTGGCACCGTGGACGGGCTGCCGCAGATCCTCGCCGAATACGGCTACCCCGACGGAAGGGTGCGCAACCTGCGCGATGACGACCCGGCGCAGTGGGCGCACTTCGACGTCGAACTTCTCTCTCCTCCTTCCACAGGTTTCGGCGCGGCGGACATCGATGCGGTACGGTCGCTGGCGAACGAGTACAAACCCGCCCGTTCGGTGCTCGGCAAGGTAGGGTTCACCTTGCGTAGCTCGGCAGGACTCACCGCCGGGGCCGTCATCTCCACCGCCATCATCATGGAGCACCGTGTGGGGGTGGGCGAGGCGGCGTTCCCGCCCGCGCCTCTCCATGTGGGCGCGGGATGCATCCAATACGTCATCATCCAGAGCGAGGTAGCCTGACATGGCAAACGAACTTCAGGGCATGTGGACGGCCAAGGGGCTTGAGAAGCTGGCCCGGCATGCCGCAGGCGGCACGGCCCTCATGCTGCGCGAACTGGCGCTGGGCGACGGGGGCGGCAGCCCGGCCCCGGCCCCCGCGCCATCGTGGACGGCACTTACCCGGCAGGTGTGGCGCGGCATGGTCAACGGCGTGCAGACGTCGCCCGACAATGCCAGTCAGGTGCAGGTCGATGCCGTCATCCCGCTGAACATCGGCGGTTTCTTCATCCGTGAATGGGGCCTGTACGACGCCGAGGGCGACATGGTGGCCGTGGGGGCGCACGCAGAGTTCTACAAGCCCGTCATCAGTTCCGGGGCCAGTGCCGAGATCGTCGAACGCATCCTGCTGCCCATAGCCAACGCCGGGGCCATCACGTTGACCATCGCCTCGCAGGCCGTGGCGACGCAGCAGTTCGTGCAGGCGCAAGTGAAGGCCCATGACGAAAGCCCCACGGCCCACGGCGACATGGTACGCAGGCTGGAGGAGCACACGCACCCCCATGCGACTGAAGACGCGGCGGGGCTGGTGGAGCGCGCCACCGATGCCGAGGCACAGGCCGGAACTGATGGCGAACGCTATGTGACGCCGAAGCAACTGGCGGATGCGTTGAACCGTGTCTCGGGTATGCCCGTGGGCATGCCGTTCTGGTGGCCGGGCACCACGCCTCCGGCGGGCTCGCTGGCCATCCACGACGGCCCGTTGCTGCAACGTGCCGCCTACCCGCAGTTATGGGCCATGGCGCAGGCCAGCGGCAACATCATCACCGAGTCGGAATGGCAGGCACAGGCCGCCGTGCAAAGCTCGGTGGGAGCCTTTTCCAGCGGCGACGGCGCCACCACGTTCCGTTGCCCACGTATGCGTGACTTCGCGCGCGGGGCAGACCCCAGCGGAGGACGGCCTGTGGGGGCATGGCAGCGTGCATCGCGCATCTCTGCAACGGTGCTATATGAAGGAGGCTCCCCCGGTTCGGGCCTGCGTCTCAACGTAGGCGATCTTGACGGGCAACAAACGGTCTCAACCTCCACGGCGAACAGCAGCAGCCCCACCACACAACTCTCCGTGGCCGAAGGGCGGATGCGCCCGCCGTCTGTCAGTTGGCTGCCGTGCATCAAGGCCTTCGACACGGCCATCAACGCCGCTCAGGTGGATATGGCGGTGCTCGCCGCGTCTCTGGCGGGCAAGGTGGATCGCAGCGACTGGGTAGAACTGGTTCCGGGCAAGGCGTGGAAGTTACCTAACGGGTTGATTGTGCAGATCAGCAACACCGGGCCTGTCGGCAACGGTACGTATGTGACCTATCCCGTGGCGTTCCCGAGCGAGGTTCTCGGTGTCTTCCTTTCATGCAGCGTGGGGCAGCAGAGCGGCGTGACCCAGCAATCGTGGGTGCACCACAGTCTGGCCCAGTTCATCTACTACTCGATCAATACGGCGGCAGCCAGCTATCCCATCAACTCCAGATTCCTCGCCATCGGCAGATAAGAGGATACCAGTCATGCAGAGATACCACTCCCCCTCCACCGGAGGCTTCTATCTCGACGGCGTACACTCCGACATCCCCGCTGATGCCATCCCTATCACCGATAGTGAGCATGTCGACCTGACAGACGCTCTGGCGCAGGGGTGCATCATAAAGATGGACGCAGAGGGCCGCCCTTGTGTCGCGCCCGCGCCGGGACAGTCATTGGTCGACGCCAAGGCCGCCAAGCGTGCGGCAATCGCCGCCGGGCACGATGCCGCCCTCGCGGGTGTGGTGGCCATCTCCGACCCCACGCCCACCGTGGTGGCTGTTGAGGCGGCGCTGCTGGCCACCACCGACCCCACCGGGCTGGACTACGCCCGGCAGAAGCTGGCCACACGCCGGGCCGAACTCGAAGCACAGGTCGAAGCCGCGCAGACGGTGGAGGCCGTCACGGCGATAGTGGTGAGCTATCCGGTGTAACCCCAAGCGGGGCGCTCTGTGACAATCACATAGGGAGAACGAGAACGCCCGGTCGTATCCGCATGTAGGAGACACGACCGGGCAACCCGGAGGAACAGGCGGGGGCGCGCTAACGCCCCCACTGGCCCGGTGCGAGAACACCGGCCCACGGCCCCCGGAAAGGCCGACCCCTTCCGGTTCGATCCGCTGCTCCATGGCCCTGATCAGGGGTGCCACGGAACCTAGCAGAACACAGCGGGCCAACACAACCATCCGATATGAGAGAAAACCAGTCCAACCGGGAACTGCGCTGCGGCGTATGTCACCGCCTGCTCGCCAAAGGCGAGGCCATTGAACTTGCCATCAAATGCCCCCGTTGCGGGGCCATGAACCACTTGAGGGCCATGAGTCCCAGTCCGGCAGGCCACGAGCCTCGGAACGGAGCATCCCATGACCCGCATCTTCGACGATGAAAGGCTGACACTGTTGCAAGGCGAATCCCTCGCCATTCTCCGCACTCTGCCGGATGGCTTCGTGGACACGGTGCTCACTGACCCGCCGTATTCCAGCGGAGGCGTCACCATGGCGGCTCGTCAGGCAGACCCGGCGCAGAAGTACCAACAGAGCAACACGAAGCGCACCTATCCCGCCATGCTCGGAGACAACCGCGACCAGCGCAGCTTCACCCTGTGGGCTACGCTGTGGCTCTCGGAATGCTGGCGCGTGGCAAAGGATGGGGCACGCATCATGGTCTTCACAGACTGGCGGCAACTGCCATCCATGACGGACGCCCTGCAAGCCGCAGGGTGGATGTGGAGAGGGGTGGTCACATGGCATAAACCCAGTGCCAGACCCAGCCTTGGCGACTTCAAGCGCGATGCCGAGTACGTCATCACCGGCAGCAAGGGGAAGCCGATCATGCACAGCCGCAAGTGCCCGCCGGGGGTGTACAGCCATAGCGTGAACACCGCCCGCAAGATCCACCTCACAGAAAAGCCGGTGGCGTTGCTCGAAAACCTGCTGGACATCACCGCGCCGGGCGGACTCGTGCTTGACCCGTTCGCGGGCAGTGGCAGCACTGGTGTCGCCTGCCTCAACACCGGACGGCGCTACCTCGGCATCGAACTGTCCAAGGAGTATCACCAGAGGGCCTGCGAGAGGCTCGCAGCCCACCAGCAGGCGGTCGGGAGCTAGGCCACAAAAAAGCCCCCTGAAGGCATCACCTTCGGGGGGCTTCTACGATGGCCAACTTCGCGCACGCGCGCGTTGCAACGCTTATGCCTGTCACGACAGATGAGAAAACAGCTTTCTCAACTTGCGTGACGCATTTTCTCAACTTGGGTGACACCCCACAGCCAAAGGGGTCGAGCGGGTACAAATAAGGCTTTCTTCGCATCCGGGTAGCAACAGGGAGCAGAACGCATAAAGGCGCCACCCGCCTTGACGGGTAACGCCTTGAAATCTCTGGAGCCAGCTGGGAGAATTGAACTCCCGACCTACTGATTACGAATCAGTTGCTCTACCATCTGAGCTAAGCTGGCATTCGAGGAGGCGTAGATACGCCCAACGTCAGGAACAGTCAAGCGCAAAGTGCCGTCACGTTGTGTGATGCCTCACGCCACCGCAAGTTCCATGTCGCCCCATATGCCGATACGCCCTCCGCACTGGGCGTACACGCCCTCGATGCCTATGGAGGCAAGCTGCGCGGCACGTTCCGTGACCGCCGCCACGTCGTCGGCGCGGCGAAGCATATTGCCGAAGGCGGTGGCGGCTGCGTCGGCAAGGCTGGCGTCGCGGGCACGCACCACAGCAAGGTCGCCGTCGCCGAGGCTCAGCGAATGTCCGATACGCGCCGACGACCCGCACAGCGAGACGGGTGCTGTCCCGGCACGGACGAGTATGCCAACCATGTCGCCGCTTGCCGGGTCGGGCAGGATGCCCACCACCCTGTCACGTTCCGAGTACAGATACAGGTCGCCCCCGTTCTCGACGATGAGTTCGGGCGATACGTCAACGAACCGTTCCGCCACCATCTGCGCTATGGTTCCCGCCACCGCGGCGAAAGGCCCCACGCCGACAAGCCGCGCCCCGTGGGCCATGCGCCGCACCACTTCCGGCGCACCCTCGGGCACCTCGACGGGAACGAGGCTGTGCCTGAACGCAGGCTGGAACTCCATCCACACTTTGAGCTGTGCACGCAGTTCACCCACATACGCCGCCATCGGCGTAGCGAGCTCGGCAAGGGCCGTGACCCTGAGGTCCGTCTCCTCGACGACGACCTGAAAGACGGTCTCGCCTTCTCGTCGGGCACAGCGGTTGCGGTAATCGCGGACGGGTGATGTGTGGACGTGCTGCATGGGCATCTCCGAAGGTGGCGCACGGGCGCATCCCCTGACGGGATGCGGTATGCCGGGGCGGCCCGCGTGCGGCTTTACAACGTCAGGCTTTGGTTCTATGGATTTTCCTTTCGGAAGTCGATGCTACTCGCAACAAAGGATGTACCGATGCCGAAGCATTTCACGAGAATCAGGGATCTTGGCTTCGAAGGCGCATGGAAGGTGCTGGAGCGGGCCAAGGAGATGAAGGATACGGGCTACCGTGGCCGCACGCTCGAAGGAAAGGTAGCGACCCTCATTTTCGAGAAGGCTTCGACGCGAACCCGCATCTCGTTCGAAGTGGCGGTACGCCACCTCGGCGGAACCACCATATTCATGACGCCCGCCGAAAGCCAGCTTGGCCGTTCCGAGCCCCTGCGCGACACGGCGCGCGTGATTTCGCGCTACACCGACTGCATGATCGTCCGCACCTTCGGGCAGGCGAAGATCGACGAACTCGCGTCGTTCGGCTCCATTCCCGTGGTCAACGCACTCACCGACGAGGGGCACCCCTGTCAGGTGATGAGCGACGTGCTGACCATGTACGAGCGCACCCCCGACCTTTCACAGGTACGCGTGGCGTGGATAGGCGACGGCAACAACATGGCCAATTCGTGGATCGAGGCCGCCATGTACTTCCCGTTCGAGCTGTTCATGGCCTTCCCCGAAGGCTACGAACCGGACCGCCAGCTCCTTGGGCTCGCCCTCGAGGCCGGAGCCAAGATATTCCTCACCCGCGACCCGCACATGGCCATCGACGGCGCTCACTATGTGAACACCGACGTCTGGGCATCCATGGGGCAGGAAGAGGAGCAGAAGCGTCGCGAGGCGGCCTTCAAGGGCTTCTGCATCGACGGCGCCCTCATGGGGCGCGCACACCCCGACGCCAAGTTCATGCACTGTCTCCCCGCACACCGCGGCGAGGAAGTCACCGACGAGGTCATGGAAAGCCCCGCCTCCATCGTATGGGACCAGGCGGAGAACAGGCTGCACATGCAGAAGGCCATTCTGGAGTGGGTCTTCACCGAATAACAACGTCGGCCCGCCCCCGGCGGGCCGTCTCATTTCAAGAGGTCAAACGCTATGTCCGGTATCAAGAAGGTCGTTCTCGCCTACTCTGGCGGTCTCGATACGTCCGTCATCCTGAAGTGGCTCGCCGTCACCTATAACTGCGAAGTGGTGACCCTCACCGCCGACCTCGGTCAGGAAGAGGACCTCGACGGCGTGGACGACAAGGCCATGCGCACGGGAGCCTCCCGCGCCTACGTCGAAGACCTGCAGGAAGAGTTCGCCCGCGACTTCATCTTCCCCATGATGCGCGCCGGGGCGGTCTATGAAGGCCGCTACCTGCTGGGCACCTCCATCGCGCGCCCGCTCATCGCCAAGCGCCTTGTCGAGATCGCTCGCGCCGAAGGCGCGCAGGCCGTGGCCCACGGCGCCACCGGCAAGGGCAACGACCAGGTGCGCTTCGAACTGGCAGTGAACGCCCTCGCACCCGACCTGCGCGTCATCGCGCCGTGGCGAGAATGGGACCTGCGCTCGCGCACGCAGCTCAACGCCTTCGCCGAAGAGCACGGCATCCCCATCTCCAGTTCGGCCAAGCAGTACAGCATGGACCGCAACATGCTCCACTGCAGCTTCGAGGGCGGCGAACTTGAAGACCCGTGGAACGAACCCGGCCCCAACAGCTACGTCATGGCCGTTCCCATGGAACAGGCCCCCGACGAGGCCGAGTACATCAGCATCGACTTCGAACACGGCAACCCCGTGGCCGTGAACGGCGAACGCCTCTCGCCCGCCGCGCTGGTCAAGAAGCTCAACAGCATCGGCGGACGTCACGGCATCGGCCGTCTCGACATGGTCGAGAACCGCTTCGTGGGCATCAAGTCGCGCGGCGTGTACGAGACCCCCGGCGGTACGCTCATCCACATCGCCCACCGAGACCTCGAAGGCATCTGCATCGACCGCGAGACCATGCACCTGCGCGACGCCATGCTGCCCCGCTACGCCGCAGCCATCTACAACGGCTTCTGGTTCGCCCCCGAACGCGAGGCCATGCAGGCGATGATCGACGTCTCGCAGCAGCGCGTCACCGGCACCGTGCGCCTGAAGCTGTACAAGGGCAATGCGTGGCCCGTGGGTCGCCAGTCGCCCAACACCCTCTACTGCCACGACCTCGCCACCTTCGAAGACTGCGCCACCTACGACCACAAGGACGCGGCAGGCTTCATCAAACTGCAGGGTCTGCGCATCCGCGGTTACAAGAAGGGATAGCCCATGGCCGAAAAGAAGATGTGGGGCGGACGCTTCAAGCAGGGTACCGCCACCCTCGTCGAGGAGTACACGGAGTCGGTCTCGTATGACCGGGCCCTCTACGCGCAGGACATCGCGGGCTCCATGGCACATGCGCGGATGCTCGCCCGTCAGGGGGTGCTCACCGCCGAAGAGGCGGCCATCATCGTGGATGGCCTCGCCACCGTGCGCTCTGAAATCGAAGCGGGCAGCTTCGTCTGGCGTCGCGAGTTCGAAGACGTCCATATGAACATCGAGAACCGCCTGACCGAACTCGTCGGCGACGTGGGCAAGAAACTGCACACGGGACGCAGCCGCAACGACCAGGTCGCGCTCGACTTCAGGCTCTTCGTCTCCGACAGGGTGCGCGTATGGCGCGAACTCGGGCGAGACCTCGTGGGCGTCATCGTCGACCAGGCACGCCAGCACACCGCCACCCTGCTGCCCGGCTGCACCCACATGCAGCCCGCACAGCCCGTGAGCCTTGCACAGCACCTGCTGGCCTACGCGTGGATGCTGCGCCGCGACATCGACCGGCTTGAAGACTGCGACAAGCGCGCCCGCGTCTGCCCTCTGGGGGCGGCGGCGCTCGCCGGAACGACCTATCCGCTCGACCCCGCATCCGTCGCCGACGAACTGGGCATGTACGGCACCTTCCGCAACAGCATGGATGCCGTCTCTGACCGCGACTTCGTTCTGGAGGCCCTGTTCGACGGGTCGGTGATCATGGCGCACCTCTCGCGCCTGTGCGAAGAGTTCATCCTGTGGGCCAATCCGGCATTCGGCTACATCTTCCTGCCTGACGCGTACGCCACGGGCTCGTCCATCATGCCCCAGAAGAAGAACCCCGACGTGGCCGAACTCATGCGCGGCAAGACGGGGCGGGTCTACGGTGCACTCACCACCATGCTCACCACGGTCAAGGGACTTCCCATGACCTACAACCGCGACCTTCAGGAAGACAAGGAACCGTTCATCGACGCCGACCGTACCGTCAGCGCGTCGCTTGAAATCATGGCCGGAATGCTGCGGGAAGTGCGCTTCAACACCGCACGGATGCGCACGGCCCTGCGTTCCGGCTTCCTGAACGCCACCGAACTTGCCGACTACCTCGTGGGCAAGGGCATCCCCTTCCGTGAGGCACACCACCTTACCGGGGCTGCCGTGGCGCTTGCCGAAGAGAAGGGTGTGACCCTCGAAGAGCTTCCGCTGGAAGACTACCGGGGCATCTGCGACCGCATCGACGAGGACGTGTACCCCATCCTCGAACCTGAAGCCGCCGTCTCGCGTCGCGAGACCCCCGGCGGTACCGGGCCGCGTTCGGTGGCAGCCCAGATCGCCGAACTCGACAGCTGGCTCGGCCGCTAGCTGCCCAAGGCTGCACACGTCCGCCACGGGCAATGAAGAGTTGCCGAGGGCCGTTCCGCAAGGGACGGCCCTTTCACTTGACCGTACGCGAAAGACGTAGCAGTGATACAGAAAGGGGAGAGAGGAGAAACCATGCCCGACGTTCCATCGCATCCGTCATCATCTACGCATGACAAGGTACTGCTCTTCGACTGGGGCGGTACGCTCATGCGTTCCATGCCCCGGTGGCAGGGGACATCTGCCGGATGGACCCGTGAAGAGGCCATCCCCCACGCACCCGAGACATTGCACTGTCTCGCCACAGGCTGGCGCATGGGCCTCGCCTCCAACGCCTGCGAATCCGACGAAGACCCCATTCGCGCATCCCTCGACACCATCGGCATCGGAAATCTCTTCGAGCACATCTTCACGTGGCGCAGTGTGGGCAGTCCCAAGCCATGGGGCCCCTTCTGGAGTCATGTCCTGCGCAACCTGAAGGTGGCGCCCGCGAGGGTGGTCATGGTCGGTGACGACTGGATGGGCGACGTATGGGGCGCCCGACAGGCGGGGCTGTGCGGCGTATGGTTCAACCCGCATAGCGACGAAGTGCGTGAACGCGAAGGCGTTCGCACCATACACGACTTCAGGTCACTGCCTGACGTCCTCGCAGACCTCGGTTTCTAGCCACCTTCACGTCGCCCCCTCTCCTTTCGCCGGCGAAGAGGGTCTGCCATCGCCCGGGGACGGGATACAGGCCATTCAATGACAGACCATGCATATGACAAGGCCCCCGGTTCTCACCGGGGGCCTTCGTATCTGGAGTGTCCGCCTGCGCCCAGCGCCCCAATGACGCCGGAATGCGGACGGAATGGCCTAGAAGAGCTTCAGGCCGTTGAGCAGCACGATGGTGACAAGCACGGGGCTTACCCACTTCACCACGAACAGGAAGCCGGAGACCACAGCGGCATTGTCGAGATGACCGCCGTTGCTCAGAAGTTCGCGGGTACGCTTCGAACCCCACACCCAACCGGCGAAGATGCAGATGAAGATACCGCCCACGGGCAGCAGGATGTTGGACGACACGAAGTCGTACAGGTCGAACATATTCAGTCCGAACATCTTGAAGTCGCCCAGCACGCTCATGGACAGCGTGGCAGGGGCACCCATGACGCCAAGCACCAGTGCAGTGCCGATGGTGGCCTTGGCACGCGACATCTTGAACTCTTCCACGAGCCACGCCACGGGCACTTCGAAGAGCGAGAGCATGGCGCCGGTGGCGGCGATGGCAGTGAGGCAGAAGAAGATGACGGTGAACAGCTGACCACCCGGCATGGACGCAAAGACCGCAGGAATGGTCATGAACAGCAGGCTGGGCCCGGCCGAGGGCTCGAAACCGAAGTTGAACACCGCCGGGAAGATGGCGACACCCGCGAGGATGGAGATGGACAGGTCGCACAGCATGACGCGGGCGGCGGTGACGGGGATGTTCTGGTCGTCACGGAAGTAGCTGCCGTAGGTGGTCATGGTACCCATGCCGATGGACAGCTTGAAGAAGGCGAGGCCCAGCGCCATGAGAATGACCCCACCCGTGATCTTGGAGAAATCGGGCGTGAAGAGGAAGGCCAGACCTTCCGCAGCCTTGGGCAGCGTCAGGCTGCGCGCACAGACGACGCACAGCAGGAGCAGCAGCACAGGCATGAGAATCTTGGTGGTGCGCTCGATACCCGAAGAGACGCCGCCGAGGATGATGGCACTCACAAGGGCCAGCACTATCCACTGCCACATCAGCGACTGCGTGGGGCTGCCGACGAGGGCCACGAAGGCCTCCTTGGCGACCGCGGGGTCGGTGGTGGCGATGCTGCCGCTCATGGCCTTGAAGATATAGGCGAAGACCCACCCGGCCACATCAGTGTAGAAACCCATGATGAGCACGGCCGCGATGACACCGGAGATACCGATGAGCGACCACGGCTGCCCCTTGGGGCCGAGTTCACGATAGGTGCGCACGGCGTTGGCCTTGGCCTTGCGCCCCAGCATGATCTCGGAAATCATGACAGGCAGACCCACCAGCAGCGTGGCTATGATGTACACAAGAAGAAAGGTGGCCCCACCGTTCTGCCCGGTGAGTGCCGGGAACTTCCAGATGTTGCCGAGGCCGACTGCGGAACCGAGCGTGGCCGCGAGTACGCCGAGGCGAGTCGCGAAACCATCGCGTCCAGAAGTCTGTTGTGCCATTCGTTTATCCTTCGTTAAAGGGGGAGTCCCGGCGCAGGCGAGTGTCCGGGCAGACTCTGGTTAAACGTGAAGTCCCGCGTTTTCAAGCCTTTTTTTAAAAGTAACCCACCACTTACATTCGTTTGCCTGACGGTTGCACACCGTATACCCAAGCTGGACAAAAGAAAGCGGCGCATCCCCTGCCGGGACACGCCGCCACATTTCTCATGACTGAAGGCTATTCCGCCTCGCCGTCGCGACCATCGTCCGGGGTCGCATGTACGGGCAGGGCGCGCGCTCGCGCATCGGCCCTGATGGCCTCCCGCACCACAGGCCACTCATCCTCGGCCCAGCCGAGAACCGTTGCTCGGGCGGGCATCACCTGCACCTCGCGCACCGTCTCGCCGCACGTCACGCGAACAGCGACAGCGATGCCGTCCCGCACGGCCTTGGGTGAGAACGACGCCACGAACGACGCGGCGTCGCACACGACCTCTTCCGACCACGGTTGTCCGTTGAACTGACGTCCCACGGCCAAGGGGCCCGGGTAGCCCACGACCTTGAAACGCAGGTCACCCGGAAAGGCGAAGCGCTCCAGCGCCTCGTTGTCCTTCTGGTGGCGGCCGATGGAGAGCCAGTGGGCCCCCTGCCAGTATTGCCGCCCGATGTTCGAAAGCCGGAACTCGGCGGCGGTGACGGTGGGCGCATGCACGAGCACGGGCCAGTAGCGACGCGCGTTCTCGCGTTCGGCGAGCTTGCAGCCACCCGCGGGGGTCGGAATCTCCTCAAGTGCGAAACGCTCGGCGAGTGCCATCTGTTCCTTGCGTCCCCGCCCGGAGATGGCAAGCAGACGTTCGCGGTCGACCATCCCGGAAAGCTCGAAGGGGGTGGGGTCGAGCAGCTTTGCGCTGAGGGGGCGCAGCAACAGGTCGCGCACCTCGGCATCGCGCCTGATGACGTTGAGCGTGTCACGCCGCTGCGACATGGGGCGCTGTCCGAGCACCTCGCCCGTGATGATGAACGTGGCACCGTATTGGGTCATCAGTTCACGCGCACGGCGCAGCATGAGAATCTTGCAGTCGACGCACGGGTTCATGACCTTGCCGAACCCGTGCTGCGGGCGTTCGGCGAGCATACGGGCGAAATCGTCGCTCACGTCGACCGTGGTGATGTCCAGGGCATATATCGAACGCCAGCGGCGCACCTGAGAAGGCTTGCCGAAGAAGGGAGAGACGAAGTGCAGGCATTTGACGCGCAGTCCCTGCTCTTCGACGAGCTTGACGGCGAGGATGCTGTCGAGCCCACCCGAGAGCAGCGCTACGGCATGGTAGTGTTGCGTTTCCATGGGCGTGACATAAGCGGTGCGCGGGCACAAGGCAACCCGTTTCATGACCGGGCGACCATGGGCCTCGTCAGGACATGCCCGCAGGGACGTGCACCACAGCCCGAGACCGGGGTCGCTGCACCATACCTGCGGCGGACGGGGCGAAAGCAAAGCCGCACGGATGCCCCCCGCGCCCCTGCCCGTCCGCATACCCGCGCGCCCACTGCCACAACGGGAGCGTTGCCCCGTCTGCCCCGTTCTGGTATGCCCATCTCGCTCACGCACATCCTTACATGGAGAAAACAGCACATGGCGAAGAAACCGAGCCTCAGCCCCGAAGAGATGCGCCGCGAGGCATTGGAGACCGCTCTTAGCACCATCGAGCGGAAGTACGGTCTGGGGGCGGTCATGAAACTGTCCGACGAGGCGCATGTCGCCATCCCCGTCATCCCCACCGGTTCCATCGGCCTTGACCTCGCACTGGGCGTAGGTGGCGTTCCGCGCGGTCGCGTGACGGAAATCTACGGCCCTGAATCCTCGGGCAAGACCACGCTGACCTTGCACATCATCGCCGAAGCCCAGAAACGCGGGGGTACGGCGGCGTTCATCGACGCCGAACATGCGCTCGACGTGGCCTATGCCCGCCGTCTTGGCGTCAACACCGAAGAGCTGCTCATCTCGCAGCCCGACTTCGGGGAACAGGCTCTCGACATCGCCGACATGCTCGTGCGTTCTGCGGCGGTCGACCTTGTGGTCATCGACTCCGTCGCCGCGCTCATCCCGCAGGCCGAACTCGAAGGCAGCATGGGCGACACGCAGGTGGGCGGTCAGGCGCGCCTCATGTCGCACGCACTGCGCAAGCTCACCGGCACCATCCACAAGTCGCGCACCGCCGTCATCTTCATCAACCAGATACGCATGAAGATCGGCACCATGGGCTACGGCAGCCCCGAGACGACCACCGGCGGCAACGCACTCAAGTTCTACAGTTCCGTCCGTATGGACATCCGCAAGATACAGACCCTCAAGGACAAGGAAGAGGTCTACGGCTCGCGCACCCGGGTCAAGATCGTGAAGAACAAGGTCGCCCCGCCCTTCCGCGAGGCCCTGTTCGACATCCTCTACGGCACCGGCATCTCGCGCACCGGTGAAATCATCGACCTCGGTTCCGATGCGGGCATCATCGACAAGAGCGGCTCGTGGTTCGCCTTCGGTTCAGAGAGACTGGGCCAGGGCAAGGAGAACGTCCGCGCCCTTCTCGAAGAGAACGCCCCCCTGCGCGAGGCCATCGAAGCCAAGCTCATCGAACACCTTGGCATGACTCCCACCAAATTCGCCTCATCAGGCGAAGAGCCCGCCAACGACGAAGAGAACGACCTCTAGAACTCATACCGCGCGCCGCCCCTCTCGCCGGGGGCGGCGTTCGCATGCCCTGTGCATCGCTTTACAGGAGAACTCAACGTGATCACCGCCAACGAAATACGTCGCCGGTTTCTCGAATTCTACAAGGCCCACGGCCATGAGGCAGTGCGTTCGTCGTCGCTCGTCCCCAAGGACGACCCCAGCCTGCTGTTCACCAATGCGGGCATGGTGCAGTTCAAGAAGATTTTCCTCGGGCAGGAGAAGCGCGCCTACTCGCGTGCCACCACCTCGCAGAAATGCCTGCGTGTCGGCGGAAAGCACAACGACCTTGAGAATGTGGGCCGCACGGCGCGCCATCACACCTTCTTCGAGATGCTGGGCAACTTCTCGTTCGGCGATTACTTCAAGGAAGACGCCATCAAGTTCGCATGGAAGTTCCTCACCGAAGAGCTGAAGCTTCCCAAGGAACGCCTCTACGCCACCGTCTTCCGCGACGACGACGAGGCCGAACAGCTGTGGCTGAAGCACTCCGACATCCCGGCCGAACGCATCTACCGCATGGGCGAGAAGGACAACTTCTGGTCCATGGGCGACACCGGGCCATGCGGCCCCTGCTCGGAGATCCTCATCGACCAGGGCGAGCACATGACCTGCGGCCCTGATTGCGGCATCGGCAAGTGCGATTGCGACCGGTTCCTCGAAATCTGGAACCTCGTCTTCATGCAGTACGACCAGGACGCCACGGGCAAACGCGAACCGCTGCCCAAGCCCTCCATCGACACCGGCATGGGCCTTGAGCGCATCACCGCCGTGTGCCAGGGCGTGTTCTCGAACTTCGACACCGACATCTTCCAGGCCATCATCCAGTACACCTGCGGGCTGGCGAACGTCTCGTACCGTTCCGACGACGAGACGGACACGGCACTGCGCGTCATCGCCGACCACAGCCGCGCCATCGCCTTCATGATCACCGACGGCATCCTGCCCTCCAACGAGGGACGCGGGTACGTGCTGCGCCGCCTCATCAGGCGTGCCTACCGCTTCGGCAGGCTCATCGGCCTCACCGACACGTTCCTGCACAAGACGGCCCTCAAGGTCGTCGACATCATGGGTGACGACTACCCCGAACTGCGCGAGAACAGCGACTTCATGGCGCGCGTCGTGCGTGAAGAGGAAGACCGCTTCAACCGCACCCTCGACAAGGGCCTGTCCATGCTCGAAGACGAGCTGGCCACCCTGTCCGCCTCCGGCGCGGCTCACGTCCCGGGCGATATCGCCTTCCGCCTGTACGACACGTTCGGCTTCCCGCTCGACATCGTGAACGACATCGCCGAGAAGCGCGGTTTCAGCGTCGACGAGGACGGCTTCAAGGCCCTGATGAAGGAGCAGAAGGAGCGCGCCAAGGCCGCGTGGAAGGGGTCGGGCGAGAAGGACATCGCCAGCCGCTTCCAGCCGTTGCTCGAAGAGGGCATGCGTAGCGAGTTCATCGGCTACGACCACCTCTGCGGTGAAGGCCGCATCGTGGCCCTCATGGACGAACACGCCCTCGCCGTCGAGAGGCTCGCCGCCGGGCAGAAGGGCTACCTCGTGACCAACCGCACTCCCTTCTACGGTGCGTCGGGCGGTCAGTCCGGTGACATCGGCACCATCGCCTCGCCTTCCGGCAAGGTGCGTGTCGTCGACACCATCAAGCCCTCTCCCGAACTGGTCGTGCACCATGTCGAGGCTGTCGAAGGCGACATCCTGCTCGACCAGGAAGTCGACCTGACCGTCACTGAAGACGACCGTGTGGCCTCTGCCCGCAACCACACCTGCACCCACCTGCTCCATGCCGCCCTGCGCCGCGTGCTGGGCGACCATGTGAAGCAGGCCGGTTCGCTGGTGGCCCCCGACAGGTTGCGATTCGACTTCACCCACATCGCCCCCATGACACCGGAGGAACTCGCCGCCGTCGAGCGCGAGGTCAACCGTGTCATCATGGCCGACATCCCCCTCGAAACCGACCACATGCACTACGACGACGCCGTCAAGCGCGGGGCCATGGCCCTGTTCGGCGAGAAGTACGGCGACGAGGTTCGCGTCGTCGCCATTGCCGACGAATCGGTCGAACTGTGCGGCGGCACACACCTGAGGGCCACCGGACAGGCCGGACTCTTCCTCATCGTCTCCGAAAGCGGCGTCGCTGCCGGGGTTCGCCGCATCGAGGCCCTCACGGGCTGGAATGCGATGCATGCCGTCTTGGCACAGCGTAGCGAACAGGCCCAACTCTCGGCCATGCTCAAGGCACGCCCGGGCGAAATCGTATCCCGCGTCGAGTCTCTCCAGAAGGAGAACCGCACCCTGCGCAAGGACATGGAACGTGCTGCCGCACAGGCCACATCCGGTCAGGGACGCAACATCATGGATGAGGCGACCGATGTCGCCGGAGTGAAACTGCTCGCCGCCAAGGTCGAGGTACCCAACGTCAAGGCACTGCGCGACCTCATGGACGACGTGCGCTCCAAGCTGGTCTCCGGCATCGCCTGCCTCGCCGCGGTGGATGGCGATAAGGTTCAGCTCATCATCGCCGTCTCCAAAGACCTTCAGACCCGCTTCACCGCCCCGCAACTGATCAAGGACGTGGCAGCGGAAGTCGGCGGTTCCGGTGGCGGGCGCCCCGACATGGCACAGGCGGGCGGCACCAACCCCGCTGGTATCGACGCCGCATTCGCCAAGTTGCGTTCGCTCATCGGCGGCTAACGCCTCCGGCGACGCCTTCCCTCTGTGGACACGGGCCCCGCATCATGACGATGCGGGGCCTTTCATATGCTGCCCCATCCGATGAGGACGGGACGGGACGTATGACGACACTCCCGAGGATTCTCATGCCAGACTCATAGGCACAACAACGAGGCGAATCATGCCGTAGCTGCATCGCAGACACCGCCAACGACATCACGCGACACTCCGGCATGTTGCATTCCGGCTGACGACACGAAAGAGGGCGATACACCTCTGCCCCCGGCCCACAGCCGCAAGACGACTGTCGTTCCGCAGAGGCGTTGCCCGTGTCAGGCTCATTCAGGCTTCAGGGGAAGGGGCAGGTCTGAACACATGTCGCCGCAGCCGCCACGCGGCCCTATGCCATGCCATCATCCTTGCGGGCAGCGAGTTCAAACAGCGCTTGTGCCACCAGCTTCGGGGCATGGGCACTGGCGCCGTCATCTATGAGAGGACGGTCGATGATCGTCACACCCTGCGCCCTGATGCCTTCGGCATCAAGCCCGCCCCGGTATTCGCCCGACCTCGTGTCCACAAGCACGGATTGCAGAAGTTGCGACGCGGGCGCATCACTCCCCGCATCACGCCGGGAGAGTCGCCAGCAGCACCGCCACGGCAGCCGCCACGCTCATGCCGAGTTGCTCTGGGTCGTCCCCCACATTGGGAATGTAGACCTTGGGACAATCGGCCTGTGCCACGCAACCTCCCACGCCGACGGGCAGGAGGTTCGCCACGACACTCGTCCAGAAGCTGCCCATGGGGTAGCAGATGAGGTCTGCCGTGGCGATATAGGTCGCCGCGAGGGGCGAGAGGGGCGAACGGTATTCCTCCACGGTTTCAGCGCCCGCGGCAGGCAACCTTCGCGTGATGGCAAGCCTGCGGATGGGCGAGGCTATGGCGGGGGCATCCTTACCGGTTATACGATGCTGCCCGACGATGACCGACCCGTCGGCAAGCTCAGCCATCAGGTGGAGGTCCTCATGCACCGTGGGCAGGACAACCCCCCGCACGCGCAAAAGACGCGAAAGGAAAAGCAGCACCGGTTCAAGGCGCCTGCCATGATGCAGAAAGCCCCCTGCCATGATGAGATTGCCGAGGCTCGCCCCTCTGGGGTCGAAGGCCTCGGGCATCTGCTCGAGGAAATAGCGCAGGTGCACGCGCAAAGCCTCGCCGAACACCCGCGGAACGCCACGCCACACGGCATCACGCGCTGACGCCATGCCATAGAGTGTCTGCAGCAATGCCTGTCTGTCACCGTCGCGGGGGAGGCGCATGTTGCAGATATCAAGCACCGACGATGGCACCACTCGACGATCGGCAAGTGCCAGAAGCCTGTTACGCAGGTCGCCCACCGCAGGCATGGCGATGCAGCTGCGCAGCATGGCTGAACTGCCACCCGAATCGAAAGGGGTGACCAGATGCACCGAATTGTGGGTATGGTCGATGAGTTCGCGACTCAGCCCACGTAGCGCTGTGCCGCCTGTGAAGAACAGCAGGCGGGGCCCGAGTTCAGGCGGGGTCTCATCGCTCTCGAAAGGGTGCGGGATGCTGGGGAACGGCATGGGTCACCTGTACCGGGCATGGCAACGGCGTCGATGGGCTTCCAGCGCATCGAGCGCGGCGCGACCCGCCTCGTGGTCACCGCCCCGGACGGCTTCCGCAAAACGATGGGCCTGTGCAAGGAACGCCGAAAAGGTCTCGCTTCCCCTGCCATCGAGTTCGGTCATGCGACGGCATGCGGCGATGAATCGCTGCACTGTCGGCTCATCGGGGAACACTCCGGTCTCGGCAGCCTCGCGCAGCTGGTGAAAGGCCTTGGCCAGCCATTTCTTGAACGAACCGTACTCGGTGGGAAGTGCCGCCACGGCAAGGTGAGAGAACCTGTCCTCATCGAAAGGACCGTCATCCACTGCTGGGACAGCGAAAGACATGGGCTCGACATCAGGGATGTCATCCTCATGCCCTGCCCCGCCGCCCAGCCCGTCAAGCTGCAGGGTCACGCACGGCAGACAGGTTCCTTCGTCTTCAAGCGTCTTGGGGTGCATGCCGCCGGGTTCGAAGCACGAACCGCCCGAGTCCGGCTTCGCCCCTTTTCCGCCTGCACCTGAACGGCGTTTGTCATGTTCCATGCTGCGGAAGATAGCACAGGGGGCGTTGTATAGGAAGCTTCGCCCATACGCCGCCGACACCGCACGGGCACGCGTTCGTGCATGTGGCATGGCGGGGTAATGGGAGCGCGCAGGGAGAGGGACTCGCCCGCCTTGCCCCGCCTGTTGTGCGCGAGTGCCTGACGAGGCGACACGGCAACCACGCATGCGCTATGATCGTCCCCTGCTCTTTCGCCACACGGCCTGCCGACCTGTATCACTGCAAAGGCGCACGGGAGACGTGCGCCTTTGCAGTTTCTGAGCAGCGACAGCAGCCGTGCCTTGATCGGTATGGCATCGCCTGAAGGCTGTTTGCGAGTCGGCTTCAGACCTTCTGAGGACAGGAATGCTTGATGTTGAGCCCTTCCTCGATGAAGATGACCGACTCGGCGATATTGGTGGAGAGGTCACCCACCCGCTCAAGGCTGCGTGCGGCGAAAATGGCATGTAACGCACGCTCTACCGTATCGCCATCCTTGCGCATCATCTCCATGAAACCAGCGCGCGTCTCACGCTCTATCTCATTGCAGCGTCTGTCGAGCACCAGCACTTCACGGGCACTGCCCGGGTCGCCGTTACGGAAACTGTCTATGGCCTTGCGTGCCATGCCCACGGCATGCCCCGTGAGTTGCTCCAGCCCCTCCAGCCCGGACAGCTTCGGGCGTTCGGCGAGAAACCGGGCGTACCGGGCAATGTTCGACGATTCGTCGCCGATGCGCTCAAGGTCCATGCTCAACCGCATGGTGGCGACGATGCTGCGCAGGTCGACCGCCATGGGCTGGTCGAGGGCGATAAGACGCAAGCTGCGTTCATCGACATCACATTCGAGGGCGTTGATATGCCTGTCACCCGCCACGACCTTGCTGGCAAGGTCGACATCGCGCCTGATGAGGGCGGTGGTGGCGTCCTCTATGGCGGTGGTGGCGTGTGCCGCCATTTCGAGGATGGTGAGCCGGAGCTTCTGCAGTTCCCTGTGAAAATGCGTTTCCACGAATGCACCTACCCGAATCGGCCGGTTATGTAGTCTTCGGTCTGTTTGTTGCGGGGCCGCGTGAACATGATCTCCGTCGCCCCCGTCTCGATGAGCCGCCCCATGTAGAAGAACGCCGTCACGTCAGAGACCCGTGCCGCCTGCTGCATGCTGTGGGTGACGATGATGATGGTGTACTGCTGCTTGAGGATGTGGATGAGTTCTTCGATCTTCTGCGTGGCGATGGGGTCGAGCGCCGAAGCAGGCTCGTCCATGAGCAGCACCTCGGGTTCGACTGCCAGTGCCCGTGCGATGCACAGCCGCTGCTGCTGCCCGCCCGAAAGGCCCAGCGCAGAGTCCTGAAGCCTGTCCTTCACCTCGTCCCACAGGGCCGCATGACGCAGGCTCTGTTCCACCTTCTCTTCGAGATATTCCCGGTCCTTGACGCCATTCACACGCAACCCGTAGGCCACGTTCTCGAACACCGTCTTGGGAAAGGGGTTGGGCTTCTGGAAGACCATGCCCACCCTGCGCCGCAGTTCGACCACATCGACCTTCGGGTCGTAGATGTTCTCACCGTCAAGGGCGATGACGCCCTCCACCCGGGATATGGGGATGAGGTCGTTCATGCGGTTGAGGCAACGCAGGAAGGTGCTCTTGCCGCAGCCGGACGGCCCGATGAGCGCCGTGACCTGATTCTGTTCAAAGGTAAGGTCGATATCATGCAGCGCCTTGAAGTCGCCGTAATAGAACTGCAACCCCTGGGCGTACATCTTCGCTTTGCTGGTAACTGCCATCATGCCTTCCGTGCGGCGTCGCCGCGGTTACTCCTTGAACCTGTAGCCGACACCCCTGATCGTTTCGATCATGGCGGCGAAGCGGCCTATCTTCTGGCGCAAGCGACGCACATGGGTATCGACCGTGCGTGCATATCCCTCGAATTCGTAGCCCCACACCGTGTTCAGCAGCTGGTCACGAGTGCGGACACGCCCACGGTTCCGGACAAGTTCAGCAAGCAACCTGAACTCCGTCGCGGTAAGCAGCGCCTCTTCACCGTCAACTTCCACGCGGTGGGCCTCTTCATCGAGAAACAGCCCGTCCACGTTCCACTGTCCACGGGGTGCAGGCTCTTGCGCCCCTGTCACGCGCTTGAGCACGGCACGGATGCGCAAGACCAGTTCACGCGGGCTGAAGGGTTTGATGACGTAATCGTCGGCCCCCAGTTCAAGCCCCACGATGCGGTCGACCTCTTCACCACGGGCGGTCAGCATGATGACCGGTACATGCTCCGTGGCGGGGGTGCGCTTGAGTTCGCGGCATACGTCGAAACCGCTCATGCCCGGCAGCATAAGGTCGAGCAGTACCAGCCCCGGAACATGCCGCTGCGCGCTCTCGAGCCCGTCTCGTCCCGTGGCGGCCGTGACGACCTCGAAACCGGCCGCCTCGAGCGTGAAACGGAGCAGCTGAAGGATATCCTCGTCATCCTCGACGACCAGAATCCGTTCTTTTGCCATCTGCATCTCCTTGCTCACTTATGCGCCGACATTCTACGCCACAGAGTGACACCTGCGTGGAAGAGCGGTTACAACCGTGTGACATTTTACAACAGCTTTGCCAACATGACAAAAAGCCCCGCTCCGGCTACGGGAACGGGGACTCGAAAGAGGCGGGTGAAGTTACGGGGCTGTTACAGCCCCACAAGGCCCAGATTGCGCATCGAGATGTGTATCTCGCGGCTCACCCATGCGTCGGTGGCGGCGTAGACGACCTGCTGCGGGCCAAGCTCACGGTTGCTCCAGTTGGAACACTGTGCGCCCTTGGATATGCGGATGCCGAGGAAATTGGCAGCGAGGTTACGCAGGCCGTGCGTCTCGAGACCGAGGTCACGGGCCACCTCTCCGAGGTCGACCACGCCCCCGTCACGGAAAGCGTACAGCTTCTGAAGGTCGCGGATGTCGTCACGGACGGCGACGCCGGTCTTGATGATGGCAGGGTCGGAGAGAAGGTCTGCCAGCATCTCGCCAAGAGGGACCCAGTTCAACTGGATGAGGTACACGACATCGGCACAGGCGAGTTGCACAAGCGAAGGCAGGTTGACCTTGCCCTTGCGGAACGTGGGGCGCGTCTCGGTGTCGAAGCCGAGCACAGAATCACTGCGCAGCACGTCGAGTGCGTCGGCGAGTTCCTCTTCGGTACGCACAAGACGCACCTCGCCAGCATATCGCCGCAACGGAAGTTCGTTGATCTCTTCCTTGCTTATCTTGCGCCTGTAGCGCTCCGGTACGTTCGTCATCATTCACACGGCTGGGGTACTGCCGGGCACGGCTGAATAGCACGACGCGGCATGCGTCGCGGCGGTTTTCATACATGAACCGGGGGTGTTCCGTAAAGCCCCAATCCTGCAGCAAGCCCTCACATCCGCGCCACCGCAAGAAAGATGGCATGCAACGTGACGGCAGTGACGACAAAAATAGTCTCGGCACGAACGCCGCCAGCCAGTCTGCCGACGATGCCACGCCCCGCAAACGTCAGACGCATGGCCCCATGGCGGCAGACGGCAAGACAGTCGCGGCAACGGCTGCATGTGAAACCGGCGGCACCGCCTTCGATGTCGGCGGGGGTGAGGGCATCGTAACGGCATACGGCGGAACACGCCCCGCAGCGGGTGCAACGGCCCGTATCGACCTGCAACCGCCACGGTGTCAGCCTGCCCATCACGTCGGCCAGCAGTCCCATGGGACAGTATGTCGTGCAATGCACCAGCACGCCTCGACGTGTACTGACGGCCAGCATCACCCCCACTCCGGCAAGGCCGAAGCACGCCGCGGCCGTGAAGGCGGCAACGGGGCCGACACCAAGCAGACGCAATGCCACGGCCCCGCCGAACACCAGCAGGGCGATGCCCAACCGCACCCGCCCCGCATGGTTGGGCAGTGTCCCGCAACGACGCTTGCGCCTTGACGCCATGTCATCCCATGCACCGATATAGCAGAGATGGCTGCACCACGCCGCCCCCAGGAGCAGCGTGGAGAAGGTGAACAGCCCCAGCATGAACCACCCGGTACCGCGATAGAGTGGCCCGGCGAGGATGAGTGCGGGAACCGGCAGATGCAGCCTGCCCGTCATGAGAAAGATGTCATACCCGATGAGTCCGAGGGCCAGTTGCATAGAGAAGACGAAGCTGAACAACGCCCACAGTCTCGGCCGCCAGACGCGCGACAGCTTCGGGTCGGCAAGCCTGCCCACCGCCCATGCCGCATAGACGGCCATCAAAGCGGCCTGCACCATGCCACTTCCCGGCCATAGCCTGTCAGCGAGCAACGGCGTGAGCGGGCCCGTGGCATGCCGTATCCACATCAGTCCGGCAAAGGTCAGCAGGGCTGCCCACGCCTGTGCACCGGCCATGTCACGCCCGGAGGTGTAGCGGGCCTCCCCGGCGCGCCCCAGTAGTACGAGCGAAGACAGGGCCGTGATGCCCCCCACAGTCGCCATGATGGCCACAAGCCGCCCCCACGGCAATCCGGCCATCATCCTGAACGACACGAACTGTTGCGTGGTGTCTGCCCAGACCACCACCCCGGCACACAGGGCCAACGCCACGACGATGCGGGCCCATGCCTGCCGGGTACAGGCAAGACAGGCCACGACACACCAGAGGCCAAGCAGCCCCCATGCGTCGCGGCGGAGTGCATTGGCAGCCAGAAGCAGCGCGGCAACGACAGGCAACCACGGCAGCAGGTGACGGGTTAACCCTGCAGGGGTCTCGCCCTGCGGGGGGGTGATAGAGGGGCTGGCTTCTTCTCCGTCGCCTTGCGCGACTCTCCGTTTCGCCATCTGCCCAGACGAAACGGCAACGTCCCCTGCCATCATGGAGTCTGGCGCCGTATCTTCTGAAACGGCAGGGGCAGACTTGCCCTGTTCGTGCTTCAGGGCGCTGTCGTCCCCTTCGGTTGCGGACTGTCCTGGCACCCGTGCTGTGCCCTCTCCGGCGGTGTCACGGCATCCGCCGCAGGGTTTCGTATGCGGTGTCATACGCCCTCCACCAGTGCAGACAGCCCTTCGGGAGATTTCGCCACGATGTCGGCGAAACGCAAGCCGGGGCGATGGTCACGCATGAACCAGCGGGCCGCACGGTCGAGAATCACAAGGGCCGTAGCATCATCGAAGATGCCCGGAAGTTCGGTCGCAAGGCGGGGGCGTCTGCCGAGACGACCGCCCACGACAATGCGCCAGCCCGCAGCGACGACAGGCAACGCATGTTCCGGGCAGCGCCGCAGGCAGCGACCGCATGAAACACACGAAGCGACATCCAGCACCGGCGTCCCTGCCGGACGCGCGCACATGGTCGCGGGGCACGAGGAGTCGTTCCCCATAGGTGTCAGGGCACCTTCCGGACACTGACGGATGCAAAGCCCACAGGCGGTACAGGCGTCATCGGCGGCACCGGGGCGTTCAGCCCGGATGAGTCCCACATCCATGATATGCGGACGTGAACAACCGTTGGCGCAGCCCGTCAATGCCACCTTGAAGGCATCATGCTGCATGAGTGGGCCGCGTGCCCTCGATTTCACGAAGTCATCCCATCCGGTCGCGGCGACAGCGGCATCGACATCTGCGGAAGAAAGGCCTCCCTCGACGAGGGAGAAGCGGCACCGTCCCGGTTCGAACCCACGGCAGACGGTGATCATGCAACTGGAGACAGCGCGTTCGGACATGCAGAACCTCACAGGGAAAAGGTACAGTATGCGTTGCACATGCCTGATACTGGCGACATCACAGGTGCATGTCTGTGACGCGGGTCACACGGCCGTAACCACCGCCAAGGCAGGGCCCCCCCGGACGTCCGGCCCCTGTGTCGCCCAGTGGTGCGCAAGCCGTCCACCCACAGGTCACTTGCCGATGCAGAAGCTGGCGAAGATGGCGTCGAGGATGGCTTCGGGGGTGGATTGCCCGGTGACATCCATGAGGGCAGCGCAAGCCCCGTCGAGGCGCACCCCGCAAAGGTCGTAGGGCACGTGCGCCCGTATATCCCCGGCGAGTTCATCGAGGATTGTCGCGGCCTTGTCCAGTGCAGCAGCCTGCCGCATGTTGGGGGCGAGTTCGCCCGCTTCGGGTTCTCCTGCACCCGTCGCCGCAAGCACAGCAGCACGGATGGCCGTGACGAGCGATTCGACCCCGTCTCCCGAGGCTGCGGCCACATGAACGGAACGGCAGCCCTCCGGGGTTGACGGCAAGATGCGCCCCTCCAGAAGGTCGGTCTTGTTGAAGACGACAAGCACCCTCTCCGGCCCGGCATGACGCAGGAGTTCGAGTTCCGGCCCCTGCAAACCTTGCGTCGCATCGGTGACCAGCAGGACGAGGTCGGCTTGCGCCACGAGGTCGCGGCTCATGCGCACGCCTTCCTGCTCGACGATATCCCCTGTTTCACGCAGCCCCGCCGTGTCGGCAAGCCTGATGGCAAGGCCCGACAGGTTCAGGGGCTCCTCGATGAAGTCACGGGTCGTACCGGGCAAATCGGTGACGATGGCACGACGTCTGCCGAGGAGGGCGTTCATGAGGCTTGACTTCCCGGCATTGACCTGCCCAGCCAGCACGACAAGCGCTCCGTCCTGCCAGCACCGGGTTCTGGCATACCCTGCCGAAAGTTCCACAACGCCCTGCCGTACGGCTTCGATTTCAGCGAGAAAGGCCTCGGGCGCCAGACACTCCACTTCCTCTTCCGGAAAATCGACAGCCACGCACAACTGCATCCGCAACGCATCCAGACGGGCACGCAACGCGCCGACCCTCTGCCCCAGAAGACCATCCAGCTTTGCCTGCGCAAGGCGCATTCCCTCACGCGACGGCGCGGCGATCATCTCCGCCACGGCCTCGGCCTGCGTCAGGTCCATGCGTCCGTTCAGGAACGCACGACGGGTGAACTCTCCGCGTTCCGCATAGCGCGCACCATGCCTGACACACGCCTCCAGTACCGCAGCAAGGACACCGGAACCGCCGTGACAGTGGATTTCCGACACGTCCTCTCCGGTGAAGGTCCGCGGCCCCGGCATATGCACGGCGAGAACATCGTCGAGGGGGTCGCACCCGTCGGTGATGGTTCCATGATGCAGCGTCCATGGCCTGAAGCCCCCGAACCGGGAAGAAGACGGCCTGAACAGTGCCCGCAGCACCTCAAGGCTGGCCGGCCCGCTGATACGAATGATGCCGATGCCCCCCTGACCTAGTGGCGTGGCGATGGCGGCGATGGTGTCGTCGTGCTGCATAGGGACTCCTGAACGGAAAAAACGGGGGAACCCTTTCAAAGGCTCCCCCGTCGTGATGACTGGCAGACCGCCGCTACGCGGCGGGGGACTTGCGACGCTTGAGCACGATGACGCGCTTGAGCGGACCGTCACCCTTGCTGCGGGTGACGATGTCCTCTTCCTCCTGCAAGGCCAGATGGACGACCCGGCGATGGTAGGAACTGAGGGGGCGGGTGGACTGGGGCTTGCCTGTCGCGCGTGCCTTCTCGGCGAGGGAAACCGCAAGTTCACGAAGCTTCTCGTCCTGACGCTCGCGGTAGTCGCCCGTGTCAAGCTGGACGCGCACGGCCGCGTTGAGCTTGCGGGCCACGATACGCGAAGCGAGGTATTGTATGGAGGCGAGGGTCTGCCCTTCGCGCCCGATGAGCAATCCGGAGTTGTCGCCACAATCGACGGTGACCTTGATGCGACCGTCGGCAAGGTCGACAGTGAGCGCGGCCTCGCCGATGATGGGAGCAACCAGTTTGCCTGTCACTTCGAGCGCAACGCTACGCACAAGCTCCTGATCAAGGTCGGCGAGAGGGATATCCGGCAGACCTTCGGGGGTGGCGTCATCGCCGCCGTCGGCGAAGTCTTCGAAGCCTTCGGCAGAGGCAGCGACGGAAGAGGCTGCGGGCGGGGCGGAACGACGCGCCGGGGCGGGCCGGTTCTGTCCCCTGCCGCGCGGGGCAGGAGTCGCGGGCTCTTGTGCTGGGGCGGCGTCTGCCGTGCCCTGCGCTTCGGCCTCGGCCGTACCTGTCGCCTCTTGCGCTGCACGTTCGCCATTCTGCGAACGCCCACGACCGCGACCGCCACGACGACGACGACGGCCGGTACGTTCGCGCTGTTCGCCGTCCATGGCTTCGGACTGTTCGGTCGCCGCGGCGCCAGCATCCGACTCGGCAACGGCGGCCTCGGACTTCGGGGCACGGGCCTCACGGGGCTGACGGTCACTGCGACCGCGTTCGCCGCGGGGCTGCCGCGAAGGTGCCGCATCGTCACCATCGGCCGAAGAGGCCTTGGGCGCATCCTCGGATGCCGTCTCGCGCTTCTCTCGCACGGGCTTCGCCGGACGACGCGATGAACGCGCCTTGCCTTCGCCTTCAGAGGCTTCGGCAGGGGATGCAGCCTCCCGACCGCGCCCGACGAGTTCTTCCACAGTCGTCTTGAGTTGCACGCGACGGGCCCTGATCTTGGCCTTGCGCACACCCACCAGTCCGAAGATGCCGCTCTTGGCATCCTGTATGATGTCTATCTCGAGCTTCTCGCGGGGCGCATCGAAATACGAGCAGGCCTCGCGTATGGCTTCATCCAGGGTCTTACCCTGAAAGTCCTTGTAACCGTCCATGCATCACCTCGTCGCTTGTCGCGGATTCAACGTGGGAATCAGGCCTTGCGCAGAATCCACCACTGCTGGGCGATGGACAGGACGTTGTTGCACAGCCAGTAGACCACAAGACCCGAAGGGAAGTTCAGGAACAGGAAGGTGAACACCACCGGCATGAACATCATCACCTTGGCCTGTGTGGGGTCTCCCGCGGGAGGCGTGAGCTTCTGCTGGAGGAACATGGTCGCCCCCATCACCAGCGGGGTGACGTAGAACGGGTCCTTGGCAGAAAGGTCGGCAAGCCACACGATGTCGGTGAAGGGCACATGGGCGATGAACGGGGCATGACGCAATTCAATGGCATTGAGAAGGGCCTGATACAGACCGAAGAACACGGGAATCTGCACCAGCATGGGAAGACAGCCGCCTGCGGGGTTGACCTTGTAGGTCTTGTACAGGCGCATCATCTCCTCGTTCATCTTCTCGCGGTCGTCGGCATGCTTCTCACGCACCTTGGCGAGCATGGGCTGGAGCTTCTTCATCTGCTCCATGGACTTGTAGCTCTTGTGCGAAAGCGGCCAGAAAACGAGTTTGATGAGAATGGTGAGCAGGATGATGGCGGTGCCGTAGTTGCCCACGTACTTGTAGAAGAAGTCGAGCAGGGTCACCAGCGGGCGGGCGATGAAGCCGAACCAGCCAAGGTCGATGGCCTTGCCGAGATTGTTGGGCGCTGCGTTCAGGAGGTCGCGCTCTTTGGGGCCAAACCAGTAGTTGCAGACGATGACGTCGCTGTTGCCGGGGTTGACCATCTGGTCGGGGCGTTCGACCGCAACGCGGTACACGCCGCCTTCGAGCTTGCCCTTGAGAACGGCGCGGGTGTCCTTGGGCGCCACGGCGGCAAGGAAGTAGTTGCTCATCACCCCGGCCCAGTCGATGGAACCGTCGATGAGAACGCCCTTTTCAAGATCGCCGGTGCTGGACTTCTCACTGAAGCTGCCGTCTGCGAACCATGCCACACGGGTCAGGTTGTACTGGCTCTCACCCGGGGTGAGGCTGGTGGTGCCAAGGGTGAACCCCACGCGCGCGGTGCGGGGGGCGTCGCCCTCGGGCGCAAGGTGCAGCTTCTCGGTGACGAGATAGCTGTCGGCATGGAATTCAAGCTCGCGCACAACGCGCAGCCCGTCCACCGACCCCACAAACCGCAAGGTGCCCGTCTGCCCGTCGGCAAGGTTCAGGTCACCACCTTCAAAGGCCCACTGCCCCGTATTCCACGAGGGCTGCCCGTTGACCAGAAGGCCCAGCGGCGCCACGCGGATGGCGGAAGATTCGATGAGATTCACCGGGGCGGCATCGCGGTCGATGCCCATGTGGTAGCGCGACAGCATGAACTGGCGCAGCACACCGCCACCGGAATGAAGGACGGCCTTGTAGAGGGGAGTCGTCACGGTCACTTCATGACCGGTGGAAGGCGAGAAGGCGGGGGCGGGGGTCACGGCCTCCGGTGCGGAGGTCACGACTGACGGTGCGGGTGCGGAAGCAGCAGTCTTCTGTTCGGTCGCCGGAACGGATTTGGGCGTCCAGCCCATGTATTCCGAGAGATAGCCCCATCCTACGAGGACGATGAAGCTGAGAACGACGGCTATGATGGCGCGCTTGTTTTCCATGGGATGTCTAGTGCTCCTGTGCGCTTGGATATCTTTGGGGCGGAACGGGCGGAACCGGGTCGTGCCCTCCGGCGCACCACGGATGGCAACGCAGGATGCGACGCGCGGCAAGCCACAGACCACGCATGACGCCGTGCCTCATGACGGCCTCGGCAGTATAGGCCGAGCATGTGGGTACATACCGGCAGGCGGGCGGGAAGAGGGGGGAGATGCAGTACTGGTAGAATCTGACAGGCAGCACCACCAGTCTGCGCAGCATAACGCTCATGGCGCTCCGTTTTCCGCCGTGCGGGTCGCGTCCTGGCGGAGGGCCGCTACCAGGGGCAGGAGTTCCTGCGTGACGAGGCCGAGTGTGACCCGCTCTGGCCTGAGATGGCGCTTGGGCACCGCGATGATGTCGGCATCATCGGGCAACACATGCTGATGTAACCTGAAGAACTCACGCAGCACTCGCTTGACGCGGTTGCGCTGCACGGCCGTTCCGGTCTTTCGCGTGACCGCCAGCCCCAGACGCCAGCCTTCGGGGTCGGCCGATCGTTCCATGACGAACAGCACGAAGTTCTTTGAAAAAAAACGGCGGCCTGCTCCATAGCAGGCTTGAAACTCAGGCCGCCGGGTCAGTCGGTGGCTATGGGTGAACGTTAGGCGGCTAATTTCTTGCGCCCCTTGGCACGCCTGCGGCGGATGATCTCGCGACCGGCAGCGGTGGCCATGCGTGCGCGGAAACCAAGGCTACGCTTCCTTCTGATCTTGCTCGGCTGGTAGGTTCTCTTCATGGTTTTCTCCTTCAAAAAATATGAACGGACCTTTGTACCGGGTGGCACGGCCCGCGTCAAGAGCAGCCTCTGGGGCGCAATCGCCCCGGGCAGACATTCGCGTGCAGCTTTCTAGGCTGTTTCCCGGCGGATTTCAACCTCTAAAAGCGTGACGGGCCGGGTCGCCCGCCGGTGTCGCCCGCAGTGCCGCCCGACGGGCGCCTTCAGGCATCCTTGAGTCCATTCGGGCCGGGCGTGTCCAGCGGCGATGGTGCAGGGGCCCCACCCTCTTTCGCGGAGGGCTTGGAGACGGCCTTCGGCTTCTGCTTCGACACGCTCTTCGCCTTGGCCGTCGCGGGTCTGGACTTGGCGGCCTTCGACTTCTTCACGGCACCACGCGCAGGTTCGACCTTGCGCCCCTCCGCACCGAAGGGCGGAAAAGCCTTGAGTTGTGGCATGAGTGCCGGGTCGGCAGGCGAGGCGACCTGCGGCCCCGATGCTGCCGAAGCCTGCGGCTGGGCACCTCCCACGACAAAGGCAGGGTCGCGCATGGCGTAGTGCGCCCACTGGTTGGCACGTCCGGACGACGCGACGAACAGCTGCTTCACTTCTCCACGCAGGGGCAGACGGTACTCTTCGGCTGCCAGCTGCACGCCATCCACAAGGCGGACCACACGCACAGAGACGAAGACCGTCTCCCCTGCACGGCTGTAGTTGCCCACAAGGGCGGCCCATGCCGGATGGTCGGACGCACGAAGGGCCGTAACGTCGCGGGTGAGCATCTGTTCGCCCTTTTCAGGGGCTATGACGTAATCGCGCCGCAACCGTGCCTCGACGACTTCATGGCCCCGGCTTCCCAGCCGTGAGGCTATCTGCTGCATGGCAAGCCTGCCGAAGGGGCTCGACGCGTCCATATCCTCGAGGTCTGTCAGTGATGCCACCAGTATCGTGCCCGTATCCTTGCCATGCCGCCGCAACTGATCATGCAGCGACCGGGCCACGGCGTCGGCGGAATCGAGCATAGCCTCGCCCTGCTTACCGGCCCGCTCACCAGAGCCTATCTCGGCGAGGTCACCCTCTGCCAGCGCCGGAGAGGCGACAGCCAGTACGAAAGCCAGCACGAACGCTGACGGTATCCGCGTGATGTTCATCGTCTCCTCCGGCCCTTTCGGGCGAACATATGGAAACCCCTGCCTCTCTAGTATCGGCAGACGGTGTGAATACTTTACACCCCCCAGACATCTCACAGCCAGAGATCAGATGCGTGTTACGCCAGCATGATTCGTATACTTTTCTGATTGCAAGTCATGACATTTTTCGGCAGCCTTTTCGCCAAAGGAGGCACCATGATCATCCACTCCGCCATCTCGACGGGCCTCTCCCGTCTGTCTGCATCCGTTCTGACGTTCGTCTTTGCCATCACCCTCGCCACCCCGGCCCTCGCCCACCGCGTGAACATCTTCGCATGGGCAGAAGGTGGGAACATCATCGCCGAGGCGACCTTCAACAGCGGCAATCCCGCCCGCAACAGCAAGGTGACCGCCATCGACGCCGCTGACGGAACGGTCCTCGGTGAAGCGACGACGAACGAACAGGGAAAGGCCACATTGCCCATCACCGATGCCATGCGCCAGCGCAAGGCCACGTTGCGTCTTGAACTGCAAGCCAGCGAAGGGCACCGCAACACATGGGAACTCACCCCTGAGGACTATCTCTCAGCCGAAGCCCCCGGCGCACAGCCCATAGCACCGGTGGTGGCAGCAGCCTCCCCTACAGCCCCGCAGGCGACGCAATCGCAGACCGCCGTGCCAGCCACATCCCGGAACATCGACGAAGCCACCATGCGCCGTATCATTGACGAAGCACTCGAAGCCAAGCTTGCCCCCCTGCGCCACTCAATTGCGGCAAGCACGGCTGGCGGCCCGCGACTGCCGGAGATTTTCGGCGGCATCGGCTACCTCGTAGGCATGGCAGGACTCGCCCTCTGGGCACGTTCGCGCCGTCGCTGAGTCTTGCCAGAGCAGGCGAAACCTCCTACATCCAGCCGGAACACCGCAACAAGGAGCCGCCATGTCCGGCAGGAACCCGCAAAAGCTCAAGAAACGCATCGCAGCCATCCGCCAGCGCAAGGCCGAACGCGTCATGGACCCGTTCGCCAAGGAACTGCGCGACTTCTGTCGCCCCCTTCTTGCCGTGGCACCCGACCTCAGCGGCCCCGAAAACGCCGTGAGTCTTGGCATCTTCGCATGGAACGCCGCGTTCCTCCCCGAAGAACGGTGGAGGGCGAACTTCAGGAAGTCCATCGCCCGCTTCGGGCTTGACGACGACGCACGGGAGGCGCTCGAGGGCATCATCGAAGAGATGGTGCGCCAGAAAGGGCTCATCCACCCCGGCGACAGACGTGTGGTCACCAGCTTCGACGTCCGCATCAGTGGCGGCGAAGTGTTCATCGATGCGAAATCTGCGTTGGCCACAAAGGCCCTGCTGCCGCACATGAAAGACCTGCACGAGACACAGGACGAAGCCCCTGCCTGCCCTTCCATGTCCGGGGGCGGCTGTTCCGGGGGGTGTGGTTCCTGTACGCCCCCCGCCGACTGCAACGCACAGGAACCCGCCGCGGTGGACGCCACCGCGGCATCCGACACGAAGACCATCGGCTGATGTGACGCTGCCTCACTCTGCTGACGGCATGCGCAGCGTTACGGGTGACGCCCCATGCCCACGGACCGCGATGCGCTGTGATGCCCACCATGGACACCACGCAGACGTCACAGACACCCTTTTCGGACCCATCCGCCGTGCGGGTGGGTCTCTTCCTGCCCCACTCCCGCATCTTCATTGCAATGGTTCACTTCATGGGAAAGAAGGCCGGAGCAACGCCCCGGCCGACAACATGACGACACGCCCCTCTCTCGGGCCTTGAACCGTCACCACAACGCTGTACCGATGGTAGGCACGAAAAGGCATTCGCGCACGACGGGAATGAATCCCGTCTCCTCGTGCTTTTCGAGGCTGCTGCCCTTCGACAGCAGCGAGAAGGCCGGGGCATTGCCCCGGCCTTCTTGTACGCACTATGAATCAGAACGCAGCTAACCTTCGCACGAAACCCCGGCCATCATAAGACCGATGGCGTCCACCTTATTGGTGTCACTGCGGTCAAGCAGGCCGATGAAGCATCCGCGGTACATGACAGCGACACGGTCTGCCAATGCCAGTACCTCGTTGAGGTCTCCCGAGACAAGCAGGACACCTGCATGGGAGCGCACTTCGAGCAATCTGGCCCAGACCTCCTCTGTCGCCGCGATATCCAGACCCTGTGTGGGGTTCTCGGCCACGATGAGCGATGGTTTGCGGTAGAACTCACGCCCCACGACCAGCTTCTGCAAGTTGCCGCCCGACAGTGACCGGGCTGGCGCTTCGGCGCGACCGGGCTGGACATTGTATTCGGCGAGAATGTCACGTGCGGCGGCATCGGCCGACTTCCTGTCGAGAAAAGGCCCACGGGTGAAGCAGCCACGCGCAGTGAGCAGGAAATTGTCCACAAGGTCGAGAGACAGACACGTGGCCAGCCCCTGCCGGTCTTCGGGGATGTAGGCAAGCCCGCCCTGTCGCGGTGCCTTCGTGAAGAACTGACGCCACGGGATACCCAGAAGTTCGACCTCGCCCTCGGCAGGACGGCGAAGCCCGGTGACACATTCGACGAGCTCTCGTTGTCCGTTCCCGGCTACGCCAGCGATGGCGAAGACCTCCCCCTTGCGAACCTCGAATGAAAGCCCCTTGAGGCCGTCACCGGCAAGTCCATCGACATGCAGCACCCGGTCGCCGGGTTCCAGCGGTTCGGCAGCCACTTCAAGGATGACCTCGCGCCCCACCATACGATTGGCGAGTTCAGCCTCTCCGGGCACTTCCGATTCGTGGAACTCATCCACGACCTCGCCACGACGAAGGATGGCGATCTCGTCCGCGAGGGCAAGCACCTCCTGCATCTTGTGGCTGATGAAGACGATGGCCTTGCCATTCTCCGCCATGCGATGAAGGGCTTCGAACAGTTGTTCGGTCTCGCCGGGGGTCAGCACCGCGGTGGGCTCGTCGAGAATGAGAACCCGGCTGTCGCGATACAGCAGCTTGAGAATCTCGACCCGTTGCCGCTCCCCCATGGAAAGGTCGCACACGCGTGCCGCGGGGTCGATGTCGAGACCGTAACGGGCCGCGAGTTCAGCGACCACGCGGCTCATGTGGACAGGCGACAACCACGCCCCCGACTGCCCCAGAAGCACGTTCTCGGCCACGGTCATGGAATCCACCAGCATGAAATGCTGGTAGACCATGCCTATGCCCGCCTTGAGCGCATCCTTGGGTGAACGGAAGCGAACCGCCTCGCCATCGACATGGATGATGCCGGTGTCCTGTGCCAGACGTCCGGAAAGGATGGACATGAGCGTCGACTTGCCCGCCCCGTTCTCACCCAGCAACGCCTTGATACGGCCCGGGACGATGTCCAGCGTGATGTCGTGGTTCGCCCGCACGGGGCCGAAGCTCTTGCCGATGCCCTCAAGACGCACCACGGGTGTCACATCGTGACGAAGGGCCCTGCCGGTACGCCCCGTCTGCGGGGTCGTGGAATCCGCATGGGGTGCGGTGTCATTCGCATTCGCTACTGTCATGGCGTCAGTCCTTGGGCTCGATGTTGACGCCGAGTGCCGCGGGGGCACCCCGCCCCTTGCCCCGCGCCGACGAGAACAGCAAGACGCCGATGGTCAAGGCATACGGAAGCATGAGCAGCAACGAGGAAGGCACGCTGGCACCCATGGCCTGCAACCGGAGTTGGAAAGCCATGACGCCCCCGAAGAGATAGGCACCGAGAACGGCGCGCCCCGGCCTCCAGAAGGCGAAGATGACCAGTGCCACGGCAATCCAGCCTCGCCCTGCGGTCATGTTGTTCGTCCACAGATGGGTGTAGGCGAGCGAAAGATAGGCACCGCCGATGCCCACAAGGGCACCGCCCGCGAAGAGCGCAGCCCAGCGCACGAGCACCGGGTTGATACCTGCCGCGGCCGCAGCTGCGGGATGTTCACCCGTGGCGCGCAGCGCCAGCCCCCAACGGGTGCGGGCAAGGAACAGCCAGAACAACGGGGGCAGCACATAGGACAGGTTCACGAGAGCATCGTGCCGGAAGAACACCTCACCCAGTACGGGGATATCGCCCAGTACGGGCAGACTGAACGGCGTGAAGCCAGTGGTCACCGTGCCTACGAACGGCGTGCCGAGATAGTCGGCGAGGCCCACACCGAAGATGGTGAGCGCCAGCCCCGAAACGACCTGATTGCCCTGAAAGACGAGGCACACGATGCCATGCACCAGTCCCAGCGCACCACCGCACAGGGCCGCCACGACCACGGCAATCCACGGGTCACCGGTCAGGTGCAGGGCGAGAAACGCCGTGAACGTGCCGATGATCATCATCCCTTCGACGCCGAGGTTGAGCACCCCCGCGCGTTCAGTGAGCATTTCGCCGAGAGTGGCATACAGGATGGGGGTTCCGCACTGCACAGCTGCTGCGAGTACGGGAATGACCATTTCAATTGTCATGCGTCGCCCCCCCTACGCCGCAGGGCGTAACTGTCGAAGAACTGCCCGGCGAGGACAGAGAGGAGAATGAGTCCCTCTATGATGCCGCCGAAGGCCGCCGGAACCTGCAAGTCGAGCTGCAGATTCTCGACTCCGACGCGCAACCCGGCGAGAAGGAAGGCGAAGAACGCGATGGAAGAGATACGTAGCCGCGAAAGCCACGCGACCACGATGGCGGTGTACCCGTAGCCGACCATGATGCTCGGCTGCAGCCTGTTGAGCGTGGCGGAGGTCTCGATGCAACCTGCCCAGCCAGCCAGCGCGCCGCACAGTCCCATCACCAGCAATACGAGAAAGTCGTAGGGCATACGGGCATACCGGGCAGCACGCGGGTTCTCACCTCCTGCAAGAAGTTCGAAGCCCAGTCTCGTGCGCCGCAGGAACACCCCAAGCAGCACCGCGACCCCGACACAGACGACAAGCCCCCAGTGGATGCGCCCGAACAGACGCCCGATGATGGCCCCGTCCGGAAAAATCGGCGTCATGGGGAAGCCGAAGCTTGTCGGGTCCTTCCATGAACCAAAGACAAGGTACTGCAGCAGCAGGATGCCGATGTAGTTGAACATCAGCGTCGAGATGATCTCATTGAGCCCGAAACGCAGACGCAACACGGCGGGGATGAGGCCCCATGCGGCCCCGGCGAATGCAGCGCACAGGAACATGACAGGCATGAGCAACCAGCCCGGCAAACCGCCGAAGGTCATCACCGCCCATGTGGCACCCACAGCCCCCAAGGCGAACTGCCCTTCGGCGCCGATGTTCCACACCTGCATGCGAAACGCCACGGCAACCCCCAGAGAGCACAGGAAGATGGGAATGGATTTGAGAAGCGTGTCTTCGAGCGCGACAAACGAGCCGAAGCCACCGCGCCACAGGATGAGAATGCCCTCGGCGAACGGCTTGCCCTGAATGGCGAGCAGGAGGCCGCTCACCGACAACGAAAAGGCAAGTGCCAGCAGAAAAATGAAAAAGGAGCCCCATTCAAGGGGCTCCTGTCGTTTCACGACACGGTATCCGAGCATGTACCGGAATCTCCAGATGTTACGACTACTCGGTGGTACCGATGACGCCTTCGACGAACCAGGTCATGCCAAGCAGGTCCTGGTCGGTGGGCACGGCGCCCTCGGCGACGCGCACTGCGCCCTTCTGGTCCTTGACCGGCCCGGTGAACACCTTGAGCTTGCCGGACTTGATGTCCGCCTTGGCGGCGTCGACACGGGCACGCACGTCCTGCGGCACCATCTCACCGTAGGGGGCGATGTCGACGACCCCGGACTCGATACCGGGCCAGTACGAACCGGACTTCCACGTGCCGGCACGAACCTGCTTCACGACATCAAGATAGAAGTCCTTCCAGTTCCAGACGGCGGAAGTGAGGTGGGCCTTGGGGGCGAACGCGCTCATGTCGGTATGGTAACCGACGGAGTACACGCCGCGTTCCTGTGCGGCCTCTTGCGGGCCGGGAGAGTCCTGATGCTGGGCGATGACGTCGGCACCGACGTCAAGCAGGCTCTTCGCGGCTTCCTTTTCGGTCGCAGGGTCGTACCACGTCTTTGTCCACACCACGCGCACCTGCGCATTGGGATTGACGGCGCGTGCGCCCAGCGTGAAGGCATTGATGCCGCGGATGACCTCGGGGATGGGGAACGCGCCCACATAGCCGAGGATGTTGTTCTTGGTCATGGCCCCGGCAACCATGCCGGTCAGGTAGCGGGCCTGATACATGCGCCCGAAATAGTTGCTGACGTTGGGCGCGGTCTTGTAGCCGGAGCAATGCAGGAAGGTGATGTCGGGGTACTGGCTGGCCACCTTGATGGTGGGGTCCATGTAGCCGAAGCTGGTGGTGAAGATGATGTCGTAGCCCTTGCGTGCCATGTTCAGGATGACTCGTTCGGAGTCGGGACCTTCGGGCACGGATTCGACGTACGACGTGGTGACGCCACCCGCCTCTTCAAGCGCCTTGCGGCCCTGATCATGGGAATACGACCAGCCGGCGTCTCCCACGGGGGAGATGTAGACGAGGCCGATCTGGAGCTTCTTGTCTTCACCCGCCTTGGCCGCAGGCTGTTCGACCTTGGCCTCCTGCTTGGGAGCCTCCTGCTTGGGGGCCTCCTGTGCGGGTTTCTTGTCATCGCCGCATCCGGCAAGCCCGGAAAGGACAAGCATGGCGGCAAGCAGAACGATAATGCGGCGCATCGCGCTCCTCCCTGCGTTGGTGGTTTGCTTGGCAGGGACAGGGCAACTCCGCCCCCCTGCTCGCATCGCTCGGAAACCTTGGAATCTAGCTTTGTTGCGGCTGATTGACAAGAGGCACCACGTACTGCACCTCGGAGTCCCACGGGAAGAGTATCCACGTATCCTGACTGACTTCGGTGATGAACGTATCCACGAGAGGGCGGCCAGCGGGCTTGGCGTAGACAGTGGCGAAGTGCGCTTCGGGGAGCATCTCCCGCACAAGGCGGGCGGTGCCTCCGGTGTCGGCGAGGTCGTCGATGATGAGCCAGCCTTCGCCGCGCCCCTCGACGGTCTTCAGCACCTTGTGACTGCTCGTCTGTTCCTGCCACTGGTAGCTTGAGATGCAGATGGTCTCGACAAGGTGGATGTCGAGTTCACGGGCGATGACAGCAGCGGGCACCAGGCCGCCCCGGGCGATGGCGATGATGCCCTTGTACGGGCCCTTTTCCAGCAAGCGCCATGAAAGCGCTTTGGCGTCGCGGTGCAATTGCTCCCAGGTGACGGGAAAGACCTTGCGATAGCGGTCGGCGGTGCTCACGCTCTCCTCCGGGAAGTGTTGGGAAACGGATGGCCGGATGATGTGTGGCCCTCCCTTGCCCTGCCCTGCGTCTGTTGTCAAGGAGGTTCCGTTGCACCACCGCTCATCCAAGAAACATCATTCGCGGCACACGCGGTACACGCGGCACACGCGGACGGTGAGGCCTGCCCATCCAGAAACGGTACAGGGCTTCAGAGACAAGGCCGCCCTGCGGTTTAGTAGTGCTCGCCCCTTACATCTCGGGGGCGATGGCAGGCTCGCAAAGCCCAGGGCCAGACGTGGTACCAAGACCATCTGCTCGTGTTTTCCGGCCAGCCCTGCCTATGCAAGAAAGCAAGGAAGCCCGACGCGCTGGCGCATCGGGCTTCCCCTGTACTTTCAGTCACCCCGTTGCAACGGGGCACGGCGAATGCGTCCGGCTATTCGAGCACCGAGGCGTCCTTCACCTCGACCTTGCCCTTCGCATGGAGAGTGGTGAGGAAGGCGCGGAACATCTCTTCACGCTTGGCGGCAAGGATGGTCTCCTTCACGGTGGAGGCCACGGCCTGCCACTGTGCGTCGGTGGGCCGCACGACCTCATGCACGCGCAGCACGACAACGCCCTGCGGAGTAGCATGCGCCTTGTCGCTCCATACGCCCTTCTCCGCGGAGAACGCCGCGGCGGCAAGAGCGGGGTCGACACCCAGACCGGGGATGTTGCCGTCGCGCCCGAAGAGCGGCGAGGTCTTCACCCGCGAGGCCAGCGCACCGGGCAACTGCCCGTCCCTGACCCCGGCAAGCGCCTCGTCCGCGGCCTTGAGCGCCAGTCTGGCGCCTTCGTCTTCGCGCACGGCGACGACGACCTTGTCACGCACCTCGTCGAAACCGGGAATGCGCTCGGGGGCGACCTCGGCGACACGGGCGATGATGTAACCGCCTTCGGCCTCGAGGGGCGTGTCGATGACCGTCCCCGCAGGTGCGGAGAAGGCCAGCGTGACGTCGGCGGGCTTGAGCCCCAGCGTGGCGGACGCGCTTTCGCGGGTCAGCGGTTCGGAGGTCTGACGCTCCAGCTTCAGCTGTGCAGCGATCTCGTCCACCGACTTGCCTGCGCTCACCAGTTCAAGCGCGTTGTCGAGGGAGTCGTGCACCTTCTCGATGGCCTTCTCTTCGGCCAGACGCTTGCGTATCTCGTTGCGCACCTCGTCGAGGGCCTTCTGGCGCTGCGCCTCATGCCCTTCGGACTTGATGAGATGGAAGCCGAACTGCGAACGCACCGGCGCGGAGACCTCGCCCGGCTTGAGACCGAACGCGGCGTCCTCGAAGGGCTTCACCATCTCGCCACGACCGAACCAGCCAAGCTCGCCACCGTTGCGCGCGCTGCCGTCCTCGGAGACCTTGGCCGCCACGGCGGCGAAGTCCTTTCCGGCCTTGATCTGCGCCGCAGCGTCTGCGATGCGCTCTTCGGCCTTCCGTACGGTGGCCTCGTCGGCACCTTCAGGCACACGCACGAGGATGTGACGGGCACGCACCCGTTCGGGCTGCATGAAGTAGCTCGCCGCGTTCTCGGCGTAGAACGCCGCAATGGCCGTTTCGGGGATGTCGATGCCAGCGGCAAGCGACTCGGCCGAGATGCGCACGAAATCGAGGCGCACCTTCTGCGGTTCGGTGAACCGGGCCTTGTTGCTGTCGTACCACGCCTGCAGTGCGGCATCTTCGATGCTGGCTGCCGCAGCGTATTCGTCGAGCGGGAAGAGGACGTAGTCAATGCTGCGCTTTTCCTGCGCGTAGGTGAACATGTCACGCGCCTCGGCATCGGTGACGACCGCACCGGCGGTGACAAGCGCACGCATCTTGCGGCCCAGCATGTCTTTGCGCACCCCTTCCTCGAAGCGACCGGGGACGGTCTGCTGTGCCTTGAGCACCTTCTTGTACGTCTCGGGGTCGAACTTGCCCGACGCGTCGCGGAAGGCCGGAATCTGGTCGATGGCGGCACGCAGCTCATACGGCGTCACGGTTATGCCAAGGCGTTCGGCCTCTTGCTGCATGAGCGTCTCGGCAACCATCTGCTGTAGCACCTGCCGCTTGAGCCCCAGTTTCTTGAGCTCATCCGCGGTCACACCCGGGAACCGGGTACGCAGCGATTCGACCTGACGCTCATACTCACGAATGAAGTCGCGAATGACGATGGGCTTCTTGTTCACCGTGGCTACGACCGATGTCGGGCCTTCCTGCATGGAGCCGACGCCCCAGAACACGAAGACGACAATGATGAGGCCGAAGGCGACCTTGACGCCCCAAGACTGGGCGTGCCCACGTATGACGTCGAGCATAGTTTCTCCTGATGATGATCGCGGCGTCTAGCCGCGCGTTCTCGCATTGCGGACGTAGTTGAGGAGTCCGCCCGCTCGAATAATCTCCAATTCGTCCACCGTCAAATCGTTCCGGACACGGACGGAACCGCCGTCTGCCAGCGCAACCGCGCATTCGCCTCCGGCGATGATGTCCGCAACGGGAATGGTCACGTTGCCGCCCTGCTCAAGGCGTTCATAATCCCCCTTGTCCACGAGGATGAGCGGGAGAATACCGAAGTTCACGAGATTGGCGCGATGGATGCGGGCAAGCGACTTGGCGATGACAGCCCTGATGCCGAGATGACGGGGGGCGAGGGCCGCGTGTTCGCGGCTGGAGCCCTGCCCGTAGTTCTCTCCGGCGACGATGACGCCGTTGGCCGCCGCTTCGGCGCGCTTCACGAAGTCCGCATCCACACGTCCGAAGACATGGCGCGAGATGGCAGGCACATTGGACCGCAGGGCCGTTATCTCCGCACCGGCAGGCATGATGTGGTCGGTGGTGATGTCATCCCCAAGCCTGATGACCACTTCGGCGTCAAGCCTGTCGGGCAGCCCCTCAAAGGTTTGCAGGGCCACGATGTTGGGGCCGCGCTGCACCTCGACCTGCGAACCGTCCTCCGGGGGAAAGACGAAGAGATGCCGGATGGAGGGCACATCGGCGGGAAGTTCGGGCACCGCCGGGGCTTCTCCCCATGTGGCGGGGTCGGTGAACCCGCCATGCAGGGCCACCATCGCCGCCGTGAGGGGGCTGGCTAGGTACACGCCTGCATCCTTGGTGCCGCTGCGCCCTTCGAAATTGCGGTTGAAGGTACGTACGCTCACGCCCCCGGATACCGGCGAACCGCCCATGCCGATACAGGGACCGCAGGTGCACTCCAGCATGCGGATACCGGCGTCGAGCAGGGGTTCGAGCAAGCCTTCGGTGGCGAGCATCCGCAGCACCTGCTTGGAGCCGGGCGAGATCATGCAGTCGGTGGTGGAGTCGACGCGCCGTCCGGCGACGACCTGCGCTACGCTCTTGAGGTCGGCATAGGACGAGTTGGTGCAGGAACCTATGGCCACCTGATCGACCTTGAGCCCCGCCAGCGATGCCACGGTGACGACCCTGTCGGGCATGTGCGGCGTGGCGACCAGAGGCTCCAGTTGCGAGAGGTCGATGACGACCTCCTCGTCGTAGACGGCACCGGCGTCGGCGGCGAGCGGCTGCCAGTCGGCCTCGCGCCCCATGGCCGCGAGGAAGGCGCGGGTGCTTTCATCGCTGGGGAAGATGGATGTCGTGGCTCCCAGTTCAGCCCCCATGTTGGTGATGGTCGCCCGTTCGGGGACGCTGAGGGTCGCCACACCGGGGCCGGTGTATTCGAACACGCGCCCCACGCCACCCTTGACGGTGAGCAGACCAAGCAGATGCAGGATCACGTCCTTGGCGGCGGCCCATCCCGTCAGGCGGCCTTCAAGCCGAACGTTGACGACCTTGGGCATGGTGATGGTGTAGGGCTCGCCCGCCATGGAGAGAGCGACGGAAAGGCCACCGGCACCCATGGCTAGGGCGCCGATGCCACCGGCTGTGGGCGTATGGCTGTCGGAACCGACAAGGGTCGCGCCGGGACGGCCGAAGTTCTCGAGATGCAACTGGTGACAGATGCCGTTGCCGGGGGCGGAGAAGACGATGCCGTGCCGGGCCGCCACTGTGCGCAGAAAGCGATGGTCGTCCGCATTGCGGAAGCCCATCTGCAGGGTGTTGTGATCGACGTAGCTCACCGAAAGGTCGGTGCGCACCCTGTCCACCCCCATGGCCTCGAACTGAAGGTACGCCATGGTCCCCGTGGCGTCCTGCGTGAGGGTCTGGTCGATGCGCAGGGCAATGGGGGCACCGGGTGCCATGTCGCCGTGCACGAGATGGGCCTTGATGATCTTCTGGGTCTGGTTCAGGGGCATGTCGTGTTCCCGTAGATGCTGTCTTAAGTTGCCGGAACGACCCGGAGGCTGCGCTTCCGGCTGCCATGCGAAACCGCACCTGACACGTATAAGGGCATCCCGTCACATCTGCACCCGGCAGACGTCGAGGGGAGCCCCGGTATCCGGTCGGGCCGGACTCGCACCCGCCACGATCAGGCGGGTCGGGCGTCGCCAGCAGGCGACGCCACGCAAGCAGCCTGCCCCGAACCGCCCCGTCGGGCGGGCCGCCCGCGTGCGTGCGGGCATGAGGTTCGCTGCCAGCGTCCTGTCACGACCGCCCCTCGAACGGGCGGTCTGCCGTCTCGATGACGGGAAAGACCCGAAGGTCAATCCACGTCTATGCCCATGCTGCGGTACTCGTTGAGCTTGTTCCGCAGCGTACGCACGGAAATACCCAGAAGCTCGGCCGCCTGCGTCCGGTTGCCGGAAGTGGCCTCCAGCCCCTTGAGAATCATGATGCGCTCCATCTCGTGCAGGGGGATGACCCCGCCCGAAATGTTGACGGCCTCGACCTGTGCGCCCTTGTCGGGAGCGCCTTGCACACCTGCGGTGTCACCGGCGTCGGACGACTCTTCGAAAAGAGGCCATGCATCGGGGTCGAGCAGAAAATGTCCGGGAGTGATGGCCCCGCCATTGGCAAGCAGCACGGCGCGCTCCATGAGGTTCTGAAGCTCGCGTACATTGCCGGGCCATTCATAGGAACGCAACCATGCGATGGCCTCATCCGACAGGGAGGGCACAGGCAGCGTGTAGTCGCGTACATAGAGGTCGATGAAGAAACGGGCCAGTTCGAGCACGTCGTCCCCGCGCTCGCGCAGTGCAGGCAGCCGCAGGGGTATGACGTTGAGCCGGAAGAAGAGGTCCTGCCTGAACTTGCCCTGCTTCACCCACTCTTCGAGGTCCCGGTTGGTGGTGGCGAGCACGCGGACATCGACCTTGACGGTCTCCATGCCACCCACGCGGTCTATCTCGCCTTCTTGCAGCACCCGCAGCAGCTTCGCCTGCAAGCCAAGATCCATCTCGGAGATTTCGTCCAGCAGGATGGTACCGCCGTTGGCCAGTTCGAACCGCCCTAGCTTGCGGGCAATGGCTCCGGTGAAGGCGCCGCGCTCGTGACCGAAGAGCTCGCTTTCGAGCAGGTGTTCAGGAAGGGCGGCGCAGTTCACGGCCACAAAGGGGTTCGCAGCGCGATCGCTCCAGCCATGCAGGCAACGGGCGAACATCTCCTTGCCTGTCCCGGATTCGCCGGAGATGAGCACGGTGGCGCGTGACGGGGCGACCTGCCTTGCCAGACCGAGGACGCGACGCAACGCGGGATGCGACCCCACGATGCGGGCCCCCGGCGGAAAGGGGTCGGGCTTGCGCCCGCCCAGCGTGGACTGGGGAGGGGCGGCAGGGGCGGAACGACGCGGACGGGGCAAAGCGGCCGTCACCTTCTCGAATGTCAGCGGTTCGAGCCAGTAGTCACGTGCACCGAGCGCGAGAAGCTGCTCGGCCTCTTCGGGGGTTCCCCGGTCGGTGAAGACGATGACGGGCGGGAAGGCCGGGTCGTCGCTACCCACGGCAAGCAGGTCGTCGACCCTGTAGCCCGGCAACGAAGGACGGGAGAAGATGACATCCGGCCCCGACTTGCGGATGAAGGCCGAGGCCCCTTTGAGGTTTTCGGCAAGCCCGACCTCATACCCCGCATCCCGCAACTGCGGGTAGATGCGGGTGACGGCGTGGGCGGGCGCCAGAAAAAGGATGCGTCGTGCTGACATACGCACCCTAACTACCCAGAAGCGAAGTCGTTGGCAACAATCTTGCCGTTCAAAGACGGGCGCATGGCATCATGACATGCCTTGACCCCCGCGCAAGACCTCCCGTATAGGCTTCTGTCATCATCGACATCACTCCTGTCGGAGTCTTCATGCCTGATTCTGGACGACTGCCCCCGGACGAAAGGCCTGCCGTGCCGACCGGGTCCTGTAACGGCACGAAGGTATGCAAGGCTGAAAAGACGCATTGCGCCACCATGCCCGCAGGCCTGTGCCTCGACATGCAGCGCATGGCCCGTACCGGCATGGGAGAGGTCGTTCTCGCAGAAGGCAAGGACGACGAACGGTTGCTTCACGCAGTGACGATTCTTGCGGCAGAAGGCCCGGTGCTGGTCACGCGGGTCGGCGAGGCACAGGGACGACTGCTTTCGGCGCAGCTGCCCGACGGTGAATGGTGGCCCGAAGCTGGCATTTTTGCCGTGAGCCCGCCACGCAGGCTGTCGGCCCCGTTCAGCAGCGAAGGCGAAGTGCTCGTCGTCACGGGAGGGGCTGCGGATCTGCCCGTCGCATTCGAAGCCCTCGGGACCCTGCGCTTCAACGGTATCGATGCGGGACTGGTGTCTGATGTCGGTGTGGCAGGGCTGCATCGACTCACCCCCCATATGGACGCCCTCACCGCAGCCAAGGCGCTCATCGTCGTGGCAGGCATGGAAGGGACCCTCCCGGGCATCGTGGCGGGACTGGTCAAAGCCCCCGTGGTCGCCGTTCCGACATCGGTGGGCTACGGCACCGGGCTTGGCGGTCTATCCGCCATCTTGACCATGCTCAACGCCTGTGCACCGGGCCTTGCCGTGGTCAACATCGACAACGGCTACGGGGCTGCGGCATTCGCCGTGAAGATGACGCGCAGCCACAGACGGTAGGCGAGGCGCACCCCGAGGCGACCATGACAACGACACGGCTGGCACGTCCCTGCCGCACTGATGCGTCAAACGAACACGTCCTCACCCAAGGTGACGGAACACGTTAACAAGGGAACTTCCCTACGATGAACATCGCTTTTGTCAACGCCACCCGCAAATGGGGGGGCGTAAAAAGCTGGACGCTGGCGTTCGCCGAACGCCTCTGCTCCTTCGGGCATGACGTGCACATCTACGGCAGGCAGCCCGCGTTCGTCGAAGCCGCCGTCAAGGCCGTAGGGCATGGGCGTCAGGTTTCGTTTGGTGCCGACCTCAATCCGCGCGCCATCGCCTTTTTCATGAGCGAATTCCGCCGCCACGCGACAGACATCGTATGCGTCAACGTCGGCAAGGACCTTGCCACGGCGGGCATTGCAGCCCGCATCATGGGCATACCGGTCATCCAGCGCATCGGCCTGCCCGAGGATATCCCCTACCGGCTGAAAACGCGCCTTCTGCACCGTCTCATACGCCCCGCATTCCTGTGCCCCTGCCGGTTCATCGCCGAAGGCTTCACCCGCAGCCTGCCCTACATCACCCCGGAAGACGTACACACGGTGCTCAACGGCAAGACAGCGACAGACCACACGCTTGTCGCCCACGCCCCGCGGCGGCTCATCGCAACGCAGCAACTCAACCCCGACAAGGGACACGACACGCTGTTGCGAGCGTTGGCGCGCATCGTGACACCGTTCGAGTGCCACATCGTGGGCACGGGGTCCGCCGAAACCCGCCTCAAAGAGCTTGCCGCATCTCTCGGCATCGCCGACAGGGTCGTATGGCACGGGTTCAGGCCGGACGTGGCCTCGCTGCTGGAACAGTCGGACATCTTTTTGCTTGCCTCGCATAGCGAGGGCCTGCCAAACACCCTGCTGGAAGGCATGGCGACCGGTCTTCTGCCGTTATCCCGTGATGTGGGAGGCGTGGGCGAGGTCATTCCCGCCGACCTCACCCGCTGGATGCTCCCCCGTGACGCTGACGACGAAGCCTTCGCCGCACGCATCGAAGAGGCCCTGAACCTGCCCGCCCCGGACCTGCTGCGCCTGCGCGAACGCGCCCGCGAGGCCTGTCGCCAGACCTTCGACCTCACGACGTGCACCCGTGAACTCGAAACATGGCTGCAACACATCATCGACACCCGTCACAAATAGCTGAACACCATGCGTATCATCATCCTAAGCTCGTCGACGAACCGTAGCGGCGGCACGCGTCAGGCATTCTATCAGGCCCGTGAACTTGCCACGCGCGGGCACCACGTATCGCTCTGCCTGCCCGAGGATTCGCAGATGCACGGCATGGGCTACGACGACCTCATCGTCACCCTGCCAGCCGACAGGAAACGCTGGAAGGCCAGCATCGAAGCGCTTTTCGCCGCCGATGGCCCGACCGTCGTGCACGCCTTCCACAACAGGGCGGTCAAGTTCGTGGCATGGCACGGCATGTTCTGGCGGCATCGCGGCGTTGTATGCTGCGCCCACAGAGGGGTGATGTACCGGCCCGGCAACCCCCTGCCCTACATCTCACCCGGCATGGATGCGTTCATCGCCAATTCGCAGGCCTGCGCCCGTGTGCTGCGTCTCTTCACCCCGGCAGGCAAACTGTTCGTCGTCTATAATGGTGTCGATGACGCCCGTGTGACCCCCCGCACGCCCGCCGACACTGCCCGCGAACAGGTCGGGCTTCCGCCCCGAGGTGCAGAGGCCGCATGGTCTTCCTCCTCCCCCGCGCCACTGGTATTCGGCTTCGTGGGACAGAACAGCCCCGTCAAAGGGGCCGACATCCTCATCGACGCCTTCGCCCGCGCCGATGTCGGCGAGGCACGGTTGCTGATGGTCGGCGTGTCGCACGACATGTGGCGTCCCCGCTGCGAGGCCCTCGGCATTGCGGACAGGGTGCATCTCGTGCCGCATACGGAATCAGTGAGCGACATGTTGCAGCTCATGGACGCGTTCGTTCTGCCGTCGCGCACCGAATCGCTCCCGAACACCATGCTGGAGGCCATCCGCATGGGGCTGCCCGTCATCGGCAGTGCCGTGGGCGGCGTACCTGAACTCGTGCGTGGGAATGGCCTTCTCTTTCCCGCAGGCGACATCGATGCGCTGGCAGCCGCGCTCGGGCGGATGGCATCGGATCATGCCACGCGAGAGGCGTGGGCTGCGGCCAGCCATGCGGAAGGCGAGCGCTACACCATCCATGCGCGGGTCGATGCGCTGGAAGACATCTACGCACAGCTGTTGCGACGCAGAGGGCTGCACACGGCATGACGGGACCAGCACAAGGCGAGCACGGGGGCGAGGCCTACCGTATTGCCCGCGCCCTCGGGGTCGACGTCTCGCAGGTTGTCGACCTTGGCACCAACGGCAATATCCTCTGCGCCGACCTGACAGCCGCACACGTGGCGGCGGTGCCCTACCCGCACGAGCATTACCCCGACCTTGAAGCCTCGCTCTTACGCGAGGCAGTGGCGACACACGAGAACGTGCCCGTCGACCACGTGCTGGCAGGCAACGGTTCCGCAGAACTCATCTGGCTCGCGTTCATGGCCTTGCGCCCTCGCAGGGTGCTGCTGCTGGGCCCTCTCTTCGGCGAGTACGAACGGGCCTGCCGCGCACTCGACATCGCGTACCGGGTGGTGACACCCCGCGCCCTGCGCCCGCTGTACGGGAAGACACCGTCCCCCTGCGGCGTTCAGGCCTCACACTCATGGAGTGAAACGACACCGTCCCCCTTCACTTTCACGGCCGAAGACCTCGACGATATCGCCGCTGAAGACGCCGACCTCGCCGTATTCTGCACACCCAACAACCCCACCGGTGCCATCTACGGCCCGGTGGAGGGTCTGCTTGCCGCCGTGCGTTCGCCTATCGTCCTCGTGGACAACACCTACCGGGAATTCATCTGGGGCGAAGATGCCTACGAGGCCAATGCGTGGCAGGTCTACCGCAACACCACAGGACCCGACCGCGAGGTTCTGGCGTTGCACAGCCTCACCAAGTTCTTCCACTGCGCCGGCATCCGCTGCGGCTATGCCGTGGGGTCTCCTGCGCTCTTGCAGAGGCTGGCAGCCATTCGCGCCCCGTGGATGGTCAGCACCTACGCCGAACAACTCGGCGCACGGCTTCTGGGCGACATCGCGCAGTACAGGTCGCGGCTTCCGCGCCTTCGCGCAGCACGGTCGGCCATGCGCTGTGCACTTGAAGCGACAGGCGCCTTCGCCGCTGGCGGACTGCATGAGGGCACAAGCTTTGTGACCTGTCGGCTACAGCCACACCTGCATCCCGAGACGGCACGTCAGGCGCTCATGGGGGAAGGCTATCTCGTACGCGTATGCGACAACATCACCGGCATGCCCCCCGGTCATATCAGGTTGCAGGTGCGCCATCCTGAAACCATGCCTGCCCTGTTCAGGATGCTGGAGCGTATGGCACGCTGACCCCCGCCCCGGCACAGACGCCCACCACCACGCTGAACGTCGGCCCCCTCCCCTGCTCCAGGATGACAGGGCGACTCAGGGCCACCACTCGCCATACTGTGTTATCAACCAATAATTCGTAACACGTTGACGCTCCCTGTGCCATCTGCTACCCCGGATGACACCGCTGACGCACCTTGTCACGCAAGTGTGACGCCTTAAGCCTGAGGAGCCTACGACATGCACATCTCCGAAGGGGTTCTTCCCGCCTCCGTCCTGCTGGGCGGGGCAGCACTTACCGCAGCCGGCACGGCCCTGGGGTTGCGGCGCATCGACTGGGACAGGGTGATGACCGTGGCACTGCTCGCCGCCGCCTTTTTCGTCGCCTCTCTCATCCATGTGCCTGTCGGCCCTGTGAGCGCCCATCTCGTCCTCAACGGGCTCATCGGCGTGATTCTCGGCTGGGCAGCCTTCCCCGCCATTCTCGTGGCCCTGCTGCTTCAGGCCCTGCTCTTCCAGTTCGGCGGTCTGCTGGTGCTTGGCGTGAACACCTTCAACATGGCCCTGCCGCCTGTCATCTGCCACTATCTCTTCCGCAAGGCGCTCACGGGCACCTCCACGCCGCGCACGGGTGCGGCCTTCGCCTGCGGCTTCCTCTCCGTGCTCCTTTCCGCATCGCTCACCGCCCTGTCCCTCGGTCTTGCCGGTGAGGGCTTCATCCCGGCGGCGCAGTCGCTGCTCATCGCCCATCTTCCCGTCATGGTCGTCGAGGGCTGCATCACCGCCCTTGTCATCGGGTTCCTCTACAAGGTTCGTCCCGAAGTGCTCGACTTCTCGGCACAGGCGACCCGCTAGCGATGCTCGACGAACCCTTCAGCGAGGGCACAAGCTACCTGCACCGGGCCGACCCGCGGGCGAAGGTGGTCAGCGCCTTCGCCTTCGCCATGCTCGTCGCGCCGGTGCGTTCGCTGCCCATGGCCCTCTGCGCCTTCGCCCTCGCCCTCGTACCCGTCGTGGCGGCGCAACTGCCCCTCCCCCGCCTCGTGCGAAGACTGGTCGTCATCAATCTGTTCATCCTCTTTCTCTGGCTCTTCCTGCCCTTTGCCACCCCCGGCGAAACGGTATGGAGCCTCGGGCCGCTGCATGCCACCGCCGAGGGCCTTCGCGAGGCCGCGCTGGTGACCCTGAAGTCCAACGCCATCGTGCTCGCACTCATAGGGCTTGCCGCCACATCCGGCATCACCGAGACGGGGCACGCGCTCGCGGCCATAGGTGCCCCCCGCAAACTGTCGCTCCTATTGCTCTTCACATGGCGCTACCTGCATGTCATCGAACAGGAATACCGTCGGCTGCTCACGGCAGCACGGGTGCGGGGCTTCGTGGCACGAACGGACATGAGGACCTACGCCACCTATGCCAACCTCGCAGGCATGGTGCTCGTCCGCAGCTGGGACAGGGCGCAACGGGTACAACAGGCCATGCGGTTGCGCGGTTTCGCGGGCACGTTCCATCGGCTCTATGATTTCAGCACGGCCCCCGGTGACAGGATGTGGGCCTGCGCCTTCATCGCCTTCACCATCGCCGTACTCGTCACCGACATCATCCTCCGCCACGGGACGCCAGCATGACCGACACGACCGGGAATCCCCTTCTCTCTCTCGACGACATCCACTTCACCTATCCCGGCACGACCGCACCTGTGCTGCGAGGTGCCACCCTGCACCTCGCGCAGGGCGACAGGCTTGGCCTTCTGGGGCACAACGGCAGCGGCAAGACCACGCTGCTGCATATCGCCATGGGATTGCTACGGCCCGAGTCGGGCACGGTACACCACAGGAACGCCGTGGCGCACGACGAGGCGTCGCTTGCCGCGTTGCGCCGCGACATCGGATTCCTCTTCCAGAATGCCGACGACCAGTTGTTCTGCCCCACCGTGCTTGAAGATGTGGCCTTCGGGCCGCTCAATCTGGGGCTGTCTCCGGAACAGGCGCGCGAACGTGCCACGCAGACACTACAAGGACTCGGGCTTGAGGGGTTCGGTGCACGGGTGACGCATCGACTCTCCGGCGGAGAGAAGAAGATGGTGGCACTGGCGTCGGTGCTGTCCATGCAGCCCACGGCGCTGCTTCTCGACGAACCCACCAACGACCTCGACCCTGCCACCCGCCAACGCCTCATCGACGTCCTTAACAGGATGAGTGCAACGCACATCATCATCTCGCACGACTGGGACTTCCTCGCCCGCACCTGCACGACCTTTCTCACCGTCGACGACGGTATCGTGTGCACATCAAGGCACACCCCTCACGTGCACACCCACATCCACCACGGTGGGGAGGTCGCACACGAGCATCCGTCGCGCGGATGTTGCCATCAGCATGACGGCAGCCATCATCACGCCGGGCATGATGACGACCACCCCCATACCAGCCAGACGACCGAATAGCCCGCAGCCGCCAGACCGCCGAAGTACGTTGACGTCCCGATTACAGGTGGCGCAACGGCCTCACGGCATCCGAAAGGACGACTGCGGCATTGCGTACCAGCAGGGGAACCGAGGCAGGTGTACAGGCAGGTAGTCGGGGGGGCACTGGCTTCGGCACGAGCGATAAAGACGGTACGCCGACAGTGGATGCGCTTCGTACCGACAACGGGGTCGCCGACCATGCAGCCGCGCAAGGCACACCCCGCGAGACATGGAGCCGGAAGAGGTTCGCCTCCGGGGGAAGCCGGAAGAGTGGCAGCCGACGGCATATCCCCGCACGATGACGCACAGCAGCCGCCACGCGGCCATGGCTTCAGGGGCTGCCGGGGGCTGTCAGGCCCTTCTCGAGTCTGCCATGAACGACGCATGTCCCGGCTCAAATGCCGGGGCACGACCGCCAGAGGGGCGTCGCTCGACGCCCGCAGGCTGGCATCACCATCCCAAGGCCATACAGACTAGGACTGACCGAAGAGCTTGCGCCGGATGTCGGGCCACACCATGTCGGGAGTGACGTCGGTCATGCAGCGATGATGGCCCAGAGGGCACTGCTGCGGCCCGTGCAACCCGCACGGGCGGCAGTCGAGGTCGACTTCGAATACTGTCGTGCCCTCGCCGCGCGGATAGAAGCCCAGTCGGCGCACGGTGGGACCGAAGACAGCGGTCACGGGCGTACGCTGCGCCCACGCGATGTGCATGGGGCCTGAGTCGTTGCTGAGATAACAGTCGAGTCTGCCAAGCCATGCCGCAAGGTCGACAAGCGACAGGGCTCCCGCCATGTCGAGCAACGCCGGAGAACCCTCCAGCCCCGCCATCGCGACCACGGACCGTGCCACCGTCTCTTCACCGGGCCCGGCGAAGAGCATCACCTGCACCCCTTCTGCGGCGGCACGACGGGCGACCTCGGCGAAGTGCGCCGCCGTCCAGCGTTTGGTGGCCCATACCGAACCGGGGTGCATTCCAAGGACAGGGCCCCGCACATACCGCTGCCAGTAGGCTTCTGCCCGTTCACGGGCATCGGCTGGCAGAACGAGTTCAGGCCATGTCTCCCGGTCTTCGATGGCAAGAGGGCCGACCAGTTGCAACAGCCGTTCTATCTCGTCCAGTTCGTCGAACCTGCGGTCTACCACGTGCGTATGCAACAGGCGATTGTACCACGGCCTGTCGTAGCCGATACGCACAGGTGCCCCTGTGGCCCGCGCCACAAGACCGCTTCGCAGGCTGGTGTGAGCGTTCACCCAGATGTCGAAGCCCTGACGCGCCAGCGCCCGGCCTAGTCCGAACACGGCACCACCACCGCCCTGTGTGCCGCGCTTGTCGAATTCATGGACAGCAGCGAGGCATGGCACGGCGGTGAACAAGGCCCCCACCCCCTTGCGCACCCAGAAATGGATTTCCGCATCCGGAAAGCGGCGATGCAGGGTATGCAGCAGAGGCAAGGTCAGCACCGCGTCGCCCAGAAAGGCGGTGTTCCAGACGCCGATACGGCGCACGGCTTCCCCCCTGACGGGACCGGACTGACAGTTCACAGCGCGTTTTCCTGACGTATGCGAGGGCGGCGTCGCCCTTTCATCCATAGGCTGCGAGGCAAGGACTCCCGCTTGCAGGCAGGCGGATGGAGAGGGGCATGTCCCCTCTATGGCCGTCATGGACAATCCGGCAGACATGGTATCCGATGGCCATAGTCCACGCGGGGTGTCCCCTCTGCGCAAAAGATCACCTGCGGACATCAGCAAAGTTCCTCCAGAGACGGCGCACTACGCCGGGCACTGACGGCCAGAAGCCAGTCGGCCGCGGCAACGAGGTCGCACGCCACCACATCGGGCCGTCCAGAGGCATCGCCCCCGGAGGGGGCCACATCAAGGCACGTGCCCCCGGCAGGCACGGAAAGGCCGATACTCCCTGCCGCCCTCGCCCCCTTGCCCGTGAGCACGAGTATGGCTGCGGCGAGTCCGGCGTTACGCGCAAAGAGCACATCATCCAGTTTATCCCCCACCATCGCCGTCTCTCCTGCGACAAGGCCGTGGCGGTTCTGCAGCACATCCCACATGCCCGTACCCGGTTTGCGGCACGAGCATTCCTCATCGGGGGCATGGGGGCAGCAGGCCACATCCACGAACGTCACCCCGTATGGGGCGAGCAAGGCTGCGAGTCGGGCCTGACACGCCTCATAGTCCGGGACAGTGAAGTATCCCCGGCCGATTCCCGACTGGTTGGTGACGAGGAACAGCCGGAGACCTGCCCGCGAAAGACGACCGAGGGCAGGGCCGACTCCGGGCAGCAGGGTCACACCCTCCGGGTCGGACAGGTAATGGCGGTCTTCGATGACCGTGCCGTCCCTGTCCAGCAGCAGATTTCGCAATGCCATGGCTTTCCTCGCACTATATGATGATGGTTGCGGCACCTTGTGGCATGAGGCAGAAGACTTTGCAAGCCACGCGATTTCACCTGTTTCTTCACGCCGGGCATTGCCTTCGGGCCTTCCAGCGCTTACGATTCATGCCATGCTTCTCGGCAATACGTCTGTCCCTGCGTGCCTCCGGCCGCATCGGTATTTCACATCATGCTAGCACTCGTCGTGGCCGTCACCCTTTCGGTCGTGGTCTCGGCCTCGTGTTCCATCACCGAGGCCATCCTGTACTCCGTCCCCTGGAGTCACATAGAGCAGTTGCGCAAATCGGGCAGCCCCGTCGGAAAACTGCTGTTCGCCATGCGCTCGCGCATCGAACAGCCCATCACAGCCGTCCTCACGCTGAACACCATCGCCAACACCGCCGGTGCCGCCATCGCCGGTTCCTACGCGGCCGAGGTCCTGTCACCCGACCAGATGCCCGCCTTCGCCGCGGGGTTCACCGTCCTCATCCTCGTGGTCTCGGAAATCCTGCCCAAGACCCTCGGCGTGGCGTACGCCCGTCCTCTGGCTTCCGTCATCGCGTACCCCCTGCGCTTTCTGGTCATCCTGCTCATGCCGGTCATCTGGCTGGGCGGATGGGTGACGCGTGCCATCATGCCCGCCTCATCGGGCCCCCATGCTACAGAGGACGACATCCGCGCCATCGTGAGCCTCTCGCGTCAGGCTGGCGGTATCCAGCCGCATGAGGAGATGTCCATACGCAACATCCTCTCTCTCGACCGCAAGCATGTGCACGACATCATGACCCCGCGCACCGTGGTGTTCTCGCTGCCTGCCGACCTCACCGTGGAAGAGGCCTACGAAAAGCCCGACTTCTGGCATTACAGCCGCATACCCGTCTTCGGCGAAGGCAACGAGGACATCGTGGGCATCGTCATGCGCCGCCGGGTGTTGCAGGAGGTGGCTGCCGACCGGGAGGGAACACGCCTTGCCGACATCATGCAGCCCGTGCATTACGCACTCGAATCGCAGACGCTGGACAGGGTGCTCTTCCAGTTTCTCGACGCACGGGTGCATCTCTTCGTCGTTCTCGACGAATACGGCGGTCTTGCCGGTGTCGTGTCGCTCGAAGACGTCCTTGAGGAGATACTCGGACGTGAGATCGTCGACGAGTCAGACCGTGTGACCGACCTGCGTGAACTTGCACGCGAACGGCGTGACGCCGCCATCAAAGCTAATCAGTAACCATTATCCTCTTGCAAGAACGTCACAAAACCCGTATCAGATGTGCACTCCGGGTCATCCCGTCCGCTTGAACCCCGGCACGCCACACGTCGCCGGGTCGCCATAGATGCACGTTCAACATTCCCAAGGATCATCGCATGGCGCAAAAGAACAGCAAGAGCCTCTACCTTGTCGCCCTGGCACTCTTCCTCGGCGGCATAGGGTATCTGCTCTTCTCGGGCTTCACGCAGAACAGCGTCTACTTCCTGAATGTGTCCGAAGCCCTTGCCACTCCCCAAGACAAGCTGCACACCGTGAGGCTTTTCGGCACCGTTGCCGCCGACGGGCTGACCATGCTCGACGGCGCACCGGGTGTGCGGTTTCGCCTCGAAGACAAGGACAACACCTCCAAGACCGTGTGGGTCCTTTACAAAGGGGCTGTGCCCGACACCTTCAAACCCGGTGTCGAGGTCATCATCGAAGGCGGTCTCGCCCCCGGTGAAGACACCTTCAAGGCACGCACCCTCATGACCAAGTGTCCCTCGAAATACCAGAAGGAAAACCGCGGATAAGGCGGACGCCGCCCCCCATGGGCTGTCCGCTGCGCGTGGCCTTGGGCCATCCGCGTTGATGCCGTTCGCGCAACGGCCGGAGACTCTATGCACCTTTCCGCCTACCTGCTTCTCGTAGCCTCGCTGCTGTTCGCGCTCTTCTTTGCGGGCACGGCGGCCATACAGATATGGCAGGGCAGAACCACGGCGCTGCCGTGGATGGAGAAGGGGCACCTCATGCTCACCGCGTTCATGTCGGTGGCATCAGCCGTGCTTCTTCATGCCCTTGCGAACTTCGACTTCTCGCTGGTGTACGTCGCCAGCTACACCGACAGGGCATTGCCCCTGTTCTACCGTCTCACCGCATTCTGGGCTGGGCAGGCCGGGTCCATGCTCTTCTGGGGCTGGTCGGTCGCGCTGTTCGGTGTGTTCTTCCTCTTCTCCCCCGTCTATCGGCGTGTGAGCGAACCGACCCGCATGTGGTTCTGGTTGCTCTTTCTCGCCATGATGGGCTTCTTCCTGCTGGTTCTCACCTGCTGGAGCAACCCCTTCACCGTGGTCGACCCCGCCCCGGCGGACGGCAACGGCCTGAACCCGCTGCTGCAGAACCCCGGCATGATCTTCCACCCGCCGCTGCTCTTCCTCGGCTACGGCGGCTTCGCCATTCCCGGCTGTCTTGCGCTGGCACAGTCGCTGAGCGGCATGCGTCTCTCCGAAGGCGCATGGGCGGACCATGCACGTCCCTTCACCCTTGTTGCGTGGCTCTTCCTCACCGCCGGCATCGTGCTTGGCGGCTGGTGGGCCTACATGGAACTCGGCTGGGGCGGCTACTGGGCATGGGACCCGGTCGAGAACGCATCGCTCATCCCGTGGCTCATCGCCTCCGCGTACCTGCATACGGCCGTCATCGAGGCCCGACGCAACAAGCTGCACCGTGTGAACACCTTCCTGATGGCCCTGACGACCATCTCCGCCTTCTTCGCGACCTATCTGGTCAGAAGCGGCGTGGTCGAATCGCTGCACGCCTTCGGCGACGGCGGCGTGGGCACTCCCCTGCTCATCTTCATCATCGTCTTCACCGCGGTCGCCCTCGGTGGCTCCATCCTGTGGAAACACCCGGATGCCAAGCCCCTTTCGGGTGTCGAAAGCCGCGAGGGCTTTCTCGTGATGGTCGCGTGGGTGCTGCTTGCCCTCGGTGCCATCATCCTCGTCGCCACCATGTGGCCCGTGTTCAGCAAGTTCTGGGTCGACAAGCCCGTGGGGCTGGAACCGGCGTTCTACAACCGTGTGTGCCTCCCGCTCTTCGCCGTGCTGGTCGTCATGCTCGCCATATGCCCTTGGCTTGGCTGGAAGGGCGGCCTGCGCAACAAGGTGGGTGCCGTCACGGCACTGGGTCTCTTCGTCGGGGCCGCTGGCGGCATATGGGCCGCTGGCTACACCATCCCCACCGCAGTCCTCGGTGCAGCCGGTGCCATCGCGGCCCTTGGCGGCATTGTCATGCTGCTGGCGACCGAACCGCACCTGAGGCGCTCGCCGCAGTCTCTGGCCGCCTACGGCGTCCACATCGGCCTTGCGCTCACCGCCCTTGGCGTGGCCTTCTCCGGCCCGTACAAGACCGAGCATGAGGTCATCATGCAGCAGGGCGACACCGTGCAGGTGGCCGGATACGACGTGACCTTCAAGGCGTTGTACGAGGGCGAAGGCCCCGGCTACATCTTCATCGAGGCCGAACTCGACGTGAAGAAGAACGGCTCCGATGTGGGCATGGCCCAGCCGCAACGCCGCATCTACTCCAAGTTCGGCAAGCAGGCGTTCGCCGAGGCGTCGACCATTCCGGGTCTCGGCAACGAATTCTATGCCGTACTGCTTGGCGTCGACCGCGAAGGCAAGGCCACCCTGCACCTCAACGTCACCCCGCTGATCAACTGGGTCTGGATAGGCAGCATCATCATGTGCCTGTTCCCCTTCATCGGGATGCGTCGCCGGAAGACAGCGGAGGCGTGATGCTGCTCAGGCTTGAAAGGGTCGCCAAGTTCTACGGCACCCGGCTGATCATCAAGGACGTGAGCCTCACCGTCGAACAGGGTACGGTGACGCTGCTTGCCGGTGCCAACGGTGCGGGCAAGTCGACCCTGCTTAAGATCATGGCCGGATTGTCGCGCCCGAGCGCGGGCACCGTGGAACGTTCCGTCCCTGACGAGAAGCTGGGCTATCTCGGCCACCAGACCTTCATTTATCCCGACCTGACCGCGCTGGAGAACCTCGCGTTCTGGAGTTCGCTGCACGACCTCTCCGCTGACGAAGGACGGCTGCTGAACGCGCTCGACCGCATGGAACTCAAGCGTTTCGCACACGAACGGGCGGGCGGCTTCTCGCGGGGTATGGCCCAGCGCCTGAACCTTGCGCGGCTTCTGCTGCTCGAACCGAAACTGATTCTGCTCGATGAACCGGGGACCGGGCTTGACGTCCGGTCCCTCGGCATCCTGCACCGTGAGATAGACGCGGCCCGCAAGGGCGGCGCCGGGCTGGTGTGGATAAGCCATTCCGTGGCCTCCGACATCGTCCGTGCCGACAGGGTGGTCGCCATTGGCGACCGCCGCGTGTCCTACGACGGCCCCGCCGCCGACTATACGCCGGAGGTGGCCGTATGCTGAAGGCCGCATCCGCCATCGCCATGAAAGACCTGCGCCTCGTGCTGGCACGGGGTACGGGCCTTGTTCAGGCACTGTTGCTTGGCTTGCTGCTCATCTTCGTGTTCAGCCTGTCGCAGCAGGTCGGCGAGACCATGACGCCGCAGGGCGCCGCCGCCATCTTCTGGCTGGCTTCGGCGTTCTGTCAGGTGCTCATCTACAACACGCTCTACAGCATCGAAGAGGCCAACGGCACCCGCTACGGCCTGTTGCTGGCCCCTGTGCCGGTGCAGTCCGTGTGGCTTGGCAAGGCGCTTTCGGGGCTGCTACTGCTTCTGGCGGCGCAGCTTGTGTTCCTGCCTGCCACGGTGGTGTTCTTGGGGCAGAAACTGTCGTCACTGTGGGATGTGGGATTGCTGACCGTGCTGCTCGCCGACGTGGGCATCGTAGCCCTCGGTTCGCTGCTCGGGGCCCTTTCTCAGGGGCAGGCCGCGCGCGAGTCGCTGCTCAGCATCGTCCTCTTCCCGCTGCTCGTGCCCGTGCTGCTTGCAGGCATCCGCGTGGGTGCCGGGGCATTCTCGGAGGAGATGGTCGAAGGCTGCGCGCAGTGGCTTGGCATCATCGGCGCATTCGATGCGCTCTTCCTCGGCACGGGCATCGTCCTCTTCGGCTTCCTCTACGGGGGCGAAGACTAACCGCGGCCCTGCCGCGAAGACCGGTCGTCCACGACCGCAGGACGCGACACCATGCGCAACAACTGGCTCGCTCCCCTAGCCCTCGCCGCCGGTGCGGGGTTGGCCGTGTGCCAATACCTGATCTACGTGTACGCCCCCGTCGAATCCATGATGGGCCTCGTGCAGAAGATCTTCTACACCCACCTGCCGCTGGCATGGTGGTCGTTCGTGAGCTTCTTCACGGTGTTCATCGCCAGCATCGCCTTTCTGCGTACGCGCGACAGGCGCTGGGACAGCCTCGCCGGTGCCGCCGCCGAGGTGGGCGTGCTGTGCAGCGGACTTGCGCTGGTCACGGGTTCCATCTGGGGACGACATTCATGGGGCGTATGGTGGACATGGGACCCGCGTCTCACCACCACGCTCGTCATGTGGTTCGTCTACGCCGGATACCTCGTCCTGCGTTCCATGAACCTCTCCCGCGACAGGCAGGCCACGGTCTCCGCCGTCGTGGGTATTGCCGCCTTCGTCGACGTGCCGCTGGTCTTTCTCTCGGCGCGTCTGTGGCGCTCGATACACCCCGCCGTCTTCGCCTCGCGCGATGGCGGCCTCGAACCGGAAATGAAACTCACCGCCGTCGTCTGCGTCGCCGTCTTCGGCCTCATGTGGGCAGCACTCACCGGAGTGCGCTACATGCAGACCCGCCAGACAGACAGGCTCGACACCCTTGCCACGCGCGAGGCACTCTAGGAGTCCACCATGCAAAGCACCGACTGGCTTCTCTACGCCAACGCGGCCGTATGGCTCGGCATAGGCGCGTATGTGTTCATGCTCGCCCGCGCCCAGAAGACTCTCGAAAGGCGCCTGCGCCAGATGGAGATGCTCAACGATGACTGATACCCGCAACGCACCTCCCGCCGCCATGCCCGACGGCCCCCGCAAGGCCATTCTCGCAGTCATGGGGCTTTCGCTTCTCGTCATGCTCGGCGGTTCGTTCCTGTACCGCCTCAACCACCCCGGTCTCGTCGTGGAAGGCAGGCAGCAGCCCCCGGCCGCCACGCAGGGCCCCTCAGAGGCCGAAGTACTCGGCCCCATGATGCAGCGGCTGCAGCAGAACCCCAACGACCTTGAAGCCCTTGTCTTCCTTGGCGAGCACTTCCTGGGTCATGAGGACTGGGCACGCGCAGAGGCCTTCCTGCAACGGGCGGTCATCGCCGCCCCCACAGAGGGGCGTCCGCTGTATCTGCTCGGCATAGCGCAGTACCACCGCGAACAGTTCGCCCCGGCGGCAGAGACCTTCGAACGGCTGCTCGCCATCAACGACGAACCCGCCGCACGCTACAACCTCGGGCTGCTGTACCTGCACTACCTCAACGACAAGCCCAAGGCCCTGCAACACCTCAAGGCCGTCGTCGCAGCCAAGGACGCCCCTGAGGAACTCCGCAAGCGCGCGGGCGAGGAACTCGCCAAGGCCACCGGCAACTGACAACCAGACTGACCAAGACAGCACTACGGGCAGCGGCAAAACGCTGCCCGTAGTTTATGCAATCACTTTTCCGTAGTATCATCCGTCGCATGGGCCCGAAGTGCCCCACGCCTGTGCGGCTGAACAGTATTGACAGACGACACGTGTAGACATAAAATAGTTGATTATTCTTTGACAAAATTGTCAAAGAATGGCTTTTCCAGCCCTCATGCAGGGACATGGGCCGCGGCCCGCGACAACAAACACCCTGGAGACCGATATGTCCAAGATCGTGTGCAAGGCGTTGACCTTCGACGACGTTTTGCTGCAACCCGGCTATTCCGAGGTGACCCCCGACCAGGTGGACGTGGCCACTTGGCTGACGCCATCCATCCGCCTGAACATCCCCCTGCTGAGCGCAGCCATGGACACCGTCACCGAATCGGGGATGGCCATTTCCATGGCCCGCAACGGCGGTATCGGCGTCATCCACAAGAACGTCCCCATCCACCGCCAGCGTCTTGAGGTCGAGAAGGTCAAGAAGTCCGAAAGCGGCATGATCATCGACCCCGTGACCATCGCCCCCGGTCTCACCGTGCGGCAGGCACTGGAAGTGATGGCCGAGTACCGTGTCTCGGGTCTGCCTGTGGTCGAGAACGACAAGCTTGTGGGCATTCTCACCAACCGCGACGTACGTTTCGTGAAAGACCTCGAAACCACCTGCGTCAGCGAAGTGATGACCAGCAAGAACCTTGTCACCGTCCCGGTGGGCACCACCCTCGAAGAAGCCAAGCATCACCTGCATCAGCACCGCATCGAGAAGCTGCTGGTCGTCGACGGCAACAACCGCCTGCAGGGCCTCATCACCATGAAGGACATCGACAAGGTGGTGAAGTACCCCAACGCATGCAAGGACGAGAACGGTCGCCTGCGCGTGGGTGCCGCCATCGGCATCGGCCGTGACTGCGAAGAGCGCGCCAGCGAACTCATCGCCGCCGGTGTCGACGTGCTCGTGCTCGACTCGGCGCACGGCCATTCGCGCAACGTCCTGCGCGCCATCGAGATGGTCAAGACCTCATTCCCGCAGTGCCAGCTCATCGCCGGTAACGTGGCCACCTACGAAGGGGCCAAGGCCATCCTCAAGGCTGGCGCCGACGCGGTGAAGGTCGGCATCGGCCCCGGTTCCATCTGCACCACGCGCATCGTCGCCGGTGTGGGCGTGCCGCAGGTGACGGCCATCATGGAAGCCGTGAAGGCCGCCAACGAGATGGACCGCTGCCTCATCGCCGACGGCGGCATCAAGTTCTCCGGCGACGTGGTCAAGGCCCTCTGCGTGGGTGCCCATACCGTCATGATCGGCAGCCTCTTCGCAGGCACCGACGAAAGCCCGGGCGAGACCATCCTCTATCAGGGCCGTACCTACAAGATCTACCGCGGCATGGGTTCCATCGACGCCATGAAGGACGGCAGCAGCGACCGCTACTTCCAGGAGAAGAGCAAGAAGCTCGTCCCCGAAGGCATCGTCGGGCGTGTGCCGGTCAAGGGCCCCGTCGCCGACAGCCTCTACCAGCTCATCGGCGGCCTGCGCGCCGGCATGGGTTACGTCGGTGCCGCCAACATGGAAGAACTGCGCGAGAAGTCGCGCTTCGTGGAGATATCCGCAGCGGGTCTCCGTGAAAGCCACGTGCACGACGTCATCATCACGAAGGAAGCGCCCAACTACCGGGTCGAGAACTAACGTACCACAACGGCGGCACGCCGCCCGAGGTTACAGCATGGACGCACAGACCAAGGTCATCATCATCGACTACGGCTCGCAGGTTACGCAGCTCATCGCACGGCGCGTACGCGAAGCCGGTGTCTACTCCGAGATACACCCCTGCATCGTCACCGCCGAGCAGGTACGGGCCATGAAGCCCGCCGCCATCATCCTTTCCGGCGGCCCTGCCAGCGTCGGCGAGAAGGACGCACCCGCCCTCGAGAAGGGGCTGCTCGACCTTGGCGTGCCGGTGCTCGGCATCTGCTACGGCATGCAGCTTCTGGGGCAGGACCTCGGCGGCGAGCTTGCCACCTCCGAGACCCGCGAATACGGGCCTGCCGACCTCACCCTCACCGCCCCCTGCCCCCTGTGGGACGGTCTCGACCTCGGCACCACCTCGCGCGTGTGGATGTCCCATGGCGACAAGGTGAAGACGCCGCCCCCCGGCTTCAAGGTCGTGGGCCGTACCGCCACCCTCGAAGTGGCCGCCATGGCCGACGAGGCCCGGCGCATCTACGCCGTCCAGTTTCATCCCGAAGTGCACCACTCCGAGGACGGGGCCCGCATCATCAACAACTTCCTCTTCCACGTGGCCAAGCTGAAGGCCGACTGGACCATGTCGTCGTTCGTCGAACGCGCCGTGAAGGAGATGGCCGAAGTCGTGGGTGACAGGCATGTCGTCTGCGCCCTCTCCGGCGGCATCGACTCCACCGTGGTCGCCGTGCTGCTGCACAAGGCCATAGGCAAGCAACTGCACTGCATCTTCGTTGACAACGGCGTGCTGCGCCTCAACGAGGGACAGGAAGTGGTCGACTACCTGCGCGAGCATTTCGACCTCAACCTCAAGTACGTGCAGGCACAGGAGCGTTTCCTCTCCAAGCTGCATGGCGTCGACGACCCCGAACAGAAGCGCAAGATCATCGGCTACACCTTCATCGAGGTGTTCGACGAAGAGGCCAAGGCCCTCGGACATGTCGACTTCCTCGCGCAGGGCACGCTGTACCCCGACGTCATCGAATCGGTGTCGCACAAGGGTCCCTCTGCGGTCATCAAGAGCCATCACAACGTGGGTGGTCTGCCCGAGAAGATGAACCTGAAGCTCATCGAACCGCTGCGCGAACTCTTCAAGGACGAGGTCCGCAAGGTCGCCGCCGAACTGGGCCTGCCCGACTTCATCATCTGGCGTCACCCCTTCCCCGGCCCGGGGCTTGCCATCCGGGTCATCGGCGAGATAACCGAAGAGAGGCTCGACATCCTCCGCCGTGCCGACAAGGTCGTGCAGCAGGAACTCATGTCCTCCGGCTGGTACCGCAAGGTGTGGCAGGGCTTCGCCGTGCTGCTGCCGCTCAAGACCGTGGGCGTCATGGGTGACGGGCGTACTTACGAACACGTCATCGCCCTGCGCATCGTCGACAGCGTCGATGCCATGACCGCCGACTGGGCACGCTTGCCTTCCGAACTGCTTGAGCGTATCTCCAGCCGGATAATCAACGAAGTCAAGGGCGTGAACCGGGTGGTCTACGACATCTCGTCCAAGCCCCCGAGCACCATAGAATGGGAGTAATCCCGCAGCACCCGTAACCAAAGGCGGTATCAAGGCATGTTCGGCATCGGCAGCACCGAGCTTCTCGTCATACTCGTCGTGGCCCTCATCGTGCTGGGCCCCAAGAGCCTGCCCCAGATGGCGCGCACCCTCGGCAAGGCACTCGGCGAATTCCGTCGCGTGTCCACCGACTTCCAGCGCACGCTGAATGCTGAGGTCGACCTCGAAGACCACCAGCGCCGCAAGAAGGAAGCCGAGAAGGAGTTCTTCTCGGAAGAGGCCAAGGCCGAGAAGCCCGCGGCCAAGTCCAGCGCCGAGGCTGCCCCCAAGTCCGATACCGCCGATGGTGCCAAGCCTGACGTCGTCATCGACGCACAGGCCACCAGAACCGAAACGAAGACCGCCGCCGGAAAGGACGCTGCATGACCGCAGGGGATGCAAAGCACCCCTCGGCCACAGTGGACGAGGCGGCAGACAAGAGAGAAGACCGCGAAGGGGAGCCACCGAGGTGGCCTCCCCCTCGACCGTACCGGCGAACGAAGGGACGGAGGCCTCTGCACAGGAACCTGTCAGGGACGATGCCACCGGCAGCCCGACCGACGGCATCGAGGCATCCGGTGACACTGCCCCCGAAACGGACGCCCCGGCATCCCCCCCTCCTGGCGAGGCCGACGGGGCACGTCCCGACACCGCGGCGACAGTGAACACTTCCGACGAAATTTCCGCCGATACTCCCGAAGGGGCTGACGGCCCCACCGACACCACATCCGACAGCGCCCCCGAAGAGGAGCCTGCGTCGCCTCCGGCCCCGCGGACGCTGGCTGAGGCCCTTGCGGCGACGTCGACCGAAGACGAGGATACGCCCGAAGACGAGACACCGGGCATGACCCTTCTCGACCATCTGGGCGAGTTGCGTGTGCGCCTCGTGCGCTGCCTCATCGCCGTGGGTCTCGCCTTTGCGGGCTGCTACTCATTCGCCGAAAAACTCTTCGACCTGCTGATGCAGCCGCTGGTCAAGGCCATGCCGCCCGACAGCAAGCTCATCTTCACAGCCCTGCCCGAAGCCTTCTTCGTGTACATGCAGGTGGGTCTCGTGGCAGCCACATTCGTGGCGAGCCCTTTCATCTTCTATCAGATATGGGCGTTCATATCTCCCGGCCTCTACGAAGAGGAGAAGAAGAACGCCATCCCCATCGCGCTGTTCTCCGCCTCGTTCTTCATCGGCGGCGCGGCGTTCTGCTACTTTCAGGTCTTTCCCTACGCGTTCGAGTTCTTCATGGGTTTTGCGACAGACCGCATCCTGCCCATGCCCTCACTCAGCGAATATCTGGGCTTCGCGCTGAAGATGCTTCTGGCCTTCGGCATCATCTTCGAGATGCCGCTATTCACCTTCTTCCTCGCCAAACTCGGCATTCTCACCGCCGGGATGATGCGCCGCGGAAGGAAATACGCCATACTGGGCATATTCATCGTGGCCGCCATACTGACGCCCCCCGACGTCTTCTCGCAGATGCTCATGGCGTGCCCGATGCTGGTGCTGTATGAGATAAGCATCTTCATCGCCGCCGCCGTGGGTCGCAAGGAGAAGACCGACGAAGAGGAAGATGGCGACGCTGACGAAGCCACCCCGGACGAACGCCCTGAACAGGGCCACTAGACAGCGGAGAACGCCCATGGGCAACGGTATGCAAACTGTCGCACGAAAGGCATCCGTCGAGCGGGTCACCAACGAGACGACCATCGCCCTGACCCTCACCATCGAGGGCGAAGGTAATGTCCGCGTGACCACCGGCTTCGGGATGCTCGACCACATGCTCACGCTCACGGCCTTCTGGGCAGGGTTCGACCTCGACCTCACCTGCAAGGGCGACATGCACATCGACGCACACCATACCGCAGAGGATGTCGCCCTGTGCCTCGGGCAGGCACTCGCCACGGCATTGGACGACCGCAAGGGCATCGCCCGCGTCGGTTTCGCCCGTGTGCCCATGGACGAGGCGCTGGCAGAGGTCACGCTCGACATATCCGGGCGTCCCTGGCTTGAATGGCGGGGCGACGAGTACCTGCCGCCCGTCATCGCCGGAGAGGAGAAGGACCTGTGGCGCGAATTCCACAAGGCGTTCGCCTCTGCCGCACGCATGAACCTCCATGTCTCCTATCTCTATGGCAAGAATGGACACCACCTGCTGGAATCGGCCAGCAAAGGCCTCGGCCTCGCCTTGCGGCAGGCCGTCCGCCGTGACCGCCAGACGGTGCTCAGCACCAAAGGAAGCCTCGACTGATGCGTACCGCCATGCGCCTCCCGCTCATCGTACTGGTATTCGCGGCTCTTCTGTTCGCAGGCTGTCAGAAGGAACAGCGCGGCCCAGCGCCGCTGCCGCAGCTTAAAATCGGCGTGACCGGTTTCACCCAGCCCACGACCACCGTCGACCTCATGGCCGGGTACATCCCCGAAGGGCAGCACATGGTGGGCCCCGAGAAGATGTTCGACCTCAGCAAGACCTTCGCCGAAGAATTGCAGACACAGACCAAACGCACCTACACGTTCGTACAGCAGGGCGCACAGGACATCGACACGTCCACCCACAAGCCCGGTCAGGGGCAGGCCCTCGCCTACTGGGTCGAAGTGGGCCGCACCGCCGGGGTCGACCTGCTGGTCGTACCGCAGGTCATCGACCTCGTCGAACGCGATGGCGGAGACGCCGGGGTCGTCACACCCGCCAGCGTGGTGCTCGATTTCTACCTCATCGACATCAGGGAAGGCAGCCTCGTGGCCCGTTCGCGCTTCGACGAACGCCAGACCGGACTTGCCGAGAACATGCTCGACATGCCCAAGTTCCTCATGCGTGGGGGCAAGTGGCTTACGGCACTCGACCTCTCCCGCGAGGGGATGCGCAAGGCCATCAAGGAGTTCGGTCTGTGATCGTCTTTCCCGCCATCGACCTCATGAACGGCGTATGCGTCCGGCTGCGCCGTGGCAGGGCCGACGACGAGACGGTCTTCTCATCCGACCCCGTAGCCACTGCAAGGCACTGGCAGGAACAGGGCGGGCGCTGGCTTCATGTCGTCGACCTCGATGGCGCATTCAGTGGCCAGCCGGTCAATGCCCCCCTGATACGCAGCATCTGCGACGCGCTGGACATACCTGTCCAGCTTGGCGGGGGCATCCGTGACGCAGCCACCGCCAAAGCCTACCTCGAAGCCGGGGTCGAACGCCTCATCATCGGCACCATCGCCCTTGAAGAACCTGATGCCTATGCCGCACTCTGCGCGGAATTCCCCGGTCGCATCGGCGTTTCGCTGGATGCCGAGGGCGGCAAGCTGAAGACAAAGGGGTGGGTCGCCGACTCCGGTCTCACCGTGGACGAGGTGCTGCCCAGACTGCTTGAGGCGGGCACGGCCTTCATCATCTACACCGACATAGACCGTGACGGGATGCAGACCGGTGTGAACCTGCCTGCGCTCGAACATCTTGCCAAGGCTAGCACGGTGCCCGTCATCGCAGCCGGGGGCGTCGCCACGCTTGAAGACGTGAAGGCACTCTACCCGCTGTCACGCACCACCAACCTTCAGGGGGCCGTCTCCGGACGTGCCATCTACGAAGGGACCCTCGACCTGCGTACCGCCATGGACTGGATACGCCAGCAGGAGAAGGCGGAAGCATGCTGACCTCGTAGAGGCAGTTGCGCCCACGCCACTGACAAATGCAAAGCCCCCCGCATCGCCGATGCCGGGGGGCTTCCTGTTTCTGCGCCAGTCGGACAGAAGACGTCAGCAGCCCTTGCCGCGGTAGCGGAAAAGAGTACAGAGCACATTGCGCACCTTGTCCGAAAACAACGCCTCGGAGACGATGTTCCCCGCCACACGGCGTGAAATCTCGCCCAGCGTGGGATAGGGCATGACCCCTCCGGCGAGGGTGGTCAACCTTACCCCGCCGCCAAGCGCCATGCACCAGCCGTTGATGAGTTCGCCTGCGTGCGGTCCCGCAATCTGGACACCAAGCACCCGCTGCGTCCCGCGTGCGAGTACCAGCTTCAAAAGCCCGCAGGCCGTTCCTTCTGCCAGCGCCCTGTCATTACTGGAGAACGATTCGGTATGCACGTCCACGCCGATGCCCTGCCGATGCGCTTCGCGCTCATTGAGCCCCACAGAGGCCAACTCCGGGTCGGTGAACGTGCACCACGGCATCCGGTCGTACTTCGCCTTTCGCGGCAGACGCAACACGGCATTGGCGACCACGACCGACCCCTCGTACCCGGCTGCATGGGTGAACTGCCACGCCCCCGTGACATCGCCCGCCGCAAGGATATGCGACTGCGACGTCCTCATCCGGGCGTCCACCGGCACGCCACGTTCAGAGAAGACCACACCGGCATTGCCAAGGTGCAGTCCTTCGACATTCGGCGTACGACCGAGCGCGACAAGAAGACGCTCTCCGTGAACGTCGACATGCTCATCGCCCACCCGCACGGTCACGACAACACCGGCGTCCTGACGACGGGCAACCTCGACCGTCGCCCCTGTCATGATGCGCACGCCATCCTGTTCTAGGGCCTCATGGACGACCGCCGCCATATCGGCATCCTCACGCGAAAGGATGTGCCCCCCCCGCTGGACGAGCACCACCCGTGAGCCCAGACGCGCGAAGGCCTGTGCCATCTCGACAGCGATGGGGCCGCCCCCCAGCACAATCAGGGATGCGGGCAGCGTCTCAAGCGTGAAGATGTCACGATTGGTCAGATAGGGGGTATCTGCGAGACCGGGGAAGGCGGGGATTTGCGGAGACGACCCCGTTGCCACCACGATGCGCCTCGCCGAAATGCGTCGTCCTTCCACCGCCACGGTATGCTCATCGACGAACACCGCATCGCCGAAGCGCACCTCGACCCCCAACCCGCTGAAGCGCTCGACAGAATCGTGCTTCTGGATGACAGACTGCACCCCCGCGATATGCGCGGCTACGGCCTTGAAGTCCACGGGGGGGAGTGCCACCTCCGGCAACCCGAAACGTGGGGCATCACGCATGGTCCTCCGTGCCCTTGCCGAGGCGATGAGCGTCTTGCTGGGCACACAGCCATGATGAAGGCAGTCTCCGCCAAGGGTCGGCCCCCTGTCGGCCAGAACCACACGGGCACCCAGCCGGGCCGCACCGGCGGCCACAGTCAACCCTGCGGCCCCGCCCCCGATGACCAACAGGTCGGCGTCGTAGTCCATGGCATCTCCGGCAGGCTGGAGGTTGACGGGTCAGTCCATCCGTCGAGCACGATACCATGCGAGTGCACTGCGGGTCATCCACGGAAAGACGGCAAGCAGCACAAAGGCCGCGACGAGTCCGGGCGAGAAGATGTCCGCCGTCGTCCTGATGCGCCCCAACTCCTGCCCGGCGTAGACGTACACGGCCGTGCCGGGCAACATGCCCACCTGCGACACCCAGTAGTAGGTGCGCGTGGGCATGCGGGTCAGCCCCATGAGCAGATTGACCAGAAAGAACGGCACCACAGGCACGAGGCGCAACGAGAACAGATAGAAGAGCCCGTCCTTGCGCACACCTTCGTCGACCCGTCGCATGGGTTCCATGAAACGACGGGCCACCCAATCACGGAACACGTAGCGGGCCCCCATGAAGGCGAGGGTCGCCCCGACGGTGCTGGCGAAAGAGACGGCGACCAGCGACACCCAGAAGCCGAAGACCGAGGCCCCGCCAAGCGTGAGCACCGCCGCCCCCGGAAAGGACAAGGCCGTAGCCGCCACATAGACGAGGGAGAAGACAAGCACGCTGGCAACCGGAGACTCCCTATAGATGGAGACCAGCGTGTCGTGTGAGGCCCGCAGGCGTTCGAGAGTCAACAGGTCACTCCCCCCCGCGAACCAGAAACCCGCCAGTGCCACGCCGACCAGTCCCAACAGGGCGACACGCACGAACGTTCTGCCGCGCCCCCCTGAAGCTGCGGAAGGCGACACAGCCTCGTCGCCGGTCTGTCCCGTCCCCCAGGGCAAGACGATACGCTCCTCTGTGGCCTGTCCCCGGACGGGAGTATCCACATCCGTTTCACCCGCACTGCCGCCGGGGCCGACGGTAACCGCCTCGCGTGCTCCATGCTTCATGTCGCCAGAATCCCCTGATGTCATCGTGGCGTTCTCCTTGTCCCGGCATGAAGCAGGGCAAAGATGGCCGCCCCCCATAGGCCGGCGTCGGCATTGGTGACCAGTGAGACGGGGATGGTGCGCAAGAGGTGCGTGTGCGTGGGGCAATCGAAGAACGCCTCGGCGAAGGCCCCATGCTGCACCAGCATGGGGTTGGCAGCCGCCACTCCCCCCGCGATGCGCACACCGCCTCTGGCAAGGGTATGCAACGCCCAGTCACGGCAGGTGCGCCCGTAGAAACGCGCGAACCACTCGACGACGACGTCACTTCCGGTGAGACGTGCCGCCACCTCGTGCGGGGGTAGCGTCTCGCCGTGATGATAGGCGTACAACAGAGACAGCCCGGGCCCGGAAAGCACGTCATCGCCAATCAGTCGTCCCACGCCAAGGCGGTCGGCAGCAAAGGCGGCGTATTCGGCCTCGGCACGCCCCTCGAAGGCGAACGTGGCGTGCCCTCCCTCCGAGGGCAGCACCCTGTGCGGCGTGCCCGGAAGCAGAAGGCATTTGCCAAGCCCCGTGCCTGCCCCGACGACAGCCACAGGTGCCGTCGCGTCCGGCTTTCCGGGCAGTAGCTGAAGGCACTGTTGCGCCCCGGGCAGCAGACAGGCCCATCCCTGCGCCTCGAAATCGTTGAGCAGCGACGCTGCACACGGCAAACCACGCGTGGTGGCGAGGTCGATATGCCAACCGATGTTGGGAGGCAGACAACGCGCCCCCTCCTCGACAGGCCCTGCCACGGCAAAGGCGGCGAAGGCGGTGACGCTTGCATCGGGCGTATCCGGAGCATCATTCCCGGTGTCAGTCTGTCGCGTCAGTCGCGCCCATGCACCGGGCGCGGCTGCGCGCACCCTGCCAAGCAGGTCGTCGAACCCGGTAGCCTCCGCCGTGGGGATGCGGACGACATCGCCCATGCCAAGCTCCCCTCCGGCATAGTCGAAGTAGGCAAAGCGGCTGCGTGTCCCGCCGATGTCTGCGGCAAGGATACGGCAGCCCTTCTCCATGCCGGTCGCGACAAAGGGAAAGCTTGTCACCGTGTCACGATGCATCATGACACCTCCGCAAGTCGTGAAAGCCTGTCCAGCAACGCCATGACACGGCGCCTTTCGGCGGCGCAGATGGCACGGCCCTCGCTACGGATGACACTTCTCACGGCATCGGGAGACGGCAGGGGTTGCACCGGGCCGAGGCCAGCCGCACTGCCGTCCACATGGTGGAGGTTCAGATTGTCATCAATGGCGTCACTGTATCCGTTGATGGCCGCCCCCACCACCCGTGCCTTTTCGGCCCCGCTCATATCAAGGCCACGGGCAAAGCCAAGCACCGCAGAAGGCGACTGGTTGGCGTTGACGGCATCGATGCGGGCGTTGAGTTCTTCAGCCCATTTCTGGTAGCCATCCCACCCCACAAGCCGACTCCGGCCCATCCCGTCAGTGCGCTGATAGTCCGTACCACTGCGGTAACGTTCCACCGCGAGCACCAGCGATGCGTACAACCGTTCGAGGAATTTCACGTACCTGCGGCACAAGGTCAGAGCCCATGGTACGGCATGGTAATGCGAGACCCTCTGCCCCGACGCCAATGCGACGAACGATTCAGGCACGTTGATGGCAGCCCAGAACCGTTGTGCATGATGCGGCTCGATGAAGGCCTCGTTCAGCAAGGCCAACAGGCTCGTCACCCGCTGTCCCGCGAGTTCGAGGTCGGCGGCACGGGCCTCGAAGAGTTCAACCTCGTCATCTATGGAACAGCGCGCACCGAAGAAACTGCATGCCATCTCGCTGAGCACTTCTTCATCAAGGGCATCGACCATCTCGTCCCGTGTGTGTACCAACGCCCACCTCCTGAAGCCCGCATCTGACCGACATGTGGACGGCTTGCGGGTATGCCGCCAAGACTAGCCGCAGCACAGCGCCAACGCAAGGCGCGACTTGTCCGAAGCCGCTTGCGATGGTAACTCCCACCTGCCATAATCAACTGTAAACCTGCCACAGCCTCATCCCGGACGCGACACGGCAAGGACGAGACGAACGGAGCCCTGATGAAAGAAGAAGCCGTCATAGACCTCATCGCCCTGCTGGGTGCACGCCTCACTGCCACCGGGCGCCGTTTTGCCACCGCGGAATCGTGTACGGGCGGCCTCATCGCTGCATGGTGCACCGACATCCCCGGTAGTTCCGTATGGTTCGAAGGCGGTGTCGTCGCCTACGCCAATGACGTGAAGCGTGACCTGCTTGGAGTGCGCGAAGGCACTCTGGCGGCCCACGGTGCCGTCAGCGAGGAGGTCGTCCGAGAGATGGTCGCAGGCATATGCCGCATCGCGGGGGTACAGGCAGCCGTGGCAGTGTCGGGCATCGCCGGCCCCGATGGCGGCACCGCCGACAAACCCGTGGGAACGGTATGGATAGCTTCGTCACTGGATGGCGTCATCGAGGCACACAGGTTCCACTTCGCGGGCGACAGGCGAACCATCCGTGAAGACACGGCTGAGGCTGCCCTGCGCTGGACGATGGAACGCATGGAGGACGGGGGCTAGCGAACCGCGCCCCGCCAGCGAAGCCACGCCTCCGCAAGATGACAACAGGCCACTCGTTCACCTTCATGGTAGCGGGCGGTCTGACGTTGCTGGCGACGGGCGATAACCTGCGAAGAGGCGGACAGGCGGTTTCACGCCCCTTCCACACCGCACCGTTCTCGTCAGGCCGATGCGCAAGGGAAACAGCGCCGTAGCCGATTCAGGCTTCCAGTGCAGGGGTGGTCATCGCCAAGAGACCGTCCGTTCACCTTCAGGTGTCGGGACGGTCTCTGATTTCCCTGCGAACGGGGACAGGTACCGGCAGCACCGCCGCCGCACCGTACAGAAGGACACAGCATACGACAGTCACGTCAGGAATACCCTGCCGTCTCATCGCAACGACACCAGCACCGGACACGCCGCAAAAGCAGGGCCTGTCCGGGCTGACGTCGGCTATGCCACGTAGTCGCCCCTGTTGAACTTGAACTTCTCGGTCGTGGTCATCACCTCCAGGTCATTGACCAGAGAGGCCAGACCGGGGTGACGACTGGCGAGGTCGGGCGACTGTTCGCGCAGGGAACGCAACTGCCCGTCGAGCCCTTCCAGCATGGCATAGGCGTTGCGCAACCCGCCGGAACCGGACTTGCCCAGTTCCTCGGCGTAGGCACCCCATCCGTCGAGAAGCCCGCCGATGCTGTCTGCCGCTGCGGCAACGGACGAGGCGTCCGCCTCCTCCACAGCAGAAGTGGCCGCTGTCGCCTCCACCCCCTGCAACAGCAGGGGAGAGACGCCTCCGGCCCGTGCACCCGGCGGCGGAACGGCTGGCAGCACCTCTTGTGCCTCTCCGGCCTCACCCAGTTGCTGCGAGAGCAGTTCGTCGAAGCCCCCCGCGTCAGCGGGCTGCTTGCGCCGTGTCTGCTCCTGTTGCAACAGGGCATCCAGATGCTCGCTACGAATCTTCATGGCACCCCCATAGGTTAGGGTTTGCCTGTGGCGGAGCAAGAAGCACGCCACCCAGACAAACAGCCATAACACACTGAAACAACAGCTATACACAATCAGGATACAGGAAAAAACTGCCGCCCGACCATGCCATGGCACCATGTACGACACATGGGACGGCTTGTCTATTTGCCCGGAAGGGCCTATATATGTTGATAGAGCTTTTGCTCACAAGCTCATCCCGGCATGATGCGCCGGCAACCCCCACATGGAGGGAAACCATGACTGGTTACAAGACTATCCTGTGCGCCATAGACTTTTCCGACCACAGCAAGACCGTCGCCGAACATGCATCCATGCTGGCCGCCAGCATGGGGGCCTCGGTTCTCGTCGTCTACGCGGCCCCTTCTCTGAGCCAGTACGTAGGGTTCCATGTGCCGCCCAACTCCATCGAGAACTTCGTGGGTGAAATCGTCAGCGGTGCCGAGAAGGCCATGGAGAACTTCGTGGCCGAGAACTTCGGCAACGTCCCCGCCAAGGGCAAGATCGTCATCGGCTATGCGGCTGAAGAAATCCTCGCCCTTGCAGAGAAGGAGAAGGTCGACCTCATCATCATGGGTACCCATGGCAGACGTGGCATCGACCGCATCCTTTTCGGGTCCGTGGCCGAGAAGGTGGTCAAGAGCGCGGAACAGCCCGTGCTGACCATCCGCCCTGTTGCCTGATGGCATCATCGCATCGTCCACTTCGGGCCGTCGCCATCTGGCGGCGGCCCTTTTACGTTCGTTGTCGGGCGGTACAAGGGTTCTGAACCGGCAAGTCCCGGACAGTCTCCGGCAGCACGACTAGACACCTCCCCGGCCGTTAGGGACTTCATCCCGCCCATGGCCGCTCCCTGCCCGCCACAAACTGTCGGCTTGCGAAACCCGCGGCCGTGGACTATTTCACGAGGTCGCACGTATTCCGCGCCACCCCGCAGAAGGAGCAGATCATGACCGCACCAAGCATGAGCAGGCCGGACGATGTGCGGCCAGAAGTGCTCGACTTCAAGCCCTACGTTCCGGGCTTGTCCATCGACGAGATACGCGACCGCTTCGGACTCGCCGACGTGGTGAAGCTGGCAAGCAACGAAAACCCCCTCGGCACTTCGCCCGTCGTGCAGCGTACCCTCAAGACCAAGGCCGACCTCGCCTTCCGCTACGCGCAGTCGGGCAACCCCCGCCTCACGCGTGCCATTGCCGCCCATCATGGTGTCGCGCCGGAACGTGTCGTGGCGGGCAACGGTTCAGACGAGATCATCGACCTGCTCATCCGCGTGCGCGCCACCCCCGGCAAGCACAACATCGTGGCCTTTCGCCCGTGCTTCAGCATCTACGAGCTTCAGGCGAAGTTCTGCGGTCTGGAATTCCGGCAGGCCGACCTGCGACCCGATTTCACCTTCGACTGGGACGCCTTCCTCGCCGCCACGGATGAGAACACCGCCATCGCCTTCGTGACCACCCCCGACAACCCCTCCGGCTGGTGTCCGCCGGTGTCTGAACTTGAACACGTCGCCCGCACACTGCCCCCGTCGTGCCTCTTCGTCATCGATGAGGCGTACATGGATTTCTGCGGCGACGAAGCCGCGCATTCGCTGCTTTCTCGGCTTGACGCCTTCCCCAACATCGCGGTGCTACGCACCTTCTCCAAGAGCTTCGGGCTTGCGGGACTTCGCCTCGGCTACGGCATCCTCCCGGAACGTCTGGCCGACTACCTGCACCGGGTACGGCTGCCGTTCAGCGTGAACATCCTCGCCGAAGAAGCGGGACTTGCCGCCCTTGAGGATACTGTGTTCAGAAGCGAGACCCTTCGCGTCACCGCCGAAGGCCGTGCGTACATCGCCGAAGGACTGACGGCACTGGGGTGCGAGGTCATGCCCTCGTGGGCCAACTTCATCATGTTCCGACCGCCCACGGATGCCACCGACCTCTTCGAGGCGCTTCTGCGGCGCGGCATCATCATCAGACCTCTCAAAAGCTATGGCCTGCCCCAACACCTGCGGGTGAGCGTGGGCAACGCCGACGAGAACAGACGTTTCATAGAAGCCTGCAAGGAGATTCTGCCTCATGCCTGATACCACTGGGGGCCACCCGGCCGCACTCAAGGTGGTGACCCTCGACGGCCCCGCCGGTGTGGGCAAGACGACGCTGGCACGCCGCGTGGCGGATGCCCTCGGCATCCCGTATCTCGACACGGGGGCCATGTTCCGCACCATGGCGTGGAGACTCGGCCCCGACGGCCCCGATCTGGATGAGGCACTCCTGCGCGACCGCCTTGCCGGGTTCGTCTTCACGCTACGGGGTCGTGGCGGGGCATCGGTACTCTCGTGCAACGGTGAGGACATCGGCAACGAGATTCGCACTGAAGAAGTGGGGGCCATGGCCTCGCGCATCGCCGCACTGCCCGTGGTGCGCGAATGCCTCAAGGCAGCGCAGCAGCGCATGGGCGCAGCGCAGCCCCTGGTCGTGGAAGGGCGCGACATGGGCACTGTGGTCTTCCCGGGTGCACGGCACAAGTTCTTCCTTGATGCCGCCCCCGAAATACGGGCCATGCGCCGGTACACACAGTTACAGACCATGGGCGAGGCCCACGACCTTGCACTCCTCACCGAACAGATTCGCAGCAGGGACGAGCAAGACCGCAACAGGGCCGTCGCCCCACTCCGCCCCGCCGCCGACGCCATCATCGTGGACACGGGGGACCTCGACATCGACGGTGTTTTCGGTGTCATCATGCAGCACATCAGGTCGCGCGACGGACTCTAGCCTCGCACCTTTGCCAGAGGGGCATCTCGTGGCAGGAGTGTCCCACAGTGTATACAGGGCTCACACTCCCCGATGGCGGCAAAGATAAAGTCCCCAGAATAGAAAGGGGGGAACCTGACGGTTCCCCCCTTCTTATCTATCCTCTTCGGCGAGGCAGCCCCGGCCCGCCCATGGTCCCTCATGCAAACAGCCGTCGGGGCGATGGACTCTGCACCCACGCCCGATGAACGTTCCGACTAGCCTTTCGTGCCTTCATCGGCCTTCTTCGACGCGGGTTCCACGATGCAGGCATCGACCACGTCGCCATCCTCCGCATCGGCGGAAGCACCAGCGGTCGTGGGGGCAGGACCCTGTTCCGCAGGGGCATCGGAGGCGACGATGGTCACCGTGGCGCCATCCTGCGCCGAATCTGCGCCGGAAAGACCGGTGTCAGCCCCCCCGCCTGAAGGGGCCGAGGGTGCGCCGCCTCCGGCGGGCAATACCTCGACAGTACCGGCAGGGAGTTCTCGCATCCCCTGTCTGCCGGGCACTTCACTGCTGAGCATGGCCTTCTGGTCGAGGATGACCATGCCCGTCTTCTCGAACACTTCGCGGCGGAACGCGAACTCCTCTTCAAGGTGGCGCGTCTTGTACATGAACCACGCGCGGGCAAGATAGCTCACACACCAGGCGACGACGAGGCCCACCGTTCCCCATATGGCGATGGTCTCCACAGAGTCGCCCAGTTTGAGCAGGAAGGTCATCACACCGTCAAGGTAGTACAGCACGGCACCCAGCACGAGCACGCCGCCCAACAGGACGATGGTAGGTGCGCCGCGCACGAGGGAGAAGAACGACCGCATACGCTGCGGCATCTCCTTCATCTGTTCCTCGTCGAGGACAGGTTCACCGTGCACCGCACGATAGAACCCCATGCCGATGAGGTTCACCAGCAGCATCACCACCACGGGTGCCACCACCACGGAGACGAGATACCCCGCCCACGGGAAGCTGAAGCGCATCATGCCGTTGGGCTGCTGGTGCGCGTTGGCGATACCGTAGATGAGCGCCCCCACTGTGACGGCGAACTCGACGATGATGATCCCGATGGAAAGATAGAAAAGAAGGTTCTTCTGTTCCTTTTCGTTGAGCATGGAACCGAGGCTGCCCAGCCTGAAAAAGGAGCGGCTCTTCTTTTCTGCGGAATCGTTGGCGTTTTCTTCCTGCATGGCCCCACCGAAAGCTGTATGACGTCACATATGTGTGCTATTGTTAACAGAATTGGCTATCATACCTGTGTGTTCGCCATAGTGCAATCCCGCTGACACCCATACGCCGCAAAAGGCCCCACCACGAACATACTCGACGCCGTGTTTCTTGACCTGACGGCCCGCGCAAAAGCAGGAAAGCCGCCCGAAGGCGGCTTTCGAAAAGACGGGTACTCCGTCGGACAAACGGCGTACTACCTGCCGGAAGCGGCGCGTCTGCCCGGAAGCACGAGGTTGAGAAGCACTCCGGTGATACCGGCGAGGCCGATGCCCTGAAGCGAGAATTCGCCCACGTTGAAGGCCATGCCACCGAGACCGAACACGAGGATGATGGCGACGACAGCCATGTTGCGGGGCACCATGAGGTCCTGCCCTGCGCGCACGAGGCTGTTCATGCCCACAACGGTGATGGCACCGAAGAGCAACACCATGATGCCGCCCATGACAGGCGAGGGGATGGTGGTCAGCAATGCGCCAAGCTTGCCCACGAAGGCGAGGCAGACGGCGGTGATGGCTGCCCATGTGAGGATGGCGGGGTTGAAGGCACGGGTGAGCGCAATGGCCCCGGTGACCTCGGCGTAGGTGGTACAGGGCGGCCCGCCCACGGATGTAGCCACCATGGTGGCGATGGAGTCGGCGAAAAGGGTACGGTCGATACCCGGGTCTTCGAGGTAGTTCTTGCCGGTGACGGACCCGATGGCAAGGATGCCGCCCACATGTTCGATGGCCGGGGCGATGGCCACGGGCACGATGAACAGGATGGCGTCGAGGTTCCATTCGGGCGTGACGAAATTGGGCACGGCGAACCACGGGGCCTTGAGCACCGGGGTGAAGTCGACGATGCCGAAGAAGAGCGACGTGGCGTAACCGGCCACGATGCCGCAGAAGATGGGAATGAGCTTGACGAAACCACGCCCAAGCAGGGATGCGATGACCGTGGATGCCAGCGACACCATGGCCACGATCATGGCCTTGTCCTTGGGGATGAGTTGCACCGCGCCGTCACCCGTCTTGCCGATGGCCATGAAGACGGCCACGGGAGACAGGATGAGGCCGATGACCATGATGACGGGCCCCGTGACGATGGGGGGCAGCACACGCTCGACCACGCCGGGCCCCTGCACGCGGATGAGGGCGCTGAGCGCCATGTACACCAGACCCGCGGCGGTGAGACCGCAGAGGGTGCCCGGGATGCCCCAGGTCTGCACGCCGTAGATGATGGGCGCGATGAAGGCGAACGACGACGCAAGGAAGATGGGCACCTTGCCCCGCGTGATGGCCTGGAAGATGAGCGTGGCGCACCCTGCCGCGAACAGGGCCACGTTGGGGTCGAGGCCTGTAAGCAGCGGCACGAGAACCAGTGCGCCGAAGGCCACGAAGAGCATCTGGGCCCCTATCAGCCCGTCACGAAACCTGAAATTGTACTCCGGTATGAAACGCGGGTCTGTCGTCACCTCTGCCTCCTCCCTGTTCGGTTATCTCTGCACATCATGGACGACGACGCCCGGCGCACGTTCGCCCTACCCCGCCTGCGGATGCCTGAAAGCCGCAAAAAAGGGGCATTCTTCAACGAAGCCGGCACATTCACGATGCGCCGACTCCGGAAAAATGCCCCACCATTGCGGATACCGTCTTACTTGGTGCCGAATATCTTGTCGCCCGCGTCGCCGAGACCGGGCAGGATGTAGCCGTGTTCGTTCAGGCGTTCATCCACGGCGGCGACGTAGATGTCCACATCGGGGTGCTTGTCCACGATGCGCTTCAGCCCTTCGGGCGCGGCGACGAGGAAAAGTCCCTTTATCTGCGGGCAGCCTGCATTCTTGAGAAGGTCGATGGTGGCGTCGAGGGTGCCGCCGGTCGCCAGCATGGGGTCGAGGATGACAGCCATGCGCTCGTCGATGTTCTTGGCGAGCTTGGTGTAGTACTGCACCGGTTCGAGGGTCTCCTCGTTGCGGAACATGCCCACCACGCTGACCTTGGCACCGGGAATCATATCCAGGAAGCCGTCGAGCATGCCGAGACCGGCGCGCAGGATGGGCACGGCGGTGATCTTCTTGCCCTTTATCTGGTCGACCTCGACAGGCCCGGCCCAACCCTGTACGCTGACCTTCTCCGTTTCGAGGTCCTTCGTGGCCTCGTAGGCGAGAAGACGGCAGAGTTCGTTGGCGATGGCCCGGAATTCGCTCACCGGGACATCATGCTGGCGCAGGCGGCCCAGCTTGTGTTTGACCAGCGGATGGTCGACGACGTAAACAGCCACGGTTGTCTCCTTGGACGTGGTACGGTGACAGGGGCGTCAGAACCCCAAACGGACAGTAAATAGCCAATCTACAGATGCGACGTCAAGAAAAACCATCGGCTCTCCTCCTATGCAGAACACACAGACAGCCCTCTCCGGAAAGGAGCAGGCACACAGCCTGACGGTTCCCGCCGGGATGCGCAACGAACGGCTCGACCGCTTTCTCGGCGAGGCCCTGTCCCATACCGACCTTTCACGCGAAAAGATCAAGCGTGCCATACGCGACGGTCAGTGCACGGTCGACGGCACCGTCTGCACCACCCCCAGTACCCGGCTACGCTCCGGACAAAGGGTGGAACTCGCCATAGCCCCCGCCGCCACAGCCGTGGAGCCCGAAGAGGGCGACCTGACCATCATCCATCGCGACGAGCACCTGCTGGTCATCGACAAGCCCGCCGGACTCACGGTGCACCCCTGCCCCAGTTGCCCCGAAGGCACGCTGGTGCATCGTCTGGTGCACCACTTCGACGCGCTGCGCGCGCAAGAAGGGTTCAGACCCGGCATCGTCCACCGCATCGACAAGGATACGAGCGGCCTGCTTCTCGTGGCATTGTCCGAGGGTGTGCGCCTGAAGCTGAGCGAGGCTTTCGCCGAGCGCACCGTCGAAAAGGAATACCTCGCCCTCGTGCATGGCGTGCCTCCCGCCACCGGAGAGGTCGACGCCCCCATCGGGCGCCACCCCACCCACAAGGTGCGCATGGCGGTGGTGAAGGGCGGCAAACCCGCCCGTTCCGAATGGCGCGTGCTCCATGCCGCCCCGGAAGGACACTACGCCCTCGTGGCGGTGCGCATCCATTCGGGCCGCACGCACCAGATAAGAGTGCACATGGCCCACGCGGGCTTTCCCCTCTGGGGCGACCAACTCTACGGCCCCGGCACGCCAGCCCGTCTACGCGAACAGGGCTACGGCGCAAGGCAGATGCTGCATGCATGGCATCTTGCCTTCACCCACCCCGTCACCGGGGAACGGTTGCGCTTCACCTGCCCGCCCCCGCAGGACTTCCCCGACCTCGCCATCGCCCTCGCGCGTCGCATGACACGGGTGGTGATCACAGGCTCACCGGGTTGCGGCAAGTCCGCCCTGCTGCACTGCCTGCAAGACCGCGGCGTTCCCACATGGAGTGCCGACGCGGCGGTGGCAGCCCTCTATGAACCGGGGGCCGATGGCTGGCACTGCCTGCGCGGACGCTTCGGCGACAGGTTCGTGCCCGACGACTCCGCACCTGTCGACCGCAGGGCCCTGCTTGCCGCCATGCAGACTGAACCGGGGCTGCGCCGCGAGGTCGAACAGATGGTGCACCCCCTCGTCAGGCACGACATGGAGGCCTTTTACACACGCCATGCCGAAACGGGCGCACCCGTGGCCGTGGCGGAAGTCCCCCTGTTCCTCGAAGCAGGCTGGCGAAGCGGCGACGGTTCATGCGACGTGCTGGCAGGGGTGGCCTGTCCTGAACGCGAACGCATGCACCGCCTGACCGAGATACGCGGCTGGACACCCGAGACCATCGCCGCCATGACCGCGTGGCAGTGGCCGGACGAGGACAAGATGCGCGCCTGTGACATGCTCATCGACAACGGCGGTTCGCTGGAAGACCTGTCCGGCGAGACGGGCCGTTTCATCGCCGCACTCGATACGCGCCGCGAAGCGGCAGAAGCAAGACTCGCCGAAGAACTGCACGACATCTGGAAGGACTAGGAGGACAACGCATGTTCCCCCTGCGCGACACCATCCCCAGAGTCCATACGCCGTGGGCCGTCTGGACGATTCTCGGCCTGAACCTTGCGGTCTTCCTGTGGCAGCAGGGACTTGCCCCTTCGGAGGTCTACACGGTCTTTCATGTCTTCGGTGTCGTGCCCGCCCGCTTCTCGTTCCCCGACTGGGCACTTTCGGCTGGTTTCCCGCCCGGCGGCGAAGCCAGTTTCTTCACGCATATGTTCCTGCATGGCGGCTGGGGGCACTTTCTCGTCAACATGTGGACATTATGGATCTTCGGCGACAACATCGAAGATGTCATGGGTCCGTGGCGGTTCACGGTGTTCTATCTCACGTGCGGTCTGGCAGCGCTGTTCACACATGTCTTCTTCTCCCCCGCATCGACGATACCGGTCGTCGGTGCCTCGGGCGCCATTGCAGGTGTTCTCGGCGCGTATTTCCTCCTGTACCCCCACGCGCGGGTCACGACGCTTGTACTTCTGGTCTTCATCCCGCTGGTGTTCGACCTGCCCGCCCTCGTGTACCTCGGCATCTGGTTTCTCGTACAGTTGGCCTCCGGCCTTTCCGCCCTCGGAGACGAGGGCGCGGGCATCGCATGGTGGGCCCACCTAGGCGGGTTCATCGCCGGAGTGCTGCTCCTGCCGTTGTTCCGCAGGCCCGAACGCTGCTACTTCTGCTCCCCTCACGGCCCTTTCGGGCGTAGCAGAAAGGCTGTTCCTCCCTTGCAGGACTGAACGACATCGGGCGTCTCGGACAGCCCCCCCCCGCAACGCCCCCGGCGCCTTGCGCAGCCTCACGGCGTCCTGCGCAGAGCATCTGCCCGAGCTTTTGCGCATCCCCCCGGCACGTCGCCCCGGCAACAGCCTCGATGGCGTACACGACGCGAGGCAGACAGGAGCCCCTGAAACGTGGGGACTCGATATCGGCAACGGGCAGTCCAATGACAGGACGACGGACAGGGGCGGGGCGGCGAAGAGACGGAGAGGATATGGGGATTGCGTCTGGGGCAGGGGCACCGCAGGCGGCAAACGACCTCCCGCCATCTGCACGGCATGTATTGCGGAGGTCATCATCTCCAGAAGGCCCCTTCACACACCAGAAACGCACCTATCACATACCGGAAAAGTCCACATTGACTTGACCGGGGGTATGCCGCATAAGTTCAGGTCTGCCATGCAGTCCCCCCTTGCATGAGGGGCGCGTACCGCATGAAGCCATCTCCAAGGGGTCCACAATGCTCGAGATACGGGATCTTCACGTCTGCATCGGCGATGTCGAGGTGCTGAAGGGCATCAATCTCCACATCCGCCCCGGTGAAACCTTCATTCTTTTCGGTCCCAACGGTTCCGGCAAGACCACCCTGCTCATGACGCTCATGGGCTTCGCCAACTACAAGGTCACGCAGGGTCAGATACTTTTCAAGGGTCATGACATCACCAACGCGCCCATGTACGAACGCGCCCGTCTCGGCATGGGCATGTCGTTCCAGCGCCCGCCCACCATACATGGTCTCAAGACCGGGCACCTCGTGCGCATGTGCGGACGCGGACGCGAGGTGGACGTCGAAGGGCTGGCGCAGCGCGTCAACTTCGACCGCTTCCTCGAACGTGACGTCAACGCCGGGTTCTCCGGCGGCGAGATAAAGCGCTCCGAACTTCTGCAGCTCATGGCCCAGCAGCCCGACCTTGTTCTCTTCGACGAACCCGAATCCGGGGTCGACCTCGAGAACATGTCGCTCATCGGGCAGACGGCGCGCCAGTTGCTCGACGGCATCGCCCCGGCATCCTGCGCCAGCATCAAGCAGCGCAAGGCAGCCTGCAAGACCGCCGGGCTCATCATCACGCACACCGGCTACATCCTCGAATACGTCAACGCCGACCGCGGTCAGGTGATGTACGACGGGCACCTGTGCTGCGAGGCACGCCCGCGCGACATCCTCGAGCACATCGGCAAGCACGGCTATCAGGAATGTCTGCGCTGCCTCGATAGCGACATCAAGGGAGGACTGTAGCATGAGCTTCAAGAAAGTCGACCTCTCGCGCTACCAGTTCGACGGCGCACAGGCTTCCTCTATCGGCGACCTCACCCAGCTTGACGCCGCCGACAAGCAGCGCCTGCTCTACGCCGGTATCGACGTGAACCAGCAGAATCTCGCCGGCTCGTTCATGCACATGAACCATTCGGGTGTGCACTGCACCAGCCGTCAGGAAGGGCTCGAGATTCTCGATATCAAGCAGGCCCTCGACACCTACCACGGTCTGCCCGACTATTTCTGGAAACTCGTCGACCGCAACAAGGACGAGTACACCCGTGCCGCCGACGAGCACCTGCATGGCGGCTACTTCATCCGTGCCCGCGCGGGCGCGAAGATAGAAGCCCCCGTCCAGTCGTGCCTGTTCATCAAGGGCAACGGCGTCGGACAGAACGTGCACAACGTGGTGGTCGTCGAAGAAGGGGCCGAGATGCACATCATCACGGGTTGTGCCACCGCGCATGACACCCGTTCGGTGGCCCACCTCGGCATCTCCGAATTCTACGTCCACAAGGGCGGCAAGCTCACCTTCACCATGATCCACAACTGGGGTGAAGAGGCCGCCGTCCGTCCGCGTTCCGCAGGCTACCTTGAAGAAGACGCCGTCTTCCTCAGCAACTATGTACTGCTCAAGCCTGTCACCGACCTGCAGATGTACCCCACCATCACCCTCGGTGGTCGTGGTTCGGTGGCCCGCTTCAACTCGGTCATCGTTGCCCCTACAGGCTCGTACGTCGACACCGGCAACCGCATCCTGCTCGAAGCCCCCGACACGCGCGGCGAGATCATCGCCCGCACCATGACCACAGGCGGCACCATCATCAACCGCGGTCACATCGCGGGCCATGCCGTACCTGCCCGCGGGCACCTCGAATGCAAGGGCCTCATCCTCGGCGGCGGTGTCATCCACGCCATCCCCGAGCTCGAAGGTACGCAGGACGGGGTCGAACTGTCGCACGAAGCCGCAGTGGGCAAGATCGCGCAGGAAGAGATCGAATACCTCATGGCACGCGGTCTTGACGAAGATGAAGCCACCTCCACCATCGTGCGGGGCTTCCTCAACGTCGACATCATGGGACTGCCCGAAGAACTTGAAAAGGCTGTCGAAGAGCAGATCAACCAGCTTGACGCTGGCGACGCCATGTAGCATCGGGACAGCATCCCTCATCAGACCAGACGACGAGAGGCCCGGAGTTTCGCTCCGGGCCTCTTTCATTGACATGGGCACATGCATCCGGCGTGAACTTCTGCCCGGCGTCGCGGTGGCATCGGCACGAATGCCCCTCGACCACCGTCACCGGTCGCTATTGCACGACAGGATGCCTGTTCACAGAGCACACTCCCTTCCGGGCTTGCAATCCTCTATCAGCCTTGACGCACATCAAGCGATTCGAGCAGGCGTTCACCTGCAGGCGACGCAAGAAGCCGGGCAAGGGCATCCACCACTCCCGCGTCGAATGAGCCGCCCTCCTTGCGCAACACACCGATGACCGCGTCCACCCCGAGTGCGGGGCGGTACGACCGGGGGCGTACCATGGCGCAGAAGGCGTTGGCCACGGCAAGGATACGTGCGTGGATGCCGATGGCGTCACCCTTGAGGTGTTCAGGGTACCCCGTACCGTCCGGGTGCTCATTCATCTGCACGATGGCATCAAGAATGGGCAAGTCGAATTCGATATGTTCAAGAGTCCGCCGTGCATGAAGCACATGCTCCTCGACAATGGCCTTCTCCTCTGCCGTGAGCGCGCCGGGCTTGGTGAGAAGCCGGCTTGGCACGTATATCTTGCCCACCTGCGAGAGGTTGGCCGCCGTCTCGACCGTAGCCACATCACGCTCCCCAAGTCCCATCTGACGGGCTATAGCCGTGGCGAACTGGCTCATGCCCCTCGAATGTCCCGCAAGGTAGGGGGCCTTGGTCTCGATGGCGGTGATGAACGCATCGATGGTCTGCTGAACCAGTTTGCGTGAACGCTCCTGTGCATCAACAAGCTCGGTGATGTCGCGGAATGCCGAGACGACGCCACGGGGATGCTCCGACTCGGAGGTGAACATGGGTGTCTTGACGATCTGGAAGACATGTCGCCTCGACTGCAGGAACACCGTCTCCTGCTCCACCTGTCCCTTGCCTTCACCGATGACGGTCGCGTCGGACCGCGTGAGTCTGCGGGCCGTATCGAAACCGAAGACCGCCGCCACATCCAGGCCGATGACATCTTCGGGCTTGCGGCCCACGGCTTCACCGAAGGCATGGTTGACGAAATGATACACTCCGGAAGCGTCCGTCAGGGAGACAGGGTCGCGCATGGCGGCGTTGATGCTATCGAGCAGATGCTTCTGCTCGTCGATGACAGTGAAGAGCCTCTTGAAATCATCAGCGATCTCACGCTGTTCCTTCCCGGCGAGCCACCACCACAAGACGGCAAGCACCAGCAGGAGAACAGCGGAGAACAGCACGGCCCCTACCACGACAGCCCGGTCGTGGTCCTTGAGCGAAGCCAGCGCCACATCGGCGGGAACCTCGTCGAACACCCACCACCCCGCCGCAGGTACGACACCGGCACGGGAGTAGACGCGCTCCTTGCCGCCGACACCCATGCGAATACCGAACGCGAGGTCGCCATCTGCAAGCCCCTCCGGCATATCAATGGGATGCAGTCCCTCCTGCGTGGAAGGCAGCACCTCCTGATATCCCTTCGCCCCCTTCTGGACGAGGTGCAATCGCGCCCCTTCCAGCGCGAGAGGGGCACTGCCCACCATCTCTCCGGCTTTGGCCGACGCAAGCTTGCTGAGCACGAGCACGGCAACGGGGCGCGCTGCCTTTTCGCCCTGTTCGAAATCCGGGGCGAAAATGGGCATGAACATGTCAAGGACAAGGCCATTGGTCGTGTTACGCAAGGGTGCGAAGACGACCTTGCCTTCTTCGAGAACCCTCTTCGCCAGTGCCTGCTGGTCGGCTGTCATGGGTGTGGGGGTACTGTCCGTCGTCATGTAGGTCTGGACACGGGCGTTGACGATGCGCCCGTAGATGAAGTCCGAATAGGTGACGAATTCGCGCAGGAGGTTGCGCATGAGGGGCAGTTGCGAGGCAAGCTGCCCTGTCTGCGAACCCGCCTTGCCACTCTCGGAAGCACCGAACAGAAGTGACACGTCGCCTTCGAGCGAATCGACCTCCGCAGCGAAAAGACGGAAAAGGTCGGCGTTGATGAGCCGGTCGCCCTGTTCCTTCAAGGCATCAAGCCACAGGTTGGCGGCATTGACCTTTCCGGTGAGGCGCACTTCCTGCCTGCGGGCGAGGTCGTCTTCGAGTTCGGCCCGTGCCGCACCTATCCTGCTATAGGCACCGATGGCGGCGACCGTGACTGTGAGCACCATGACCAGCAGGCCGAACAGCAGGACGCGCGAACGCCAGATGTTTCGCCTGTCGCGCATGGGCGGTGTGGTCTTCTCTTCAGTCGTCCATTCCTGTGTCATCGTCATTTCCTCCCGGCTTTCTTCCCGAGGGGGATGTGTGCCCACCTGTAGGATTCGTTCACCGAATACTGGGGGACGTAGTGCTTGTAGAAATCATGAGCCAGCACGAGTCCGGAAAGGTTATCAAGTATATACGCCGTATTACCATCGTAGACGGCCAGCACTGCGTGGGCAATGCCCCTGATCTTGTCAAGCAGAACGACTATGCGCATCGAATCGGCAGAAACCCCTAGCTGCTTCAGGGCGAAATACTTGATGATGCTATAGTCCTCACAGTCACCGGACTTTCTGAGGAATTCGTCGGGCGTCGCCCAATAGTCCGGCAATCCGTAGTTTTCACTATCAAGCCTGTACGGCCACTGGTTGAAAAACGTGTTGACCTTCTTCAACCTCTCCATCAGCGGCAAGCCCTGCCATTCGCCACGCAACTCCCGCCAGACCTGCCCGCCCTTGCCGCCAAGAGCCCTGTCCAGATACAGTCCGGGTTTCTTGCGTTCCGTCTCGACCACCCGCGACCATTTCGGAAGAGCCTTCAACTGGCCCCTGAATTCTATGGTTCCGAACAGTCGCACCCCGGTCGCCGCTGTAGAGGACGCAGAGGACTGCCCTCTGGCAGGAGCGTCCCTCGACGGCCGGGCCGCCTCCACTCCCTGCCCTTCTCCATCTTCGGCAGTCGCGGCATTCCCGGAATGTTCCCCACCATCCGGTGTCCCATCCGAAGTCGCACCTGCCCGGTGCCCCCGCTGTCCCGAAGGCTGCACCGGGGACTGCTGCGCACCGCCTCGCATGTCCTCCGGGCGTACATGACGCAGCGGGGCGTCAGCTGCGACCTCAAGCACCGGTGAGACTTCAGGCCGGTTGCTGGAAGCGTCCTCCCCAGTGGTGCCCGGTACCTTCCGCTCCCCCCGGACATCTGTATGGGCTGGTGAAGCAGGCGCTTCCGATGCAATGACGCGTGCATCTGGAGCCTGCTGCGGGTCTGGGGCCTGTCCGATGACATGACGGGAAGACGCTCGCTGTTCAGACTCGCCCCGCGTTACAGCCTCGCCATCGCGCGGCTCATAGGGGGCCGCTTTCGGACTGGCACCCCCAGCTTCGGTATCTCCCGGAAGCCCCAGAAAGAACGTGGGCACGAAGAGACAGAGCAGTACGACCACCGCCGCACAAAAGGAGAACCGCGCATACGGCCCCTCCTGCCACTGTCTCTCCCGCGCCTTTGCCATCAACGCTCCCGCAGGGCATTCTGCTGTGCCTTGAGGATGGGCTTGAGCAGATAATCGAGAACCGTCTTCTTGCCTGTGAGAATATCCACGGTTGCGGTCATACCGGGCATGATGGGCAGCGCCTCACCCCGATACACGATGGCACTCTTGCGGGTGCGCAACTTCACCAGATAGTAGAACTCGCCCTTCCTGTCCTCGATGGTGTCGGCGCTTATCTGTTCGACGACCCCTTCAAGCCCCCCGTAGATGGAATAGTCATAGGCCGTTATCTTGACCACGGCCTTCTGGTCGGGATGCAGGAAGGCGATGTCGGCGGGGCGTATCCGGGCCTCGATGAGCAGGGTGTCATCCAGTGGCACGATTTCCATGATGGGCTCACCCGGTTTGATGACCCCCCCGACAGTATTGATGATGAGCCGCTTGACCGTTCCTCGCACCGGGCTGCGCACGTCGGTACGTGTCACCCGGTCGCCCCCGGCAGAAAGCGTCTCACGCAGGGAGTTCAACTCGCCCCGTCGTTTGTTGAGTTCCTCAAGCGCCTCGGAACGTATCTGTGCCTTGCGGAAGGCGAGGCGTTCCTTGGCCTCATCCGCTGCCGCGCGGGCCTTGGGAATGGATATGGCAAGCGAGCTTATCTCGCCTCGCAGGGAGATGACCTTCTGCTCGAGCGAAAGGTACTCGACGCGCGGGTATATCTGCTTCTCCATGAGCGGGCGGGCGATTTCACGTTGCTCCACGGCGACGCGCAACGAATCTTCAAGCTGTCGCTTGCGGCTCGTCATCTCCTCGATTTCCTGCTCCTTCTGGTGCAGCTGCGCTTCGAGGACCCTCTGTTCGACGGCGACCTGCTGTCTTCGCGCCCGGTAGACATCCGCCTGGTTCTCCACGACCTGAGGCCATTCGGTCATGAGTTCAGCAGGATACACGGGGTCACGCCCTTCGAGTTCGGCTTCGAGGCGGGCGATGGCAATCTGGTGTTCGACGGACTTGCCAAGGGCATCGCGGTAGAAACTCTCGGCTGCTTCGTTGTCGATACGCAGCAGCACGTCGCCCTTTTCCACAATCTGGCTCTCATGGACGAGCAGTTCGCGCAGGATGCCGCCTTCGAGGTTCTGGATGACCTGTACACGCTGCGAGGGAATGACCTGCCCCTGTCCGCGCGTGACCTCATCCAGCGGGGCGAAAGCCGCCCACACGAAAAAGATGGCGAACACGCCGAAGATGGCGCACGAAAGCAGGTAGGCATAAGGATGCCCGGCCCGATGCAAGGCTGCATCGACCTCGCTCATGAATTGTACGTCTTCCCTCGCAACACTGTCGCGTTTTTTCCATTGGAACAGCGGCATGGCTAGGCAGCCCCCCCGGCGGCACCGACCGTGCCGTTCTTCCTGAAGCGGGCAGCAGGCGCGGCTTGCACCCCGGTACTGCGAAGCGCCTTGATGACGGCATCACGCGGACCGTCGGCCACGATGCGACCGCCATCGACGACGACGAGTCTATCCACAAGGTCGATGACACTCATACGATGGGTGATGAGCACCAGCGTCTTGTCACCAAGCAGGGCCCTGAGTCGCTGTTTGAATGCGAATTCAGAGCCCGTGTCCATGTTACTGGTAGGTTCGTCGAGGATGAGCACGTCGGGGTCGTGCAGCAGCGCGCGGGCAAGGGCGACAGCCTGCCGTTGCCCCCCCGACAACGCCATGCCCCGTTCGCCGACCTGCAAGCCGAACCCTGCGGGATGGTTGCGTGCGAACTCGGTGACACCCGCGACGTCGGCGGCACGCATGATCATGCGGTCATCGGCATTGGGCACACCCATGGCGATGTTGTCGCGCAACGTACCGTAAAAAAGATAGTTGTCCTGTGACAGATAGCCGATGCGACCGCGCAGGTCGGCCATGTCCATCTGCCTGATATCCACGCCGCCGAACTTCACGGCCCCGTCCCGTGGCTGGTAGAGTCCCATCATGAGACGTCCGAGTGTCGACTTCCCCGACCCCATCTTGCCGATGACCCCCACCTTCTCGCCTGGGCGTATCCGCAGCGACACACCGTCCAGCGCAAGCCGTTCGGCCCCCGGGTAGGCAAAGGAGACGGACTCCAGCTCAAGCGAGTGCTCGAGTGGTCCGAAGTCCACATAGGGCCTGTCTTCAGGGCGCTCGACAGGCAGCTGCATGAGAATGTCGAGCGACTTCAGGGCCATGCGCGATTGCTGCAACCGTGCCAGCATGGCGGCTATCTGGCTCAGGGGGGCCATGGCGCGTGCTGACAGCATGTTGCAGGCGATGAGCCCACCCATGGTGAGCGTACCGTCGCTTATCTTGTAGACACCCCAGATGATGATGCCCACGCTCACAAGCTGGGTGACCAGCAGCGACACGGTGATGGAAAGGTTGGCCAGCCCCTTCGAATGCGCGTTGGAACGGGCACTCATGCCGACGACCTTCTCCCACGCATGTTGCAGCCGCCCTTCCGCCATGGACGCCTTGACCGTCTCGAGCCCGTTGATGATCTCCACCAGCAGCGCGTTCTTCTGCATCGCCTCCTTGTAGCCTGCTTCGGCGACACGCTGGAACGGGTACTGCACGAGCATACCCACTCCCAGCACGACCGGGATGGCTATGGCCGGCAACGCGATCATCTCGCCCCCTATCAGCGCGACGATGAACAGGAAGAGAACGAGGAATGGGAGGTCGACCAGGGCAAGAAGCGTCGTCGAGCCGAAGAATTCACGCAACGACTCGAACTCGCGCAGGTTGTTCGCGAGCGACCCGGTCGAATCGGGCTTGTTGTCAAGGCGCACGGCCATGAGATGCTGCATGAGCCTGCTGGCAAGCACCACATCGGCATTGCGCCCGGCCACGTCGACAAAGTAGCTGCGCAGGTTCCGGAGCACGAAATCGCAGATGTAGGCAATACCGATACCAACGGCCAGCACCCAGAGGGTGTCGGTGGCACTGTTGGGTACGACACGGTCGTAGACGTTCATGAAGAAAAGCGGGCTTGCCACCGTGAGCAGGTTCACCACGACACTGGCAAGCAGCACGTGCCTGTATATTGGCAGAAAATGGAGCAGGGTGTCCCAGAACCAGCGTTTGACCTTGAGCAGGCGCATCTCGCTGGCCCGTTTGTCGAGTTTGCTCACAGGGCTGCCAAAGACGGCATACCCGGCGTATTCTTCGGCGAGACGTGAAAGCGGCACGGTGACGGCATCCATGCCCGTCTCGGGAAAGAGCACCTCGGCCTGCTCACCCTGTATCCGCATCAGGATGCAGGCCTTCTCGTCTTTCAGCAGCATGATGCACGGCAGCGTCAACGGTGAAATCTGCCGCAAGGTCGGCTTATAGGCGACACGGGCCTCCATGCCAGCGACTCTTGCAGCCCGCAGACACGCGGCAGTGAGGGCCGGGCCTTCAGTGGCCCCCATGGGCAAGCCGGACATGAGGTAGCGTGTCGAGACGGGCTTTCCGTTCAGACGGAACAGCAAGGCCAGACACTGCATGAGGGGCGGCGCATAGTCCACGTCACCGGCTGCGACCCCCGAAGGAAGGTCCACTGGCGTATTTTTTGCATAATGTTCCGAAGCGACACCTGACGCCGCAACACGGTCCTGCCCAGAGGCGTCACCCGCGTCGGCTCCCTGATAACCGCCCATATGTTCTTCATCAATTCCAGACACTTTTCCCCCAAGCAGGTGACAACAAGCCGTTTTTCGACCCTGCCACGTAACGCAGCGACCTATCGAAAGTTGAGAAAGGTACAACCCTTTTCAGCCCTGTGCAACAAAAGGACAGATTCCCCCCCGCTGGCAAGGCGTTAGAATCTTTCTTTGTGCACTTGCCGACACCGTGTCAGGATGTTACGTGTAAAGAAAACCGACAAACAAATAATCGCAAGAGTCTACAGGTTATACCGCCGAAGGCGTCAAGCACGTTCAAAGGCTGAGACGCAAGCAGCCAGCAAAAGTGACACAACGCGATACTACACAAAATAATCATACATCCAATCAGAACAACAAACAACTATCGCTCTATATCTTTGATGTAGAGAGAATGAAAAAGCACAATAAAGGAGCAAGATATGAAGTCATCAATCTGCAAAAAAATGATCACAGGCGCAACCGCGTGCGCTCTTATTTCTGCATCAGGTGCTTTTCTGTCTCTTCCAGACGTCTCGTTCGCAGAGACCAAACTGAAGGACAGCGTTCTTTCTACGATCAACAGCAACCCGAAGCTGAAAGTCTTCCAAGAGAATCGAGAAGCTGCAACGCACGATCTTCGCCGCGCAAGAGCAGGCTGGCTGCCGCGCGTCGATGTTCGCGCAGGATACGGCGCAGAACAATACAGCGACACGACTTCAAGACAGTCCAACAAGGATGATGAGTTCACCGAACGTGGCGACGCCTCGGCCGTACTCACGCAGACCGTCTGGGACGGCTTCGCGACTTCAAGCCGTGTAGATGTCGGCAAGGCCAAACTCGACTCTGCCGACAACAGGCTGATGGATAACGCCGAAGCCCTCGGACTCGACGCAGTGCTCGCCCACATCGAGGTGCTGCGCCAGCGCGAAATCGTCAGGCTGTCCGAGATCAACGTCCAGCAGCACCAGACCATCCTCGGCTCGCAGAGTGAACGGCAGAAGATGGGTGTGGCCAGCATCGCCGATGTCACCCAGACACAAGGCCGACTTGCCCGCGCCCAATCCACTCTCGTGGAAAGCAGGAGTGCCCTCGAAGTTGCCGAAGCCGCCTACAAGCGCCTGACCGGCATGGAGGTTCCCACCGAACTCGAACGGGCTGGCATTCCCGACACCGCGCCCGCCAGCTTCGAGACGGCACTGGGGGCGAGCCTGACGGCCAACCCCAAAATCGCCGCCTACCAGTCTGACATTCAGGCGGCCCGCGGTCAGGAAGACCTCGACAAATCGCGTTTTCACCCTAATGTATATCTTGAGGTCGGCCCTTCATACAAGGAGCGCGTAGAGAGCAGCGAATCCTACGCATGGGGTACCACGGCCATGATGCGCGTGAACTGGAACATCTATGACGGCGGTGCAGACGTTGCAGCCGTGAGAGGTTCGGCAGCCCGCGTTCGCCAGAGCAGGCAGGAACTCCAGAACCTGCTCGACACCCTGAACGAAGAGACCCGCGCCACATGGAGCCGTTACCTTTCAGCGCACGAGCAGAGCAGTTTCTACACCACGGCGGTCACGTACAACACCCAGACGCGCGACACATACATGCAGCAGTTCCTCGTCGGCCAGCGCAGTCTGCTTGACGTTCTCGACGCCGAGAATGAACTGTACAGCTCCGAAGTGCAGCTTGTGACTGCGAAGGCCAACGAAGCCGGAACCGCCTACCGCCTGCTCGCACTTGGCGGAAACCTTCTTGCCTCCCTGTCCATCGACAGAAGTGAACTGCGAAACGTGCCCGAAGAAGGCACCATCCGCTAGGACACACGGCTACAGGGTCGCCAGCGGCCCGACCAAGCGTCAGCAATTGGCGGCGGATTTGGGGAATCCGCCGCCATGCCAGCCCGGAGAGCATCAGGCTGGCGTAAGCGAGCAACCGCCCTGCATGTCCAGCATGGCAGGGTGCAAGACCAAAGGGGGGAGCTATGCCTCTCAATCGCACCATCACTCCGCAGCAAGCCACCGCGGGTACGATACGTCTTCCTGCGCCCGCAGTTGACGAAGTCATCACCATACAGAACGCCGCCGGGCTGAAACTCGCTCTTGAATTCGCCCCTGATGCGGCAACCACAGAGAAATCCGGCAACGACCTGGTCTTCACCTTCCCTGAAGGCGGGCAAGTGATCGTTTCCGATTTCTTCGCCCAGCTTGAAGGCGGCAACGTGCCCACCTTCGTCATCGAAGGTCAGGAACTCCCCGGAGACGCCTTCCTAACCGCCTTCAACGCCGAACTTCTGCCCGCAGCGGGCCCCGGGGCAGGCGGTGGCGCAGGTAGCGGCGGTGTGGGTGACTACACCGACGACCCCGGCAACCTCGTGGACAGCGTCGACCGGCTTGGCACCCTCGACCCGCTGGTGTTCGAACGTGGCACAGAACCTTTGCCGCTTACCGACGTCGGCATCGTCGACAACGGTGTGACCATAACCAATATCGCGCCCGGCGGTCCTGACATCGGTGCCGGAGAGGGCATCGTCGACGAGACCGCCCTTGCCAGCGGTAGCGCACCTGACGCGGCTGGCAGGACGCTGACCGGCGACTTCACCATCACCGCCCCCGATGGACTCGCCACAGTCATCATAGGCGGCGAGACCGTCATCTCCGGGGGTGCGCTGGTGAACAGCACCGTCACCGGAGACTACGGCACCCTCACCATCACCGGCTACAATCCCGCCACCGGCGTCATCACCTACTCGTACGAGTTGACGGGCAACGCCGACCACACCGCCGGTGACGACACCATCTTCGAGACCTTCCCCATCACCGCCACCGACACCGACGGCGACCTTGCCAGCGATTCGCTCAACATCCAGATTCTGGATGACGCCCCCGTCATCATCGGCGGGCAGGCGGAAGTGGACGAGACCAATTTCCGTGAAGGAAACACGTCCGGCGATGTCACTCCCCTTCTCGTGTCCGATACTGGAGACAACCCTGCCGACCCGTGGGGCGATGGCGTCATCGAAACGCAGGGCACGCTGAATTTCTCGGCGGGTGCAGACGGTGTCCAGTCGCTGGTATTCGATGCCACCATCGAGACGAACGGCCCCGCACTCACGTCACAGGGCGCACAAGTGCTCTTTGACGTAAGCGACGACGGCAAGACGTTGCGCGGCTACATCGTCGCCGAGGGCGATGACGCCGCCCCGAACGGCCTCACCGTCTTCACCATGACCATCGACAATACCGGCAAGTACACCTACACGCAGGAACGTCCCCTCGACCATTCAGTAGACGGTGACGCTTTGCCCGGCGACCCCGCCAGCACAGACCATCCGCACAACGACGCACTGCAGTTCAACGTGGGTGTGGTGCTCACCGACACCGATACCGACACAGCCACCGGCAACATCACTGTCGTCGTCAGGGACGACGGGCCGCGCGTGTACGGGAGTGAGGAATTCATCGAGCGGGCGGACTACGCGGCAGCCAGTGACGCACCCCATGCCTCCGTTGCCGATGACGCGCTCACGCACAGCTTCAACTTCACCAGCGGCAGCACCCTCGCCGACCTCATCAGTGCCAGCACCGACGCCAACACGGGGTTCGTTGACATCCGCATGGACGGCGGCACCCCTTACAACGGCGGTGCCAATGGGCTGGGTGGAACCTATGATGGCGTGCAGGTTGGCGCTGCCGACGGGCCCGACCGTGAGAACGAACTGGGCTACCGCGACGACAAGACGTCCCATGAGCAGGAAGCGCTGGTCTTCAAGCTCAACGGTGTCGCCGACCATTTCGAGATGGACGCCAGTGGCGCACTGTCAGGGAGCGAAGGCTCCGGGGAGCGCGGTGTCGTGCAGTTCTTCCTCGGCGACCAGCTTGTGGGAGCGCGAACCATCACGTCCTCCACTGCCGGCAGCATCGAGTTCACCGGTCTCTTCGACCGCGTTGTCGTCACCGCCACCGACAGGACATGGCTCAGCACATCCGACAACAGCGACTTCTACATCAAGAACGTCAGCTTCCACGAAGCAGACGCCGCCAGCGTAGATATCCATTCCGGCATGCTCTACTTCGACTATGGGGCAGACAGACCCGGCTCGTTCGAACTGGTGTTCGATGGCATCGCTTCAGGTCAGCAGCCAGAAGCCGAATCCGTGGAATACCGTGCAGCCGCCCCCTCGGACGGTGCGGACATCACAGACGCCTCCATCTGGACGCTGGATGGACGCCGCGTGAGCATCGAGCCCGAGCGAGACTCGGAAGGCAACCCCATTGCAGGAACCATGGTCGGTCACATCATCAATGACGATGGTACCGATTCCGGTCAGGTGGCCTTCACGCTCACCGTGAACACCGCCACAGGAGAATGGACGCTCGCACAGCGCGTACCGCTCGACCTGCCAGAGAACGGCGGCAAACTCGGCTTCTCGTACACCATCACCGACACCGATGGCGACACGGCCTCCGGCAGCTTCACCGTCACGGTGAACGAGGCCGACCGTGCCCCCGACATCGACATGCCTCCCGTTGCCCACGTGGTCGACGAGAACGGCCTTGTGGCTGGTAACGATGCGTCACTGGCAGCTGTAGAGGGTGCCTTCCGCATCGACACCAACGGCGAAGACCTCACGTCCGTCAGCATCGCCGGGGTGTCCTTCTCCGTCTCAAACGGTGTGGAGACCATCAACGACCTGCTGGGCAAGGTCTTCAACATCGGCATGAACGGCAAGGACGTGACCGTCGACGGCTACCTTGGCGTCCCTTCCCATGCCACGCTGGAAATCATCGGGGTCAGTGGTGATGCCACCTCCGGCTACAGTGTCCAGTATCGCTACACACTGAAGGACAACGTCAGGCACGGACAAGACCTCGACGACATGAAGACGGGCGACGTCATCCCCGTCTCGGTGACGACCACGGGTGCGGACGGGCATGCCCAGTCAGCCTCTGCGTCCCTCACCGTCACCATCGTCGACGACACCCCCACCATCGACCTCGCCCCCGCTGCCGGCCCCGTCACCGAAGGGCAGAGCATCGCGGGCACATGGACGCACGCCATGGGGGCCGACAATGACCTTGGCAGTTCCATCAAGGTCGTCATCGGCGGCAACGAATACAGCATCAACCAGAACATCTACACCTCGAAGGGCATCCTGCGCGTCAACGGTGACGGGGAATGGACCTTCGCGGCGAAGAACAACCTCGACCACGACTACAAGCAGGAATTGAAGTTCGCCCTGCGCATCACCGACTCGGATGGCGACACCAAGCTTACCGACACCATCACCGTCGCCATCAACGACGGCGAAGGTCCGGCGCGCGCAGGAACCCTGACGCTCACGCTCGATGACGATGCGGCATCGATGCTGACGCGACCCGACGGTTATCTCGACACCGACAAGACCAGCGGCAGCCTCAGCTTCACCGCAGGTTCCGACGACTTCGAATCGTTCAAGTTCGTCGACGCCAGCGGCGTCCAGATGGAAGGCGCAGGCGCAGCCCTGACGTGGGCCGTCGAATCTGGCAAACTCGTCGGCAGATACTCCAATGGTGACAAGGCGGTCATCCTTTCACTCTCCGGCGGGAACATCGACGCAGGTGAAACCGGCAACGTGACCGTTCACGCCGAACTCATCGACCCGCTGCTGCACGCCAACGGAAGCGACCTTGTGACCATCACCGGCATCAAGGTTCGCGGCACCGACATCGACGGTGACTACGTGGATGGCTCGGTCACGCTCAAGGTGACCGACGACATGCCCGTCGCCCAGATGGATGCCGACTGGGTACGTGAAGATGGCAAGCTCATCGCCTCTGGCAATGTGCTCTCCAACGACACCGCCCCCGGCTACGACTTGAGCGCCGACGGCAACCGCGTCACACACATCGCCAAGGGCGACGGTGCTGCGACCGACTTCTCCGAAAACGGTAGCACCGAGATTCAGGGTGAATACGGAACGCTCACCATCTACGCCGATGGTAGCTACTCGTACTCGCTCAACAATGACGACCCGCGCGTACAGCACCTCAACTCCAAGACGGACAGGTTGACGGAGACCTTCAAGTACACCGTCACGGACGGTGACGGTGATGCTTCAACGGCACCTCTCGTCATCACCATCGTGGGGACGGACGACGGCGTTTCCATCAAGGGGCTGGAGGGCTCTGAAGGTGAACTGTACGAGAAGTACCTGCCCGGCGGCACCGAAGACGGCCTCGGTTCGCTGGTGACCGCAGAACGCGAGTTCACCATCGACGTGAAGGACGGACTCGGTTCACTCACCATGAGCTACGGTGGTCAGACAGTCGACATCGCCGAAGGCGCAGTGCTCGACACGCCCTACGGGAACCTGACCATCACCGGCTTTGATGCGGTAACCGGCAAGGTGACCTACACCTTCGAACTGGACAGGAACGCGCCGCATACAACGCCGGCCACCGACGAGACGTTCGACCTCGACATCACCGTGACGCTGACCGACCGTGACAACGACAGCACCTCGGCCACGATCAACATCGACATCAAGGATGACGCGCCCACGCTGACGGTCAGCAACGGCGCGGTCACCGACGACTTCGGCCAGTCCGCCCTTGTTCACGTCGGCTTCGGTGCCGACACGCACCCCGGCGACGGCGACATGATAGCCCCCGGTGTGCAGTTGCAGGTGAACGGCGGCACGCCCAACTTCACCAGTAACGGCCTCGGCGTGACCTACGACGGGAAGCCCGTCGCAGGCAGCGATGGTCCCGACCGCGAGAACGAACTGGGCTACCGCGACGACAAGACTTCCGGTGAACAGGAAGGGGTGGTCTTCGAACTGGATGGCGTCGCCAACAGGTTCAACATGGACGCTCCCGGTTCCTTCTACACCGGTGGGGAAGGCGAACGCGGACAGGTCCTCTTCTTCCTCGGCAACGTACAGGTCGCCAGTCAGGCGATTCCCGCCAACGGACAGTTCAGCTACACAGGCGTCCTGTTCGACAGGGTCGTCGTTCAGGCTGTGGACAACTCCGACGGCACCACTAGCAGCGACAACAGCGACTTCTACATCAAGGGTGTGGATGTCGGCTTCGTCGACAGCATAGGCAAGGCCTCGGGCACCGTCGACATGGACTACGGGGCCGACGGCGAGGCCACCAGTGGGGCACTGACCTTCGGTGTGGGCACCACTGGCATCTACACCTACGACGGTCACGCCGTGACGGTGACCCCGTCGGCTGACGGCAAGACGCTCACCGGAACCTATGACGGTGGCAAGACGGCCTTCACCATGTCACTCGACACGACCGATGGCGAGTGGCACTTCGACCAGAAGGTTCCGCTCGACCTGCCGGGTACGACGCACAAGCTTGGTTTCAACGTGGGCATCACGGATGCCGACGGTGATACCACCCCAGCGGCTACCATCGAAGTGACGGTGAACGAAGTCGAGCGAGCACCCGACATCGACACAGGCCTTACCCCCCACGTGGTGCATGAATCCGGCCTCAATACGGCTGACGCCGCTGGTTCGGGCCTTTTCCCCGGTGGCTACGACAGCGCATCCGACCCGGATGGCAGCCCGGTTGTCACCGAAGGCACCTTCCGCATCAATGCGAACGGTGAAAGCATCACCAGCGTGGGTATCGCCGGAGAGACCATCTCCGACCTCTCCACCCTCGTGGGACGAACCTTCAACATCGGGGCCAACGGACAGCATGTCGCCTCCGGCGGTCATGCCACGCTTGCCATCACCGGCTACGACGCCTCGACCGGCGTTGTCAGCTACACCTACACTCTCACCGACAACGTTGCGCACAGCACCAACGTAGGCGGCGTGCTGTTCGACAACGAGAAGACCGGCGACGTGATTCCCGTCTCCGTCACCACCGGGACGGGCGCCGATGCCAGCACGGCAACGGCGACCATCACCGTGACCATCGTGGACGACGTGCCCAAGGCCGAACTCAACACGACGGCAAGCGCAGACGACAGTGCCACGCTCAACGTCGGACAACACACCGAAGGCCAGTTCAATATGGTCCCCGGTGCAGACGGTGTGGGGCAGCTGCTGGTCAACGGTGTCGCGTTCGATGCAACCAAGGCAGGCAGCGACGGCTACCAGTCCTTCGCAGGAGACCACGGCACCCTGTACGTCAATGCGGACGGTGAATACCGTTATGACGGGACCTCGGTCGGCAACGACAGCTTCACCTTCACGCTGGTGGACGGCGACGGCGACCGGGTGGCGGACACCCTTTCGCTGAACGTCGAGCGCGGCAACACCGAACCCGTGCTCACCATGGGAGACCCCGTGTCCGTCAGTGAGGCAGCCCTCCCGGATGGTTCCAGCCCCGCACTTTCAGAGACCACCACGGGCACCTTCACCTTCGATGACAAGGGTGAAGGGCTGCAATCACTCACTGTAGCCGGTCAGACCATCGACCTTGGAGCCTTCTCGACCTCCGGTCACACCCAGACCGTAGTGGACGACGCCACCGGAAAGCTGGTCATCACCGGGTACAACTCCGCCACAGGCGAAGTCAGCTACGAATACACCCTCAAGGATAACACCCTTGAAGGCGACAACGTGCAGCGCACCTTCGAGGTGAAGGTCACCGACACCTCGGGTGACGAGGCGAAGGCCAACATCGTCATCAACGTCACCGACGATGCGCCCACTGCTCATGATGACTTCGCGACCTTCCCGCAGGTGAATACCACCACCAACCTCGTCATCGTGCTCGACACCTCGGGCAGCATGGCCTGGGATTCTGGCGTTGATGGAAAGTCCCGCATGGAACTGGCGCAGGAAGCCATCGCCAAGCTGATGCACGCCTACGACGATATGGGCCATGTCAACATCAAGATCGTCGACTTCTACAGCGATGCCGACGCCAGCAAGCCATGGTTTGAGGGCAATGATGCCGTGGCGAAGGCCACGCAATACCTGACGACCGACAACAAGTTCGTACCGGGAGGCGGAACGGACTACGATGACGCCACCGCAGCGACAGCCAGTGCATTGCAGACAGGCATGCCTAATGCGGACCGTACCGTGCTGTACTTCTTCTCGGACGGAGCCCCCGACCCGATCAGCGAGGCGCTGAACGCAACAGAAGAGAAGGCATGGGTCGATGCCCTCAAGGGGGTGGATAACCTCGACATCGCCTATGCCATCGGCATCGGCAGTCAGGTCTCCACCACGCACCTGTTGCCTGTGGGATGGGAACGTAACCCCACCGACCCGGATAACCCCGACGCGCATTCGACCAAGGTGCTCACGGACTTGAGCCAGCTTGAAAGCACCCTGCTCAACACCGTGCCCATCGAAGGCAATCTCCTGAACAATGATGTAAAGGGCGCCGACGGTGCCTACATCGAGAAGGTTTCCTTCACCAGCGAGGACGGGACGGTCTACACAGCCACATGGAATACCAGCACCGGCAAGCTCGTGTTCACCACAGACCTTGGCGGCGACGGAACCATCGACAACAGCGTCGTGCAACCTGGGTCCCGCGTCACTTTCTCGCTGGGCGCAGACCGCGGCACGGTGGAGTTCGACTTCTCCGACGGCGACTTCAGGTACGTTCCTGGGGCGAACCCCACAGGGACGCCCACCTTCGACTACACCATCCGTGATGGCGACGGTGACCCCTCGTCCGCCCACCTCTACCTGCAGCTGAAGGGCGCAGCGGTGGACGCCAAGGATAACTTCGCCAGCGGAATCGATGAGCCTCGCTACATCTACGACAACGACAATGACTGGTGGGCCAACGACAGTCATGTCCACAACGTGGGAGCAGCGAGCGAACCGACGTTCGAGCTTTCACTCGGCAAGAACATGGTCAACGACTCTGTGGTCGCCTCGAAGGAGTTCAGCGTAAACGCCAACGATGAGGTGGCGTTCAACTGGAAGGCCATCATCGACGGCAAGGTGACCAACTCGCCGTCATCCTACGACACGGACACGTTCACCATCCGCATAATCAACCTTGATACCGGCAAGAAGGAATACGAAGAACAACTGTTCGACGGAAACCCGAATGACATCCGGAGCGATTCGTTCAGTTACAACTTCAAGGACACCGCCCGGTACAAGGTCGAGCTCATCGCCAGCGACAATGATTACGATATCAGCTCAACCAAGCACAGCCTTGATGTGCAGGTCAGCCAATTCGCCATTATGGCGGGGTATCTCGCGGGCAACCTCATCGGCGACTCTCCCGCAGATGCACTTGCAGGCATGACGGCACATGTGACCGAGGTGAACGGACAGCTGATTGCACAGGACGGTTCGTACACGGAGATAACGCACGAACAGTACGGTTCGCTCAAGGTCAACATGTACGGCGACTACGAGTACAGGCCTGCTGTAGGTGCGAATGGTCACGACGAAGCCTTCGTCTACAAGATAGCGACGCCGACCGGGCAGGAAGACCATGCCACCCTGAACATCCACATCGGGGCGGCAGGCGATCATACAGCCCAGACGACGTACAGCTATGCTTACGACGATCACAATAGTGCCACCGACACGAGCATGGTCTACATCGGCGGCAGTGGCGACGACACCATCGTCGGCACCGCAGGCGACGACATCATCCTCGGCGGGCTTGGGAACGACACGCTTGGCGGTAGCGGTGGACGAGACTACATCGACGGTGGACTCGGCAACGACACCATCATCATTCAGGACAATTCGGGCGACCACCGCATCACCGATGCGGACTTCAAGGGGCTGCATGGTGGTGCCGGAACGGATACGCTCGAAATCCATGGTGATAACGTGGTGCTCGACTTCAACAACATCGCCGACGGCAAGGTGTCAGGCATCGAGCACATCGACCTCGGCACCGACACCGGCGCACAGACCGTGCGCCTGACGGCAGCCGACCTGTTCGACCTCGCCGGGACCTCGGAAGCCACCGCAGCCGGCAACAAGGCCGTGCACATCAGCGGGGATAATGCAGACAAGGTCGAACTGGTGGGAAGCGACTGGACTCACAGCACAAACGCCGCAGGCCAGGATGTCTACAGCGTGACAGTGGGCTCGGAGACTCGCGACCTCATCATCGACCACACCATCCAGCAGCAGATCATCAACTCCGGCGGCTAGCACCGGAACGCCCAACGGTACGCAATGAACAGACAAGAGGCCCGCACCGCAAGGTGCGGGCCTTTCCATTACCTGTCAGAGTGGCTCGATGCCTTTCAAGGTGCCTTGCCCGTCAAGCAGTGAGCCGGGAAGCGGTCTCGGGTTCAACATCGGGTCTTCCCGGTGGCAACAGCCTCATCATGGAGGTACCCGCTGCATGTAGCCACTGCCGGTAGCCCGTCCGCTGGCACTGAATAGTTCTTCTTCCTCTCGGAACAGCTACGTAATGCGGCTGCCCCCCTTAAGCCATGCGACACAGCCAAACCACAACGGGGCTGCATCTGGTGCAAGTATCCCCCCACAGCCAGGAGTAGCCAGCTTGACCCCGAACAGGATAGAAGCTAGCCTGTCCATGTTCGCACAGGAGATGACACCCGTGGCCATCATGCACAGCAAAAATATTGAGATATGCTGTTTGCAGATACCACAGTCAGAGCGTCGCAACCAAGACAACGTCGCTCTTCCGTGCAAATTGCCGCCAATGGAACGGTGATACGAACACCCGCGATATCATTTTCGATGCAATAAAGATGTGTGTTTTCATCGAATCGTATCCTCTCCGCCATGCAGAACCAGAAGTCGTCCATGAATCGCGCCATGAAGACATCATGGGAACGGACTCGCGACGTGAAGCATTGAGGGAACTTTTCCAGTCGAGGCTACGAAAAGGCCCCCTGCCGCAACAAGCAGGGGGCTTTGCATGTATACAACCCCGGAGCATTCCATGACAACCACAGCCCATACCACCGCCCCCGCCAGCACATCCGCCACTGTCCCTTCACGTTCAGCCCGCGCGGTCTCCCGCGGCGTACCCCCCGGTGTGCCACCCGACATATCACCCGACAGGCGTCCTTCAGGCACCCCCCTAGCGAACACGGGTAGGTCACCGAGTGCCTCGCCACAGCCGCAGTCTGCCACCAGCCCTCACGGGTCTCACCACGCACGCATCCTTGCTGCGGCGAAAGCCTGCTACCATCGCAACACCGCACCGGACCGTCCCGGCACGGGCTATCGTCGTTTCGGCCCGGTGCGCCTCATGGTCGGATTCACAGAGAAGGGGCTGGTACTCCTGCATATCATCGCCGACACCCCTCAATGCGGTCATGGTGCCCGCGCACTGACCTTTCTCATCCATCTTGCCGAATCGTTCGGGTTGCCCATCACCGCCAATGCTCAACCCATCAGACACGGGCGCGGCTGCCTCGACCACAGGTCGCTTCTTGGCTGGTATCTGAGTTTCGGTTTCGAGCGCATCCCCGAAAGTTCCATGAACGGCATCCTCTATGTCCCGGCTTCACAGGCGGATATCTGCTGACCACCCACTCCGTGCGCCCGTGTCGTTGCGACATCGCACGAACACGTGAGCCGGACTGTCGCTATACCGTTCTCGTATGGGACCATCGCCCGCGAATGCAGAGATGAATGCAGAAAGGCCATCCTGTGGATGGCCTTTGATGCATCACTCCTGAATCCGAAGATTCACAAGCCGTTTTCTCAAGACTCTTGGAGACGCCTTCGGTACTGGGGGCACCTCAAGCTGGTCTTGAACAGGCACGACCACCGGAACCGTTTGTGCGAGCATACTGCGGTATCGGAAATGGACGAGACGAGAGGTGGCGCATCCCCCACATGGCGACGTACTCCGCCTCGCGGCAGGCCTATTCCTGTGTCTGCTGGTCAGCCGCCTCGCGCCGGACGCGGTCGGCCAGTTGCTTCACGTTGGTCACCTCGCGCACCCGCCACGAATCCCCGACAGGCACCAGCCGCACATTCACGGGGTAGGTCTCTTCGTTGCCGAAGTCGTAGACCTTGAGTGCGGCTGTGGCATCATCTCCCGTGCGTTTCACATCGGTGATGGAGCGTATCTCCTTGCGGCCCGTGGACGCGCCCTCGAACAGCGGCGAGAACAACCCGCCGTCCTGTTGCACGGGTTCCTTGCGCGGCTTTCCGGCAAACTTGCCGGAGGCGACGCCGTGCAGCACGAACTTGCGTGTCTCACCCGTGACCAGCATCTTCATGGCCTGTGCAGCCTGTGCGTCCGACCCGTCCTGCATACCCGCCACCATCATGGCCAGCATCGGGGCCATACCGCCCTGTCCAGCCTTCGACGATGCCTGACGGACCAGTGTCTGGACGAAGACATCCACCGCCCCGCCGATGACCGCATCAAGGTCGACGTAGCGTTGCAACAGGGCCGTATCGGACGTGTCGATGGCGCGCTGCACCTGACGCAAGGCTTGTTCGGGCGTCTCTGCGGCACGGGCGGGTATGGTCGAGGCGACAAGGACGACAACCCCTATGAGGGCTGCCCCAACAATGCGGATGAGATACGACATGGTGTTCCTTCCATGAAAAGAGTGAGACAGGCCGCTTGTATCGCATGGAACCCCGCCCCACAAGCATCCGCTGCCACTCGCGCACAAAGACGCTGGCAAAGGGTCAGGCATCCCGTGGCACGACATGATGCGATGGCCGAGGAGTGAGAGATATGCCGCAGGGGCCTGCGCACGACAATCAGCGCAGGGCAGCTGGCATTTCGCCCTTCACGGCAAGGGGCAACCCGCTTACGGCAAGGACAACCCCTTGGCAGGCTGCGGCAAGCAGTTGATTGCACTCGCCCGCAAGGTCGCGGAACCTTCTGCCAAGCGGTGTGGGTGGCACGATACCCCACCCGACCTCATTGGTCACCAACGCCACCGGAAGCGATGTCCCATCAAGTGCAGCCGCAAGCGCCCGCACATGCGACATGACCGACGCGTCATCATCCTCTGCCATCAGGTTCGAAAGCCACAGCGTGATGCAGTCCACAAGCACCACATCGGCACGGGGTTCGGCACGCCCTATGGCCCCGACCACGTCGAGAGGCTCCTCGAATGTCGTCCAGCCCTCACCGCGCGCAGCCTGATGTCGACGCACACGTTCCGCCATCTCCATATCGCGAATGCCCGCCGTGGCAATGTACACACGCCGCGCCCCCTGCGCCTCGGCCCAGCGTTGTGCCAAGGCACTCTTGCCGCTTCGCGAACCACCCGTGAACAACATCATACGCATCGGCAGCCTCCCTATGCGAGTATTGCACATGTCAGCGACTCCATCCCCGCATCTCTATCCCGCAACAGGCAATAATGCAGGTGATGGACCGCAAACAGGCTGAGACCAGCAACGTCGACGTATACGCTTCGCATTTCGCCACACCATGCCGGGGGTTGCCCCGTCTCCTCTCCCCGGCTAGTGTCACGTAAAAAGTTTGAAACCTGCGAGGAACCATGCCCGGATACCGAGTGCACCTCATCGCCGGAGCCGTCACCGGGGCTGCGGCGCTCACCGCCGCCACACAGACCGGACTGCTCATGGCAGACAGGGAGACACAAGCGGCACTCTTCTGCGTCACGCTTGCATCGTCGATATTTCCCGACATCGACACCCCCTCCAAGGGACGCCCGTGGTTCTATGGTGCGCTAGCTGCGGCTGACGCCTTCCTCATCTACACGCGACGCTATTTCTGGGCGTCACTGCTCGGATTCATGGCCATGTTGCCCTGTATCGGCGGACACAGAGGATGGACACACACTTGGTGGGCCATGCTGCTGGTTCCCCTGCCGCTGCTGCTTGCCCCTGTGCACCTCTTCGGCATGAGTTGGCGGGGGGCAGCCGTGTGGTATCTTGCCGCAGTACTGGGCTATGCCTCGCATCTGGTGCTCGACGAGAAATGGTAGCCCCGCACCAACGGCAGGGCAACTGCAATCCGATGGCAAGGATAAACACGACGCCTTGCAGTGTCGGGCATTCCCGTCTCGCACCGTATACGCCGCCACACAGCGACGCATGCGGACAGCATAACGCCAACGGCACAGACAGGATGATGCGCAGACCGGACGGCGGCACAGGCCGGATGCTGGCGCATGACACGCTTCGCCGGGGGTAGTGCCGCGAGACGCGGGCCTAGCCGGACAGATGCGTCGCTTCGCGTGATTCCATCCGACAGGCGTGTATCAAAGGCGACACCTCGCCCAAGAACGGGCTCATCAGACAGGAATGCCGAAGGTCTTGGCCTTCGGCATTCCTGAAGTCATTCATACTGCCCATGGTCTTCTGCACGGGCTTCACAGACGATGCCCACTACCGGATGCTGCCCCACCGATGCAACATGCAGGGGCATACGGCAGCCCACGTCAGCAGGCATGGCGGTCACGCTGGCATCACTGGCGCGGTGTCGCGGAAACGCCAGCGCCACCCGCCGCAGGTAAGGGTGCCCCCGCAGCCGGTGCCGAAGCGGCAGCCTCGAACCGGCTACCGAGGTCGCCAGCCAGCTTCGCAGCCATACGCACGGCGTCCATACGTTCCGGCGCCCCCTGCACACGACGCTGCACCCACATGGCCACGTAGACGAGCGTGTCATCGTCCAGACCGCGCGCCTCCGGTCGGCTACGCATGGCCTCGGCAAGCGTCTCACGCGCGCGTTCGCGCATCATGATGGACTGCTGGTACCGCTTGCCGGAGATGTCCATGAGCTTGCGTGCGGCTTCCGCCTCCTGCGCCGTACCATTGTCACGCGCCGTCTCGTAGGCGTTGAGGGTCTCCATGAAACTGGCGTTGGCATCGGCAGCGGCATCGCTGGCTTCTGTCCACGCACCGACGCGGCGCGAGAAGTCCTTCATGCCCGAAGCGGCTTCGAACGCGCCGGAAAGGGCACGGAACCGCTTGGCGTACAGACGGTACATCTCCTTCGTCTCATCGACGGTCAGCGTCTTGCCGTCACGGGGGGCGGCTGCGGCTTCGGCGACGGCTGCCATGAAACGGTCCGCATACATGCGGTACAGCGCATCGAGCATCGGCGACGTGAAGGCATAGGCAAGCACGGCGGAACGCCCTGCGGCAAGGCTCTCACCCGACCACGAGAGACCGGTCATCCCCGTTCCGTAGCGCAGGTTCGCGGCCTTGAGTCCGGCACTGACGAAGCCCGACTTGCGCGCTTCCGGATGCGTGCCGCGCGGGTGGTAGTTGGTCACAAGCCAGCTGGCGAGGTCTTCTACGAAGGCATAGCGCACCACGGCGTCTTCCATCGGCACGGCAGGCGTGGGCTGCGTGGCGTTGCCGACAACACCCGTCACCTGTGTGCCGTTGGCGGCGACTGCCGCATCGGGACGTGCCCCGTTGCCCCCGGCAGCCAGCATGTCGGCAAGGCCGGGCGGCGGCCCCTGTTCCGGCGCAGGTGCGAGGGCAGCCTGCGTTCCCGTCTGGTCGGTGGTGGCACGTTCGGGCACGACGTTCGTCACAAGCACATCACGCAACAGCCATAAGGCCCCCGCTGCGATACCGATGCAAATGATAAGAATCCATACCAACCCGGAGCCTTTCTTCTGCGGCTTCTTACCGGGACGGTTGGAAGGCATTTCGATGATGTCTTTCTCTTCGGGCATTCCATCCTCCTGCAGCCTGTCACTGCGGGTCTTGCGTCTGGGCGACGCGGTACCTGTGCCTTGTAGCATCGTGACGCCCCAGTGTGAAGCCATGCCGATATCGCCTCCGGTCTGTCGCACGAGGCACACTGCGCATTCTTCCGCAGTGCGGACGGTTTGCGGCGTTTTGATGCAATGGCTTGCCATCACAAGGCAAACGGGGCAGAACATGTGTACTTAAGGAGGGCCCCTTGACCGGATATCTGCTGGTGCTTCTTGCGGCGTCGCTATGGGCGCTCATCGGTCCGCTGGCCCGCTTCTGCATGGACGAAGGACTATCCCCTCCGGAGATAGCGCTGTGGCGCGCCGCATTCGGCGCACTGTTCTTCGCCCTGCATGCGTGGCGATGCGGCCTGTGGAGGGTCGACCCCCGGCACGGGGCAGCCATGTCGGCTTTCGGCATCGTAGGGGTCGGCGTCCTGTTCGGTTCGTACCAGTACGCCGTGCAGGAGGGAGGGGCAGCCCTTGCCGCCGTGTTGCTCTATACCGCACCGGCATGGGTCGCCGTCCTGTCGCGGCTACTCCTGCATGAACCGCTCACCCGACGCAAGCTTGCGGCCCTTGTGGTCGCCATGACGGGCGCGGTGCTCACCTGCCTTTCCGGCGGCGGGCTTTCGGGCGGTGCCAGCACAGCAGGCATCGTGGCGGGTCTCATTTCCGGCTTCGCCTACTCGTTGCACTACATCTTCAGTGCCCACTGGATGCGTCGCTACTCGCCGGTGACGCTCTACCTCTACTGTCTGCCCGCTGGCGTCGCGACACTGGTTCCTTTCACGACCTTCACGCACAAGACGCCCACGGCGTGGCTTCTGCTGGTAGCCATAGGACTGCTGACGACCTACTGCGCCTATTTCGTCTATTGCGAGGGGATACGCCGCCTTGCGCCGACACGGGTCGCCATCGTCGCCAACCTCGAACCTGTACTGGCAGCACTGCTTGCCTACCTGTGGTGGGGTGAACTCTTCCCGCCTCTGGGATGGCTGGGGGCAGGTCTGGTGCTCACGGCGGTCTTTCTCATCGTCCTCGACCGCAGTGAGACCCCACAGGTGCCTCCCCACTCCACCAAGCCCGAGTGATCGCGCCAACGGGGGCACCACAGCACGCCACAAGAGCACACAACGAGACATCAGGCCACAACGCAGCACCTGTGACCGGGCTGGCAATCCGACAACGTCGGCAGACGGGGGATGAACGGATAGAGAGGGGAGGAGTGGTTCCTACACCTTGGCGAGAAGGCGCAGGTACAGGTCGCCCTGCCACGGGCCGATGCGCTTGCCGAGCCCCTTGAGGCGTAAGGGACGGCCCACGACGAAATCGGGGGGCAGGGTCATCTCCACGGTGCGAACCTCGTCGGACAACCCCTGACGAATCTGCAAGCGCACCCGTCCGCCCGGCAGCAGATTGGCTGCGGGCAGGTGGATGGTCTGTTCCTCGTCAATCTGGCGGCGCAACCAGCCACGCACAGCCCCGGCAACACCATGCGTGAAGTCGAACGCAACACTCCTGTCGCCCCATTCGAGGCTGAGCTTGCGTTTTTTCGGGGGGCGTTCCGCCGTCGTGCCCCCGGTTCGCCGTATCTGACTATAGATGTCCTCGAACACCCGACGGGCGAATGGGTCACGCAGGATGTCCTGCAAGACGTCTTCGCGTTCGGTATAGGCTTCCTGCGCCTTGCGCTTCGTCCTGTCAGCCCCTGCACCGGAGGTGCTGCCATCCGGCGAAGTCGCCTCGCGCGTGTGTTGCGCCCCACCTGTTCCGGGGCGCTCTCCCGCCCCGGCAGGACGCGCGCCTTGCCGTGCATCCCTGCCGGATTCGCCCGGTGTGGGGCCGGAACGTCGCGATTCGCCAGCCGATGTCGTTGTGCCCTGCCCGGCCTGCCGAGCCTGCCCCGCATGAGGGGGTGCGGTGTCGTCACGATGTGCCGGACGCCCCTTGCCATCCCTCGCCGCACCGGGCCTTGCCCCGGCGGCACCGCCCGATGCGGGGCCGGCCTTTCGCGACTGCGACGCCCCACGCTCTTCGTACAACCGGGTCAGCAGGACATAGGCTTCGTTCAGCTGCCGGAAACGGCGCGCGGCATCGGGCTTGTCCGGATTGAGGTCGGGATGCAGCGCGAACGCAAGACGCCGATAGGAGCGCTTGACGTCGTCAAGCGCGGCCCTGTCGTCCACCTGCAGGATGCGTCGGCAATCCCTTTCGGTCACGGATGCTCCGGTGGCTATTCGTCGTCCAGCACAAGGGCGTTGGCCTCAGTGCTGCGGTCGCGCGCCACCAACCCCTGCGATTCGAGATAGGCACGCCCTGCGGCGGCGAATTCGCCATGCGTCACGTCGGGGCGGATGCCGGGGCAGAAGTCCTTTGCCAGTTCAAGACTCTCACGGTCGACAAGGTTGCCACGGAAATACGGCCACGCACGGCAGATGTCGGGCTTGGCCTCATGCACGGAACATCCCTGCCCTGCCTCGAAGAAGATGCAGTTGCGGTCTTCGCCCGTGCGTATCTTGAGCTTGCCGTTGCGCTGTTCGCAATAGGTGGCGGCGAAATCCACGGGGCTCAACCCCGTGTGCCCGCACAGCCGGTCAAGGTCGGTGGGGCTGACCACGATACCGCCTTCGCCGTGGCAACAGTGGCCGCACATGCGGCAATCGAAGGCTTCACGCTGCGACTCGCTCATCGGATTCCTCCACCAAAAAGTCGACGGTGTTCTACCATGAGGCACAGGTCCTCGACGACGGCAATACCCTGTCCAGCCAGAAGACGGCCCGCCTCCGGACTGCGGATGCCAAGCTGCATCCAGAAGAGACGCGGCTTGTGCGGCAGGGCCAGCACTTCGGCGGCGTGCCCGGGGCAATGTTCCGGGGCACGGAACACATCCACAAGGTCGATGGCAACTGTGATATCGGCAAGACTGGAGTATGTCTCTAGGCCCCACACGCCCTTTCGGACGGGATGGACGGGCAGCACCTCGTAGCCTGCCTCAATGAGATAGCGGCCCACGGCGTCGACAGGCTGGCCGGGCTTGTCCTTGGCACCGATGACGGCGATGGTCCGCGTCGCGGCAAGGTGCGCACGCAACGAATCGTCGAAAAGCATAGTGAACCTCATTTCGGGGATAAGGCGGCAGTCTATCCTGCGGCGGGGCCGAGCGCAATCCTGCGATTGCTAACCCCCGCGCCCGCGCGCTAGAAGACCAGCATACACCACCAGAACAGGAGACGTCATGTTCACTGCCGCAGAACGCATTCCCGACGATGAAGTCCGCCGCCGCCACAGCCGCTGCCGTGCGGCCCTCGCAGACGTCGCCCCCGAGGCCTCCGGTCTGCTGGTCTTTGCCAGACTCTCCATCTACTACCTCACCGGTTCGCTCGGTAACGGCGTGCTGTGGCTACCCCGCGAAGGCGAAGCCATGCTCTTCGTCCGCAAGGGCATCGAACGCGTTCTGCTTGAAAGCCCCATTGAACGTGTGCACCCCTTCCGTTCCTACGGCGACATCGTCGAACTCGCACGCGAAGCAGGTTCCCCATTGGGCGGGGTGGTTGCTGCCGAGATGGGAGGACTGCCATGGTCTCTCGCCAACCTGCTGCAACAGCGTCTTCAGGGCGTTTCTTTCGTACCCGGCGACATGGCGGTAACCCTCGCGCGGGCCGTCAAGTCACCATGGGAACTAAACAAGATGCGCCTTGCCGGGGCAAGGCATCACGAAAGCCTGCACGAAGCCCTTCCGCAGCGCATACACCCCGGCATGACCGAACGAGAGGTCTCGCACCTCGCGTGGCAGGTCTTCTTCGAGCGCGGACATTCGGGCATGATGCGCATGTCCGCCAATGGTGAGGAGATATTCCTCGGCCATGTGGCCGCCGGAGAGAACGGGAACTACCCCAGCCACTTCAACGGCCCGCTGGGGCTCAAAGGCGAACATCCCGCCGTCCCCTACATGGGCTATGCGGGGTCTGTATGGCGCAGGGGAACGCCGTTGGCCGTGGACATCGGCTTCACCCTTGAAGGCTATCATACCGACAAGACGCAAGTGTACTGGGCGGGTCCGCGTGCCTCCATCCCTGACGCCGTGCTGCGCGCCCACGAGACGTGCATGGAAGTGCAGGCCCGCGCAGCCGCAGCCCTGCGCCCCGGCGCCATCCCCTCCGCCATCTATCAGGACGCCCTGCAACTCGTCGGGGAGTACGGACTCTCTGAAGGATTCATGGGAATTGGAAGCAACAAGGTACCGTTCCTCGGGCACGGCATCGGCCTTGCCGTGGATGAACACCCGGTACTGGCCCGGCGGTTCGATGCGCCTCTCCAGACCGGCATGGTCATCGCCATCGAACCCAAGATGGGCATCCCCGGAGTGGGGATGGTGGGAGTGGAGAACACCTTTGAAGTGACGGAAGACGGTGGCCGCTGCCTCACGGGTGACGAGTACGACATCGTCTGCATCGAATGAACCACGGCGCGGGGGCCACGGGCTGGACCTCCTGCACTCTCCGGACAGATTGGGCAGACTGGACAAAAGAAAGGGCCGACCTGTGCGGCCCTTTCCTTGTCATAACCATCTCATGGCTGAAGAGGCTGACCCGCTGGCCCGAAGGCGCGTTCGAGGGCCTCATCCATCTGGTCTGCGGTGAAGAGGTCGCGCAGCACCAGTGGTGCATTGCGCAGCAGCCCCGTAGGGAACAGGGCGACCACGGGAATGCTGCTGCTGCCCAGCGAATGCAGCAGGGCCTGTGCCACCGGGTCGTCGCGCGTGAGGTCGACCCGCACGAGACGTGCCCCATAGGCCTTCTGCCATCGTGCCATGTTGGCGGCGTTCAGGGTCGTACGTTCCAGCAGTTTGCAGTTGGGGCACCAGTCCGCCGTGAAGTCGACGATGACGGGCTGACGACCGAGCATATCACGAAAGGCCGTCGCCTCGAAGGGCTCCCACCGGGCTTCATCGGCAGGCGGTGACAGTGCCCACGCAACCGTCATGCCCACCAGTGCGACCGCGACGCACCGCACCGCAATGCGCTGCACCGACGAGGCCCCCGGCCCCGCCCATGTGCCCCACAGCCACGCCGCGAACGCGGCAACCAGCAAGGTGACCAGCATGGGCAAGAGCAAGGCGGCAGGCAGGATGGTGAGCAGGTAGACGGATGTCGCCATCAGAAAGAAGCCCACCACCTGTTCCATCACACCCGTCCATGCTCCCGGTCGGGGAAAGAACCGCACAAGGCCGGGACGCGCTGCCATCAGCAGGTAGGGCGACGCCATTCCAAGTCCCACAAAGGCGAATACCAGTGCCAGCACTGACGAGGGCTGCCGAAAGGCCCACCCCAGCACGCCGCCGAGAAGCGGGCCGCTGCAAGGGGTCGCTAGCAGCGTGGCGACCACTCCGGTCATGAACGCCTGGGCGCGGGGGCTTCCGGTGGTGCCTGCCTTGAGGTCGAGAACAGGCAGCGAGAACACGCCGAACATGGACAGGCCAAGCGTGAAGACCACCAGCGTCAGTCCGAAAAGCACTCCCGGCCGCTGGAACAACTGCCCCCATGCAAGCCCTGCCACGGCGAGAATACCCGCCAGCACCACGAACCACACGAGGATGCCTGCGGCAAAGAACAGGTTGTGCTCCCGGAAAGCCCTTCGGCGCACCCCCTCGTCACCCGGCGCACCGGACGTGGCGATGAACCCGCTCAACTTCAGACTGATGACAGGCAATACGCACGGCATGACATTGAGGATGAGCCCAGCCAGAAGGCCAAGCAGCAAGGCCTTGCCAAGACCGGAGACTTCAAGTTCGGGCGCGAAATAGCGGGGTGCGAAAGACCACGCGGGTGATTCCTGCGCGGCACCGGAAACAGAACGGGAGACGGCGACGCCGGACGACGTTCCTTCGGGAGAGACAGACACGATACCAGAGACAGCCTTCTGCGCCTGCTCTTCTTCTCCACGTGCCACGTTGCCGGCAGTTGCCGTGGTATCGACTCCGGTAGAGGACGGGAAGGGAAGGGAGCCCCCTGTTCCGGGGGCTGCATCACGAGGCGTGGGCGTAACGCCGCCCATCCCGATTGCTGCCCCATCGCCTACCGCGCCAGCGCTCGGCGTTCCGGTCATGCCGGGGGCGACCGCCCCGGCGACGGGTCTTCCGGGTACCGCTTGCGCCAGCTTGCCGCGCCATGGACGCGACGCGGCATCGGGTAACGCCGCGAATGCGCCTTCGCCGGGCAAGGTCACGACGATGTCATGCCGCACAGGTTGGCAGTTACGGTCGGAACAGAGAAGGAGCGATGTCCGCACGATGACGTCGCCGCCAGCGAGCAGTGCCGGAACCTTAACGAAGACCGGAGTCTTCGGCCCATAGGCATTGACGATCCTGCCGGGGGTGAAGGGGTCGTCGAGCGGTTCGCCCGGCATATAGAGCACCGGCAGGTCGAGAGGCGTCCCACTCCGGTCATGGACACTTACCACGGTGGGCCGCGTATCCACCCCCGGCTCATGCGCGTAGGCGTGGTATTCCGGTGCGGGGTCGATCCACAGCACGATGATGCCACCCGCCGTCTCGCGATCATGCGCCAGTTCAGTCGAGAACGTCACAGGCTCGGCAGCGTGCGCGGAAAGGGCGCCCCCATCAAGTGTGGCCCACGGTACCAACACCGGAACGAGCCCCGGCAGGAGCAGGAGAAACGCGGCAAGAACACAGGATATTGCGATGTTTGAAACTCTGGTTTGGTGTCGCATCAGGTGACGATACGTTTTTTTCGCACCACGGGCAAAAAAAATGTTGACTTCACAGACCGAGGCGACTAGGTTCCGTCTTCGCCGAACGGCACGGGTCATTAGCTCAATTGGTAGAGCAGCTGACTCTTAATCAGTTGGTTCGGGGTTCGAGTCCCTGATGGCCCACCAGCTTGCAAGTACGCCCCGCAGTGGAAACACTGTGGGGCTTCTTCGTTTCCGGCTGCCTGATATGACGGAGACGTGCACCCCTGAGACGATGCTGGTGCCTCCCCCCTTCTTCAACTTTTTTCGGGAATCGCAAAAAAACCTGTTGACCCTCACACCCGTTGAGCGTAGATACCGTCTCCGCCACGAGGCACGGGTCATTAGCTCAATTGGTAGAGCAGCTGACTCTTAATCAGTTGGTTCGGGGTTCGAGTCCCTGATGGCCCACCAGAACGAGTGCAAACCCGCAGTAGTGATACTGCGGGTTTTTGCGTTCCATAGAAAAGTGAACGATCCCGCCTTGATCGCAGTAGCCATGCATTCTTCCATCACATGCAAAAGGCCCCTGAGGACATTCCCCAGGGGCCTTGTATCACCAGAAAGTGACGAGCATCATACGATACGGTCAATCGCGCCGCTTGCCGAAGCGGTCGAGATGCGCCATGGCGACCTCGAAGACATGCTCAGGGGCAAGGTCGCGCAGGCATTGCAGCGTATCACACGTATTGCGGTTGCACGGCTGGCAGGCGAGGCGCGCGGCGACATCGATATGTTCGGGTGAAGGGAACGTCCATGCGGTGCCTGTCGCCCCAAGCACGACGCACGTCGGGGTATCCACCGCCACCGCGATATGCCTCGGGGCCGAACAGTTGCCCAGATGCATGTCCGCTTCCGCGATGCACGCCGCCATCTCGCGCAGCGTCAGCATCCTGTCCGGCAGCAGGACGTTGCCGTCTGCACGGCACGCAGCGACCATTCTCCGGATGTCAGCCTCTTCTCCCGGCCCCCAGAAAGGCAAGAAGCGTACGTCGGGGGCCTTATCCGCGGCGATATCCATAAGCCGGGCGTAGTGCAGGGCGGGCCACTGGCGGGTGATACGGCGATGCGTCGGGTCTAGCGTCACCAGCCTCTGCCCTTCTGCCAGACCGGCGGATGCCAGTATCTCGCGGGCAGTCGCACGCTCTTCAGGGCGCAGCCACAGGCGCGGGCGTTCACCGTCCCACCGTATGCCAAGCGGCTCAAGGACACTGGCCTTGGACATGGCCGCATAGCCGTCGCGCGGCTTCACCCAGTGCGTGTAAAGCCAGCGGTTGTACCACGGAGGCGTGAAGCTGAGCCTCACCGGAGCGCCAGAGAAGGCGACGACCCAACGGGTACGCGGCAATTGCTGGAAGTCGACCACGATGTCGAACCCCTGCCCGGCCACCTCACGATACCATGCCACTTCGGCGAAAAAGGAACTGAGCCGTTTCTTGTCGAGAGGCCAGACCACATCCACATCTGGATTGCCATCCAGCATGGAGACGCACTTGGACTCGGTGAGGACATGGATTTCGGCCTCGGGAAAGCGCCGACGAAGAAGGGTAAGGGCCGGAGTGGCGAGGAGGACGTCGCCTATCTGCCTCAACTGGCAGACGAGGATGCGCCGCACACCACCTTCGGGCAGGACGATCGAAGTCATGATTCTCCGGGGTAGGGATGAGTCTGCGCGGCAAGCATGACACCGCGCTTTCTGATAACGTCGGGACATCATCCTGTCCAGCACGCCGGAAGGGAGGAGGCGCCCTATCCATTACGAACCCGTGCAGGGGTTCGCGCCGCCAGCGGCGGCAAGCCGCCGGGCGGAAAGGCACGGCGCACGTTCGCTCACGGCAGGGGTGAACCCTGCCTGCTCACTTCACCGACTGCTGCACGCCTACGGCGACAGCAGAAAGCCCCCCCGACGTTTCCGTCAGGGGGGCTTCATGGTCACCAGTCATTGCTACGGAACTTTGCCCTCTCCGCGGCGAACCATTGCCGGGGTTCCGTAGCTGGCGAGGCACGGCCTCTGCGGTAGTGAAGCACGGTTGTGCTACCGTGTACCGTTTGATCAAGCAACCAGTGCTGAAAATATGAGAAGATCGTTTGTCTGTCAAGATTACTGCGTGTGAAAGTAAAAGACGACGCCCCGGCAGGTATGCAGACCGGGGCGCCGTCGACTCCACTTATAGTGCTCCCACCGCGTCACGAATCTGAAGGCACATGTCCGCCTTGTTCAGCGTGTACAGATGGATGCCGGGGGCGCCGCCATCTATCAGAGAACGAATCTGACGCACGGCAAAGGCTATGCCCGCCTCGCGCACGGCCTCTGCGCCCCCGCGCGCGTCGGCTTCTTCAAGCTCAAGGTACAGCTTTCCGGGGATGTTCGCCCCGCACAAGGCCAGAATACGTTTGATGGATTCGAGACTCTGGATGGGGAGAATGCCCGGCAGCACGGGTTTCTCCACCCCGCACTCCTTGAGGCGTTCGATGAAGGCGAAATACTCACGCACATCGAAGAAAAGTTGCGTCACGACGAAATCCGCACCGGCGTGAATCTTCTGGCAGGTGTGTGCGATATCCTGCGAGAAACTCACCGACTCGGGATGCGCTGCCGGGTAGCCCGCCACGCCGATGCCGAATTCCGGGAACTCGTTCCGCACAAAACGTACAAGGTCGGATGCATACCGGAACTCCGCAGTTTCCCAGTCCACCTGTTGCCCACGCGGCGGGTCGCCACGCAAGGCGAGAACGTTCTCGACCCCCTGTTCACGCAATCTTGCAAGAAAACCGGCGATGCGTTCACGCGTGGCCCCCACGCAGGTGAGATGCGCCATGGGTTCGAGTCCGAGGGCATTCTTGAGATGGGCGGTGATATCGAGCGTATTGTCCTGTGTGCCCCCCCCCGCTCCATAGGTCACCGAGGCGAAGACAGGGTCCATGGCCTTGAGCCGCTCGACGGTGGCGAAGAACGCAGGCCACTGTTCGCGTTCCTTGGGCGGAAAGAACTCCAGCGAGTAGAATGGGCGACTCTGACGTTCAATGGCTTCGGCGATCTTCACGTTCTCTCCCTCGCTATATGCTGGTGCGCACCGCGTGGCGGCGCATGGCGTTACGATGCCTCTTCATATATCAAGATAGATTGATATGTCAATATACTGTTTTTAGTTCGTTGCTTCAAAAAACATCCCTCGATATCTCCGGCCTCTCACACGTCCCCACTCGTCGCCCCCATCAACGCATAGACTCACATCGGCATCAACGACAGACACCATGTCGCACAGAGTGCGCTTCTCCTAATACAACACGCAAGATCCTGTTATCGCAGAATATATACCACGGCGTCTCTCATGGAGACATACGCGAAACATGAAGCCGCTGAAGATGGAGAGGTCACAGGCCATGCGTTGCTTCGGCAGCCCCTTTCGCCTACTATGCGGCAGGTCGCCCGACCGGAGTCTTATGCACGGAAAATGTCTGGCCACTCTGGCCCTCATCGCACTGCTTCTGCAATTCGCATCGCCCTCCGCCCACGCCGGGCCATGGAGTGAGGTCGAGACCGGATTACAGATAGCCGTCTTCTCACATCCCGACACGGCGGAGGGCCCGACCGTGCTGGTGGCGTTGCGCATCGACCCCAATCTCTGGGATTTCTCGCTGCACACGGCGACGGGCGAAGGCGGCTACCCTCTCTCACTGGGGGCATGGGCAGAGAAGCTGAACCTTGGTGCGGCTATCAACTCCAGCATGTACCTGCCCGATGTGCGGACGAGTACCGGCTTTCTCAAAGCGGGCGAACACGTCAACAACCCGCGCGTCACGACCAAATTCGGCTCGTTCTTCGTGGCCGCCCCCGACGACCCTACCCTGCCACAGGCCGACCTTCTCGACCGTACCATCGACCCGTGGGCCGAACGCCTGCCCCACTACAATATGGTGGTACAGAACTACCGGCTCATCAGCACGAACAGACGCATCCTCTGGCCTCAAGGAGGCCCTGAATACTCCATTGCAGCCGTGGGACAGGACGGAAGCGGGGCCATTCTGTTCCTGCACTGCCGCGAACCCATGACAGCCCATGCCTTCGCGTCCATGCTTCTGGCGCTACCCCTCGACATCCACGACGTCATGTACGTCGAAGGCGGCCCGCAGGCCGGGCTTCTGCTGCATAGCCAGTCGCAGACCCGCATCTGGATGGGCCGGCACAGGGCCGACTTCTGGGGAACGGGCAACGCCGAAGCGCCGCTGCCCAACATCCTGGGGGCGCGCAAGCGTCCTGAGACGTGCCCTCGCACCCTCTTCGACTTTCCGCAACTACCCCCCACGCCGCAACCCTGACGGCTATAGAGCCCACTCCGGACACGGCTGCCGGGCAATACCTGCGCGCGACCGCGGATGCCACCCTCTGGTGCCATCACCGGGCATCCCACCAAGGACTGGGACCACACACCGGCTACTCCGGGACAGCCACGGCGCGTAGAGGACAGCTGTCTGCCCCCTGCGGATGCGCCGTCGTCGACGCATCCGCAGGGGGCGTTTCCTGTTGATGATCAGGCTTCGATGCGCGTACCGAGCACGTCGAGGAATTTACGTATCCACTCCGGATGGGCGGGCCACGCCGGGGCGGTGACGATGTTGCCGTCGACGCAGGCATTGGTGAAGGTGGCATTCACTTCGCACCATCTGCCGCCTGTCGCCTCCACGTCGGGACGCACGGCCGGGTACGCGGTGCAGGTACGGCCCTTGAGCACGCCAGCTGCCACAAGCACCTGCTGCCCGTGGCAGACCGATGCGATGGGCTTGCCCGCCGCTGCCATCTCCTTCACGATTTCAAGGACTCTCGGGTCGAGGCGGATATATTCGGGGGCACGCCCCCCCGGCACGACAAGCGCGTCATAGGCTGCCGTGTCCACCTTGTCGAAGTCGGCATTGAGGGTGAAATTATGTCCGCGCTTCTCGGTGTAGGTCTGGAATCCCTCGAAATCGTGGATGGCGGTCGCCACGAAGTCGCCAGCCTTCTTGCCGGGGCACACGACATCGACCTGATGCCCCACCATGAGCAGCATCTGAAAAGGAACCATGATTTCGTAGTCTTCGACGAAGTCACCTGCGAGCATCAGTATCTTCTTCACAGCCATGATGGTCTCCTGAATAGGATGCGGCATCTTGCCACACCGGTCTGCGATGGCTACAACTCCAGTGCCAACCGCCCGTTGCGGAGGCACCGCCCTGCGGCAATCCGCAGGGTCCGGTCATTACGTAGCACAATGGAACGTCTCTGTCCTTACTATGAGGTGACAGCCACATGCCCATGTTCGAATACCACTGCAACGCCTGCGGCAAGGACTTTGAAGAAATAGCCGGAAGCGAGGCGACCGTGCCCTGCCCCGGTTGCGGCAGCGACGATACCGCACGGCAGATGTCGGCCCCCAGTCTCAAGACCGGTGCCCCGCCTTTCAAGGTCGGCCCCGTGCGCCCCATGCCGCCTTCCCGCCCCGGCGGAGGTTGCCCCGGCGGTTCGTGCGGCGGCTGCGGCGGCAGCACCACCCTCGGCTGACCCGAGACCGCCTGCGCGCGGGACTGCAACAGGGCAACCACACGTCTTGCGTCTTTCGGCAAGGAGACGGGCGCCCCCGCATGAGCCTCGGGGATGCGTCATGCATCCTCCGGCGTGCGAGTCCCGCCCCGGTGCACGCAGGGTCTGGCAGGATACCGCACGTGCATCCATGAAGATGCAACGCCCAGACGCAACACCCCGCTGCACATGAAAACGCCGTCTCCGGAACCGGAGACGGCGTTTTGGCATTCAGACGCTGGTTCGAGGGTATCTCAATCGGGCTGCACCGCCCGACGTTGCGTCCCCTGCACATGCACATCGACCAGTGCCGGAGAAGCGGAACCGCCCTGCGGCTGTCCGTTACGATAGAACTGCCAGTCCGCATCATGGATATAGAACGGGTCGGCACTCTTGAGAATATACCTGTTATTGTACCAGAGAGAGGAGACCACCAGCACCTCGTTACGCGACCGGGAGTCGTACGGGTCTGCGACCAGCGAGAGGGCAACGGCCCCCAGTCCCGCCGGAAGCCCGGCGTCGACGGGGCCAAGCACCGAAGCGTACCTGCCGTCATGGAGTACCATGCGCACATCGTAGTCGAGGTACATCGAGTCCGCCTCGGCCTCGCGCGAGACCTGCAACCCCCGACGCACCAGTGCCGTCTGGACGAGGTCGTGGAAGAACAGACCGAAAGCCGTGCCGCCATGCCGCACCACATGGATGGGCCGACTGACCAGCCCCGTGTACATGAGGTCGTCCATGGCCTTGGCGACCTCGCCAGCGACCTCGTCCGCCAGTGCACGCCAGTGCTGCACACTGCGCAGGGTGCGTTGCTCCTGTCCGGCAAATTTGACGGGCACGGGCGTACTCGAACACCCGGCAACGAGACCTGATGTCACGAATGCCACTAGCAGCAGGATGCTGAGACACACCCTGCCGGACAGGCACCGCCCCGCCCCGGCCGTCTCATGATAGTTGGGATGATGGTATGACATAGGACACTCCCGACACGACAGCACCGCCCCACCTCAGCACGACACGAGAGGGATGCAGGGCCGCGTGCAAGACGAAGGCTACCGCCCGCGTGTCTTGGCGATGAGCCCCGCCACACGTTCCGTCAGCATGGGCAGGTCGGGTTTGGAAATCTGGTCATCGGCCCCGACCGATTCGCCCTTATGCCGCAGGGCATCTGTGATGAGCGACGAGAACAGCACCACGGGAAGACGCTGCAGTATGCTGTCGTCCTTGATGTTCCTCGTAAGCGTATGACCGTCCATCTCGGGCATTTCGATGTCGGAGATGACAAGCTGCACGATGTCGTTGACCGGCACCTTGCGCTCTTCTGCATCACGCCGGTAGCCGAGTAGCACGTTCCACGCCTCGCGCCCGCTGGCGGTACGCGTCACACGGTAGCCCGCCTTCTCGAGCGTGTTGCCGATCATGTTCCGTATGGAGGCCGAATCATCGGCGATGAGAACATGGTCGGGTTCGCCGGACGGCACCTGTGTGCCGATGGCCTTCTCGCCCTTCTTGCCCATGTCGAGATTGGGGTCCATGGAGGTGATGATCTTCTCCATGTCGAGAATGAAGACGATACGGTCCTCGAAACGCACGACCCCGGTGATGGAATCGCTGCTGTAACTCTGCACGTGTCTGCCGGGGGCCTCGACCTGACTCCAGCTGAGCCGATGGATGCGCGTGACACCCGACACGAGAAACGCCGTCACCACTCCGCTGAATTCGGAGACGATGACCTTGAGCGCATCACTGGACGTGAGCGACTTGCCAAGCCACAGGGCGAGATCGACAAGGGGTAGCACCTTGCCGCGCAGGTTGAATGTGCCCAGTGCCGCCGGATGGTGCTTGCTGGGAACCCCCGTGATGGTGGGGCGACGTATGATCTCGAGCACCTTCGCCACGTTCATGCCGTAGTAGCCGCGATAGGTCGAGCCGTCCGACGCCTGCTCATCGATGTAGAACTCGATGATTTCAAGCTCGTTGGTGCCGGATTCGAGAAGGATGTTTGTCTGGCTCATGCTGACTCCGTAACGTGGTGCCTTGAATGTCGTGAACCGCCCGCATCAGGGAACACAGGCTGTCAGGTTGCAGGCGAATGAGGCTGGACGCGACGCCCCGCCCGTGAATGGACTTCCGCCGCTCCGCATCCTGAAGCGGCCCCGGCGCACATGGCCCGCACTGTGCAGACCCCGGCATGGATGCACGTCATCTCGTCAGACGGGCAAGCACTTCGGGATGTGCGTTCCACGGATTGTGTGCGCACCCGCACTGCGGCAGCGTAGCGACCGGCAGGGGGGGCAACTCCGCCAGATGTCTATTGTACGCAAAGACCGCCAGCTGTTCCAGCGAAAGAACGTCTTCCACATTATAAGCGAGCAGTGTCTCTAGGGCCCGCACGTCCCCGGTACGCTCGTAGTGTTGCCAGAGCAACACGGCGGTGAAACCGTCCACGCCTTCAAGGTCGCCGCGCCCCATGCCCAGCGAATGCTCGATGCGCTTGAGTCCGCCGGTATAGCCCGCCGCCCGCAGCACGGGCCGAAGGTCGAGGTGGGCCATCCGTAGCCGGATGCCGAACGACCGTTCGATGAACGGGGCATCGAAGGAACGCCCGTTGAAGGTGACCAGCAGGCGGTAGGGCAGGATGTCGTCGGCGAACGCCTCAAGGTTCTCACCATGCACATAGGTACGCACGGTGACACCGTCGTAGAGGGCGATGGATGTGATGTGCGCCATCGGCCACGCCATGCCCGTGGTCTCGATGTCCACATAGGCAACGCTATGCCGGTAGGCAGAGAAGAGCCGCCATTGTTCCGCAGGGGCCAGACGTTCGCCGAACCATTGCGCATCCCCGGCCTCGTGGCGTGCCTTCGACTCTTCGAGGTGTGCAGCTGCCCCGCCACCGCCACGGCATGACAGGCGTCCCCGCGCAAGCGCGTCGTCCCACGTGAGGCAGCCCTCCTGCCAGAGGCGGGCCTCCTTTCCCGGCCCTACGCCGGGCAGATGCCTGAACGTCGAGCGTATCATGCGTCGCCTCCACCGGACTTGCCGCGACGCCCGCGCACCGGCTTCGTCCCGGTCTCGTGCGCCTGCCCGGCGGATGCTGCCGCCCGCGCGGCATCCTCTCCTGCGTCCTTCGTCGATGCCGTCTTGCGCCCCCTGGTACCGGAACGCCCGGACTTCGCCGCCACGGCACCGGGCTTGCGCCCCTTCCGGGGGGCGGCGGGCGCATCCTCCTTGCCCACGCCGACCTTCGCGCAGATACCAGCCATCTCGCACTGTTCGCACAAGGGCTTTCGTGCGTCGCACACATGACGCCCGAACCACACCAGCATGTGGTTGACGTCACCCCACGCTTCGCGCGGGTAGAGACGCATCAGGTCACGTTCGACCGCCACCGGGTCGGTCTCCTTCGTGAGCCCCATACGGTGCACGATGCGCTTCACATGCGTGTCGACGGCGATGCCCTCGTTGACGCCGAAGCCCCCCCAGAGCACGACATTGGCGGTCTTGCGTGCCACACCGGGCAACTGCACCAGTTCATCCATGGTTCGCGGCACCTCGCCCCCGTGCACCTCGGTGACACGCCGGGCCGCCCCCAGCAGGTTCTTCGCCTTGTTACGATAGAACCCCGTGGAATGGATGACCTCCTCAAGCGCCTCCTGCGTGGCACATGCCAGCGCGGCGGGGTCGGGCCACAGGGCGAACAGGTGCGGGGTGACCTTGTTCACACGTTCGTCGGTGCACTGGGCTGCAAGCACGGTCGCAACCAGCAGTTCCCAGGGATTGCGGGCCACAAGATGCGTGGCCGGGGTCGGGTAGCGTCTGCGCAAGAGGTCGAGCACCTGCAACGCGCGTTGCTGTACGGAAGGCAAAGGCATGGCACGTCTCCGGTTACGGGAATCGGCATCGTATGACACAGCCGAAGGCCCTCGGCAAGGCACGTCCCCGCAGCACATTCCCGCGTCTGTCTAGCTGAAGCAGGAACATACCCCATGCCCCCGGCGGAATGCGCCACTCCTGTGCGACGCGGATGCGGGAAGTCCCACGCCATGGGCACGTTGCCCTCGCCCGCACGTTGCGCTATGCAGGACGCACCGCGCAAGGACAACGGGAGAAGCCCCATGCCTTCCATGGTCTACATCACCGCTTCCGGCCCCGATGAGGCCGACGCCATCGCCGCCGCACTCGTGGAACGGCGACTCGCGGCCTGTGTCAACGTCCTCGGCCCTATCCGTTCCGTCTATCGATGGGAGGGCGCAGTGGAGAAGGCCACCGAAGTGGCACTCATCGCCAAGACTGCTGATGACCGGGTGCAAGACCTCATTGGCGCGGTACGCTCCATGCACAGCTATGACGTTCCCTGCATCGTCGTGCTGCCCGTCACCACGGGCAACCCCGACTTTCTCGACTGGATACACGCCGAAACCCGCTAAGGAGCCTCCATGTCCATCTATATCTCCGGTTCCCTCGCCTATGACCGGATCATGAACTTTCCCGGCAAGTTCTCCGACCATATCCTGCCTGACAAGATACACAACCTGAACGTGTGCTTCCTCATCGACAGGCTCGACGAGAAGCGCGGAGGCACAGCGGGCAACATCGCCTACAACCTCGCGCTGATGGATGAGAAGTCCATCATCCTCTCTTCGGTGGGCAAGGACTTCGACCGTTACGAACAGGTGCTCATGTCGCTCGGGCTCTCGTTCGAGGGCATCAACCGCTGCGACAACATGTTCACCGCCGGGGCGTACATCACCACCGACCAGGGCGACAACCAGATCACCGGCTTCAACCCCGGGGCCATGAGCGTTCCGTGCGGGTACGGCTTTCCCCACGCCACCCCCGAGGCCGACGTCGCCATCGTCTCTCCCGGCAACCTCGACGACATGATCGCCCTGCCCGCGCTCTACCGCGAAAAGGGCATCCGCTACATCTTCGACCCCGGGCAGCAGATCACCGCGCTCACGGGCGAGAAGATGCTCGAAGCCATCCACGGCTCGCACATGCTGGTGACCAACGATTACGAACTCGAACTCATCATGAAGGCCACGGGCCGCAGCAAGGCCGAACTGCTGGAGCACACCGGCTACATCATCACCACGCTGGGCGAGAACGGGTCGCGCATCGACAACGGCGCACCCGTCATGGTGCCCGCTGTGAAGGCCACACGGGTGCTCGACCCGACCGGAGCGGGAGACGCCTACCGCGCCGGGATCCTGAAAGGGCTTGTGGACGGTCTTGACGTGCTGGGTGCAGCGCGTCTGGGGGCCACCTGCGCCAGCTTCTGCGTCGAGGAATACGGCACGCAGGAGCACGTCTTCACCGCCGAGGCCTTCAAGGCACGCCATGAAGGGGCCTTCGGCGCGTAGTCCGCATCCCGTCGCACCGACCATGCAATGACACACATGACGGGGGCCACCCATGAGGTGGCCCCCGGTCTTCGACGAACCCGGAACGGAGTCTCGCGTCTGACAGGCCCGCGGGCTGGCGCAGGCTGTTCGCGGGCATGACGCCAAGCGTACGTCAGGGCGTATGTGCCAAGGGCGTACTCCGTTAAAACGACGAACTCGCCAGACCGCCACATATGGACTGCCACACAGGGGCAACCGGAACCTGACGGCACAACGAGTGGCAGTACCAGACGGGCAATCCCCGGTCAGTCTCCCCCTGTCGGACAGTCCGGCCCGGCAGCCCGACCGGACAGCCCATACGGCTACCGGCAGACTCCGCATGGCACCCTTCCACGACCTGAACATGCCGTGACCGGGGTCTGTCATCTTCGTCTGCCAGCCAGCATCTCTCCGGCGAACGTCACTCCGCGGCAGGCTATTCCTCTTCGAGCGAATACCCCGCCTTCTCCACGGCCTCACGCAGGATGGTGGGGTCGACGCATGCATTGGGGCCGTATGTGATTTCTCCGGTGGCGAGATTGATGTTCACCTGCTCCTCGCCCGTGGCCGTGCGGATGCTCTGCGATACGGTGGCCACGCAGTCGGGGGACTGCATGCCACGCACCTTGTACTTCTTCATGGTCGCCTCCTTGGAATGGCTGATACCTTGTGGCTGACAATCCTGATGTCATGCTACCTTATAACCCGTATCGCCCCGTTATCAAGAGCGCAATGGGCTGGCGAAGTGCCGCGCCACCCGCGCCGCCTTGCCTGACAGGCGCAAATGTCTTACTTCACCCTACGCCGCCTTGCGGCCTCACCGGAGCACCCATGGAACTCGACTTCACGCAGAAAGGCTACTGGATCATGTCCGCCATATGGTTCGGGGCAGGCTGCATGGGCGGCGTTCTCGCCGCGCGCCAGAAACGCAATGTCCTGCTCTGGTTCACCCTGTGCCTAGCCGCCCCCGTTGCCCTCTTCTTTCTCGCGGGTGACCATGCCCGACTCGAAGCGGCCAAGGACAAGGCCGAAGCCGACACACGTGAAGCCAGAGAGAACGGCACCGACAACCGATAGCGCAACGGGCGGCACGGCTGCCGACGTGACGTCCGGGAGCACACGGCCCGAATGCCACGGCCAGACAGGCACCGCAGCACAGTCCCCCGCAACACACTCCGCGCCAGCGCGCAAGCCGACACGATACCCCCCATGCACGACCGCACATTCCACATAGAGACGTTCGGCTGCCAGATGAACGTCAACGACTCGGACTGGCTCGCCCGCGCCCTCATGGAGCGCGGCTTCTCACCTGCCCCCTTCGGTGAGGCGAGACTGACCATCGTCAACACCTGTTCCGTACGCGACAAGCCCGAACAGAAGGTCTACAGCCTGCTGGGCCGCATCAGGCAAGCCACAAGCAAGAAGCCCGACGCCTTCGTCGCGGTGGGCGGTTGCGTGGCGCAGCAGATAGGTTCGGGCTTTTTCAGCCGTTTTCCGCAAGTGCGGCTCGTCTTCGGCACCGACGGACTCGCCATGGCCCCGCAAGCCCTCGACCGCCTTGTCGAGGAACCCGACCTCAAACTCTCGCTGCTCGACTTTTCCGAGGACTACCCGGAACGCGACGCAGTCCTCGGGCAGGGGGCCGTGCCCGCATCGGTCTTCGTCAATATCATGCAGGGGTGCGACAACTTCTGCGCCTACTGCATCGTGCCCTACACACGCGGCAGGCAGAAGTCGCGCGCCACAGGCACCATCCTTGACGAATGCCGCGCCCTTCTCGACAGGGGCGCGAGAGAGATAACCCTGCTGGGCCAGAACGTGAACTCGTTCGGGCAGGATAGCCACGGCGACGGCACCACGTTCGCGCAACTGTTGCACAAGGTCGCCGCGCTACCGGGGCTGGAGCGCCTGCGCTTCGTCACCCCGCACCCCAAGGACATCGCCCCCGAGGTGGTCGAAGCCTTCGGCACGCTGCCCAACCTGTGCCCCCGGCTGCATCTGCCACTACAGGCAGGGTCGGACCGCATCCTCAAGCTCATGGGGCGGCGCTACGACATGGCACGGTACCTGCGCATCGTGGACGACCTGCGTGCCGCACGACCCGACATCGTGCTCTCCAGCGACATCATCGTGGGCTTCCCCGGTGAGACGGAAGAGGACTTCATGGAGACCATGGACGCACTCGAGACGGTGGGCTACGCCGCCTCGTACTCGTTCTGCTACTCCGACAGGCCCGGTACACGCGCCGAGATGCTGCCCGACAAGCTGTCCCGCGAGGTCAAACTCGAACGGCTCGAACGGTTGCAGACACTTCAGAACAGATTGACGGAACGATGCCTGCAAGACATGGTAGGAAGGAAGGTCGAGGTACTCCTCGAAGGGATGAGCCGCAAACCGGGCGACGAAGGCGACAGCTGGCAGGGCCGCGACCCCTACGGAAACCTGGTCAACGTCGCGCTGCCGCAAGGGTCGGACGTGCGTGGAAGGTTCTTGCCCGTCGTCGTCGCGCAGGCCAAGAAGCATTCGCTCCTCGCGGAGCAGGCAGGTGCGCCATGGTAGAAATGAAAGTCGTCGGTCTTTCGCTCGACGAGTCGACCAAGGCTCCCATCCTCGTGCTGCGGCGCGAGGAGTCGGACGAACTGCTTCCCATCTGGATAGGTGCGATGGAGGCCATGGCCATTTCGCTGGCGCTCAACAACGTCGACGTGCCGCGCCCCCTCACGCACGACCTCCTGCTGCACACACTGCACGCGCTGCGGGCCGAACTTGTGGCGGTCGACCTTGTGGATTTGCGCGAGGGAACCTACTTCGCCGAACTCGTGCTCATCGCGGGGGGACGTCAGGCGCGTGTGGACTGCCGCCCGTCGGACGGCATCGCCCTCGCCCTGCGCGCCGGGGTGCCAATCCTCGTGCGCGAAGATGTGCTCCGCCGCGCCGCCGAGGACCGTATGCGCCCCATGCAGGATGATAGCGCCGTGCTGCGGGCCCCCGGCGACACGACACTGGGCATGACACGCGAACAGCTCGACGAACCCGACGAGAAGGAACTGTCAGACCTGTTGCAGTCGCTCGACCCAGAGACCAAGTACAGGATGTAGGATGATCGACTTCCACGTCCACACCACGTTCAGCGACAGCACCATGACCCCCGCCGTGGCCGTGCGCCACGCCAAGATGGCCGGGTATCGCGCCGTGGCACTCACCGACCACGCCGACCATGCCAACATGGACCTCATCCTGCGCCAGACCCTGCCGCTGGCCCGCAAGTACTCACTCTACGCGGGCATCGAGGTATTCGCGGGTGTGGAACTCACACACGTGCCCCCTGCCCTCATCCCCGAAGCCGTGCGCGAGGCACGCGCCATGGGCGCGCAGCTTGTGCTGGTGCACGGCGAGACCATCAGCGATGCCGTCGAAACCGGCACCAACCTTGCCGCCATCGAAGGTGGTGTCGACATCCTGGCCCACCCCGGACTCGTCAGTGACGAGGATGCCGCCTATGCCGCCGAACGCGGCGTGCGCTTTGAAATCACGACCCGTCCCGGACACGCCCTCACCAACGGGCATGTCGCCATGGCGGCGCGAAGGCACGGCGTCAGGTGCGTCATCAACAACGACGCCCACCACTCCCGTGATTTCGTGAACCCCGACCACCGCCTTGCCGTGGCACTGGGGGCGGGGCTGACCACCGCAGAGGTGACCGCCGCAGAAGCCGAAAGCCGCACATTGCTGGGCAGGCTGCTGCGCGAAGTCCGCTAGGGCCGCGGCAGGTCATCCCGCGTTCACCAGCGCGGCGTCACGAACCACCCTGCAGTAGCCGCCGCACGGCCGCGGCATCGGGCAACGCCATGGCGCGGTCGGCCAGAACCGCGCACGTGCCTGTATCGCACCCACGCACCACTTCCTTGGCACGTGGGATGGCGGGGCCGTTCATGCTCAGTTCATCAAGCTCAAGTCCCACCAGCAGGGGAATGGCCTCCGGGTTGCCCCCAAGCTCACCGCATATCGCCACGGGAATGCCCGCAGCATGCCCCGCCCGCACCGTGTCACGCACCATGCGCAACACGGCAGGATGCAACGCATCCGACAGGGCCGCCACAGAGGCGTTCCCCCTGTCCGCCGCCATGACATACTGGGCGAGGTCGTTGGTGCCTATGCTGAAGAAGGCGGCGTCACGTGCCAGCTGGTCGGCAAGGGCCACCGCCGCGGGCACCTCGATCATGATACCCACATCAAGCTGGCCATGCGGCATGCCTTCCGCGTCGAGTGTCGCACGGGCTTCATCCAGCAACGCCTTCGCAGCGGCGAGTTCGCCGGGGTGCGCCACCATGGGGAACATGACCTTCAGCGGATGGACGGCGGCAGCACGCAAGAGCGCACGCAGCTGGGTCATGAAAAGCGGTTTCCGCTCAAGGCAGAAACGTATGCCTCGCAGCCCGAGAAAGGGATTGTCCTCGCCGGTGGCGAAGCCTTCAAGATAGGACACCGGTTTATCGCCGCCGATATCGAGCGTGCGCACCACCACAGGGCGGCCCTGCATGGCTGCCGCGGCGGTCACGTAGGCTGTCAGCTGTTCCTCCTCGCCGGGGGGGGATGTCCGGTCGAGAAACAGGAACTCCGTCCGGAAGAGCCCCACGCCCTCTGCGCCGTTCTTGAGTGCCGCACCGGCATCTGCGGAAGAACCGATGTTGGCGAGTATGTGCACAGCACGGCCGTCGGCGGTGACTGCGGGCGCAGCCGCACCAGCGAGGGCCGCTTCGCGCCCTGCAAGCCATGCGTCACGACGGGCTTCGACGGCGGCCCGCACACCCGGTGCAGGATTCACCCAGACGTCGCCGGTGCCGCCATCGAGGGCCACGATGTCGCCCTCGCCCACCCCCTGCAGTGCTGGCCCCAGCCCTGCCACGGCAGGGATGCCCAGTGACCGGGCGAGGATGGCGGCATGGGAAGTGGCCCCGCCTTGCACCGTGACGATGCCGATGACCAGCGAGGGGTCTAGGGTCGCCATATCCGAAGGACCAAGGTCGGTGGCCAGCAGCACCGAAGGGCCGCCAAGACGGGGGCCGACCGCTGCAACCCCGGTCAGCAGGCGCAGTACGCGGGCGCCCACATCCACCATGTCGGCCTCACGTTCACGCATGTAGCCTTCGGGAAGTTGCCGGAAGGTCGCCGCTGCATCGCTGATCACTTCATACCATGCGGATTCGGCTGCCTCGCGCCTGTCCATTATGCGCTGACGCGCCGCCCCGGCGATGGTGACATCGTCGAGCAGCAACCGGTGCATGGCGAATATCTCGGCCTCTTTCCGACCGGCTGCGGCAACTGTGCGGCGTTCGAGTTCGACCAGTTCGGTGCGCGCCGCGCCGAGGGCCGCATCCAGACGGGTGACCTCGGTCGCCGGGTCGTCCGCAAGGGGCGCGACATCCGGGGCATCGAAGGCGGGCCGGTACCATACCGCGTTTCCGACGGTCAGCCCCGGAGATGCGGCGGCCCCGCGCAGGACGCCTCCACCTTGAACATCGGCAGATACGGCGGCCTCTGCCATGTCCCCATCCTTCGGCGCCTCCGCCGGGGACGGGGCCTCCCCTTTGGACGGGGCTTCAGGCGCATCGCCGAAATGAGCTGCCGCAAGAGCTTCGATGGCTCGCAGGGCGAGGGCGGCATCGCCACCCACGGCCCTGAAGGTCACGGTCTCACCGCCACGCACGGCCAGCGTCGCGATGCGGTTCACCGAACGCGCGGAGACGACGCGGTCGCCCCGCACCAGTTGCACGTCTGCGGCAAACGGCCCCAGTGCAGTGACGATGCGTGCAGCCGGACGCGCATGCAAGCCGAGCCTGTTGGGAACCACCAGCGTGAGTTCCTCGCCAGCGGGCATTGCCGACGAGGGCACTGTGGAATCCCGTGCCCCTTCCGGATGCGCTGAAGGCATCGCCGGGGCTGCGGGGGCCGCCGCACCGAGCAGTTCGCGCTTCGCCGCCAGCGCGCTCTGCGCCTCCTCCGCCACGGCTCCAAGGTCGGCCCCGGTCGAGGCGAGGACAGCGGCCGCCATGAGCCCCTCCACCAGTGGCGCGGCACTGAGTCGTACCTGAGAGGCCACCTCCGGCGGCAGAAGGTCGAGGGCCGTCTCCGCGCTCATGAGGGCGCTGCCAAGGTCCATCAGCACAAGCACGCCGTCGCCCTGTTGCACCTCCTCGATGGCGGTCATCACCCGCACGGGGTCGGTTCCTATCGGATGGTCGGGGTCGTCGATGCCTCCGGCCACAGCCAGCGGCACTCGGCCCTGTGTCATCTGCTCAGCCAGTTCCCTGAGACCCTGCCCCAACACCGCGCTATGCGTGACGACGACGATGCCGACCATCCCCTACCCCCGTACCACGTCGCGCAACGCCGTGAGCATGAACACGGTGGATGTGGCACCGGGGTCCTGATGGCCGATGCTGCGCTCGCCCAGATAGCTTGCCCGGCCCTTGCGAGCCTGCATGGGAATGGTGGCCCGCATCCCCTCTCCGGCGGCGTCCACTGCGGCGTCAAGCGCCAGTGCGAGGTCATCGCCCTTGCCGAGGGCGGCACGGAAGGCATCGAGGGCAGGGGCCCACGCATCGTACATGGTCTTGTCCTGCAGGACGGGCCGCCCACGCGAGACCAGACCCGCAACCCCGGCTTCGAGCATGGTCAGGGTTTCCGTGGCATCCAGCGTGTCCTTGCCCGCCACGGCAAGCCCCGCTTTCATGAAGAAGGTGCCGTACAGAGGGCCGCTGGCCCCCCCCACAGAGGAGAGCAACACCATGCCCGTGTCCTTGAGAATGGCTCCGATATCCTTGTCCTCGAAGGCAGCCAGCTTCTCCTGCACCTTGCCGAACCCGCGATCCATGTTGATGCCATGGTCGGCGTCACCGATGGCGGCGTCGAGGTCGGTCAGATAGGCCTTGTTTTCACGCATGATATCGCCCAGTCGGGCGAGCCAGGTCAGAACATGCTTTCGTGTGAGTTGCATGGAACATCCTCATGATGGAGAGCTTGCGGACGCGCAAGTAGCGCGCCCCGCAGCAGGAAGGCGAACCGAATCGCCCGCCGGCTGCGGGATGGCAAAGGGACGGTGGATGGTTATCGCCCCGGTCCGGTGCGACGCGCCAGACCGGGACGATACCGGGCGAGCCCGGAGGAAACAGAGATTACCCCATGCGCAAGCCGGGTGTGACCGCCTTCGCATCCCAGAACGCGAGCATTTCGTCGTCGACCTTCAGCAGGGTGATGGAGAAGCCTTGCATCTCGAGTGAGGTGATATACGGCCCGATGAGGTTGCGCACGATGACGATGCCACGCCTGTCGCAGATTTCCGCCAGTTTACGGTAGGCGGCGTACAGTTCGCTCACCGGCGTGCCCCCCATGCTGTTGACGAAGGCGATGACCCGGTCGCCCTTGGCGAAGGGTTCGTCCGTCAGCGACTTCTCCACCCAGTCGCCGGCAGCGCGGTCGAATTCGCGCACGGTGCGGGTGTACGCGGGATCGTCGATGATGGCGGTAGCCATGACCTCCACGAGTTCATCCACGGTCATCATGGCTGCGCGCTGTGTTCCCGGCTCACCATGAATGCCGATGCCGATCTCGATTTCGTCCTCGGCGAGTTCGAAGGTGGGTTTCCCTGCGGCAGGTACCGTGCACGACGTGAGTGCCATGCCCATGGAGCGACCATACCGGTTCACCTTGCGGCACAGGTCGGCGCACCTGTCGAGGTCGTACCCCGCCTCGGCGGCGGCACCCACTATCTTCTCGGCCAGCACGGTGGTTCCCACGCCACGCCGTCCAGCCGTGTACAGGCTGTCCTTCACGGCCACGTCGTCATCGATGAGGATGTTCTGCACCTTGATGCCGTCGGCATGGCACAGTTCAGCGGCCGTTTCGAAGTTCATCACGTCGCCGGTGTAGTTCTTGACGATGAACAGTACACCCGCGCCACGGTCGACTGCCTTGGCGCATTCATACATCTGGTCTGGGGTGGGAGATGTGAACACCTCGCCGGGACAGGCGCCGTCAAGCATGCCACGGCCTACGAAGCCCCCGTGCATGGGTTCGTGCCCGCTGCCGCCACCAGAGACGATGGCCACCTTGCCGTCGGGGATGTCAGCCCTGCATATGTAATGCGGGTCGATGTTCACCCGAAGCTCAGGGTGGGCGGCAGCCATGCCCTGCAATTGCTCGCGCACCACATTCTCCACCGCATTGATCAGTTTCTTCATGGTCATGCTCCGTGGGGGTTGCTCGTTCAAGACAGTTACGGCAGACAGTACACTACTTGTCACGGGGAGGAAAAGGGGGGCGTAAGAAAGAACCGGCGGGTTGTTGCCACAGTCCTGCATGGCGTGATGCCGCGTGGGAGGCGGGCCGCCTTCGCACCAGCGGGAAGGCGACCCCGCTTCCGCATCAATGATCGTACTTCTTCGCGTAGGCCGCGTCGTTATAAAGTCCTTCGCCGTATTCCTTGCGACCGAAAGAGCCCACGATGTCCTGCCCTTCGGGCGACGTCACGAACGCCGCGAAATCGACGGCGGCGGGCACTGCGGCCTTGCCGCCTTCGGCCCTTAGGAGTGCGTGATAGACATTGATGAGCACCGGGTCACCCCTGAACAACACGGCAAGGCGCCTCAGCTTGCCCTTTTCAGCGACCCATGTGCTGGAATCGGTCATGAAGTAGCCGCCCTCGGCATCGGCCCGTTGCAGCGTAGCCGACATGAAGCCCTTGTGCACGGTGTACCATGCCCCGGAGGGTGTGATACCGGCAGATGCCCAGATATCCAGTTCCTTCTTGTGCGTCCCGGAGTTGTCACCACGCGAGAAGAAAAGGGCCCCCGCCTTGGCGATGCGACGGTAGGCATCTGCCGCGTCCGTCGCCTTGGCGATGCCTGCGGGGTCTGCGACCGGGCCGACGATGAAGAATTCGTTGGAACCCACAAGGGCACGCCCCGTGGCCCAGCCTTCCTCAACGGCCTTCTTCTCGGCCTTGGGGCCGTGCACCATCACCATGTCCACCTCTCCGGCCTTGAGCGCGGCCAGGGCATCACCCGTTCCCGCCTTGCGCCAGCACAGGGCCATGCCGCTACGGGCACTCCATGCCTCGCCCAGGGCACCGACCAGCCCCAACTCTCCCGGACTGCCTGTCGCCAGTCGCAAAGCCTGTTCCCCCTTTCCATAACGTTCGGTGCAGGGGGCATCCCCCGCCAGGGCACACGTCGTCATCACAAGTAGCCACAACACTACCAAGGTCGCTATTCTCTGCATTGACAACTCCTTGTCGTTACATGAACCATGGATCACCTTCAACGACTAGCAACGGGAGCATCACGTGACAACAGGAATTGCACCCGCCCCCTAAAGTTTGTCACCCGGATGCCGATGGAGTGTGTGTAAAACGCTTATGCCTCGCCATCCGTCAACTGCGGGGGAGGAACATGCTCGACTATTACAAGTTCAAAGAAATCAATGATCTTTTCCTCGAAGGCCGCATCGACGAGGCCCGCCATCTGCTCACCGAAATGCAAACGCGCTATGTGGCCTTGAGTGACGAGAACATCATGCTTCGTTCGCAGGTGCAGGAATTCGAGGATATCCTGTACCTGTCGCGTAATCTCGTCTTCGATGGTTACTGCTACTGGCTGTTGACAGGTGAAATCAAGCAGGGACCGTTCTGTGAATCTTGCTACAACCGTGACGGTGTTCTTGTGCGGCTCGACAGCCGCAGCAAGTCATGGCAGTGCCCATCATGCGGTACACATCACGAAAGGAATGTAGAGCATCCCATACCGGCATCGACTCTTGCGGCACCAAGACTCGCCAAGGTCATACCCTTCACTAAATAGATCAGCATTCCGATCATAAGAGGCATGAATCCCTTCAAACACGGGATTCATGCCTTTTTACATCTCAAGTCGTGACGGATTCTGCCGATATGAATGGTGAAACTTCACCCATTGCGAGGCGGATCGATGACGACACACACTCACACATTCACCTCTGCACTCATCATGACGCGGCGTGAGGCCTGTGCCGCTGTCGACAGGCAGTGCCTTCGTGCCGCCGGAATCCAGCACATCCGTGTGCTCACGTCCGGGCGCGATGCCGCACGATGGCTCATCGCCCCCGCCAAACCCCGCCAGCCCCACACGCCCCCCCGACCTGACGTCATCGTATGTGACGCCCGACTCGCCGACATGAGCGGGCTGGACTTCATCAGGCTCATCCGGCAGCACCGCAGGCTGGCGTGGATACCAGTCGTCTTCATCACGCCCTCTCCCACCGAGGATGCCGTGCTGGAAGCGGTGGGTGCGGGGTGCAGTGCCGTCGTAGCACGCCCCTACCCCCTTGAGGTGCTGCACCGCCAACTGCGCAGGGCAGCTGCCTCCATCGCACCCGGCAACGCATTGCGCACGGCAGCGAGGACAGGGGTGCAGTTGCTTGGCGACGCGGAATTCGAGGCCGCCATCGCCGCGCTGGACGATGCCGTGGGCCTGAGCGAGGTTCAGGCGGTTGAGGCCTACAGACACGCCATGCGACACCTCATCGACCGGGAATGGGACAAGGCCATCGCCGGGTTCAACCGGGCGTTGCGCCACAACGAAATCAAGGGCGACGCGCAACTCGGCCTGTCAGCCGCGTGGCGGGGAAAGGGAGACCTCGTACGAAGCCGGGCCTACCTGCGGGCCGCCAGCCAGACCTTCGCACGGGCCGCGCAATGGCAACGGGCTCGGCAGACTCTTGCCGACCTCATGCGCGAGGCACCTGAGAGCGGCAACGCCCTGTTCGAAGAGGCGTCCCGACTCATACGTGCAGGCGACTTCGATAGTGCAGCACATGCCCTGCTCATGGGGCGCGGCATCGGAGAAGACACCCAGATGTTCCGCCATGTGGCCCGTGCAAGTCAGTTCACCCCTGCGCCGCAGCGCGCCATCGCCGGGGTGTGCAAGGCCCTTGCACGTTCAGGGGCGACGGACATCGCCAAAGACCTGCACAGGCGTCTGGGGGGCATCCCTGAAGCGACGGCAGCACCGGAAGCCGACGCAGGGTCATCTTTTCTGGCCCGCTTCCCGCTGCTGCACGATGTGCTGGCAGTCGCGCGCTACACCCTGCGGGTCTGGCGTTCAGCAGCCTGACCTCGTGTGCGCGCCGATGTCGCGCAGGGCCTGCAACGCAACCCCGGTCGCACCGACCTGTACCCCATGACTGGCACCCGACGACAACGCCCCCGTCTCTCTCGAAACGGGGGCGTCTATTCTCTGCGGGCAACCTTTGTCGTTACCGTCCACCATCGGGCATCACGCCACCAGCGGCGGGTGCCGCCTCGGATATGTCCCGAAGCAGCCTGAACAAGGCCCTGAAGTTACGCGGGGGTTTTCCGGCCGCACGTTCGGCCTGTGCGTTGCGAACCATCTGGCGCAACTGCTGCCTGTCGGCATGGGGCCAGAGGGCGAGAATCTCGTCGACGACGACGGGACCCTCCTCCATCAGCCTGTCGCGCAACACTTCCAGTTCATGGAACGCTTCTGTCGAAACGCGGTGTGGTGCATCAAGGGCGTCTACAGCCTCGGATACGGCATCCACATCGGCCTCGCGCATGAGCCTGCCGATGAACTGCAACTGCCGCCGCCGCGCCTCATGGGTGGGCAGGCCGTGCCATTCAAGGACTGCCGCCATCAGGTCGGGGGGCAGGTCGAGCGTACGAAGTCGGGCCTCGCCGATGCGAGTGAGACGTTCACCAAGCTTCTGCATAGCCGTACTCTCGCGCTTGCGCTGCGAACGGCTTACTTCCTCTTCGGGGACATCAGCCCCGGAATCACGGCGCCTAGCGCGCGCCATGCCATCCTCCGTTGTCTTATGGGCAGGGCCCGTTAACCGCCCGCGGGGCTGTCCTGCGAAGCAAGACGCCACAGCTTGGCGGGTATCTCCACGAACATCTCAACCCCCCGTTCAGGTACGGCGACCACCAGCACCAGCGTGTCGGAGGGTTCGAGACGAAAGATATTGTCGAACATGCGGGCGGCGACATGCTGCGGCGGAAGCCCCGCCTGCGCCGCCACCTTTTCGGCGGCACTCTGCAACGCCTCCGTCGCGGACTCGTGCAGTCCCACAGCGTCGGGGTCGACAGGCACGACGACCTCCGGCCCGTACCCGGCCTGCAACCGTCGCCGCAGGAACTCCTGCGCCATGCTCAGGCTGTGGTAGCGCATATCCGCCTCCATAGCCGATGAGAGCACGCCGCAGGTACAGCGTCAAGTCCTGCAACGGAAACCGCATCAGGCCAGACGCCGTACCCGGCCCTTACCGGTCAACGTCCGATAAAGATCCCGGCTACGATGCCAGCGAACACCACGATGGAGACGACCCCGTTGAGCGTGAAGAACGCCATGTTCACACGCGACAGGTCGTCGGCCCTGATCAGTCTGTGTTCAAGCACCAGCACCAGCGAGACGATGGCCCAGACCGGATACCACGCCCATGAGAGACCTGCCGCCCAGCCCGCAAGCAGGAAGAAGACGACCGTATTCACATGGCAGAACGTGGAGATGACCAGTGCGGTGGGTATGCCGAAACGGGCAGGTACGGAATGCAGCCCCACCTCGATGTCGAAGGCTGTATCCTGACAGGAATAGAGGATGTCGAAACCCGCCACCCAGAAGAGCACGCCCCAGAACAGCAGCACCGCAGGCAGCGTGAACACGGGGTCGACGCTCAACCACCCCGCCAGCGGTGCAAGTCCCAGAACCGCCCCAAGCACGAAGTGACACAGCCACGTGAAGCGCTTCATGACGCTGTAGAGGGCCGAGATGCCGAGTGCCAGCGGCGACAGCATGAGACAGAGTCTGTTCAGACCGGCACAGGCAAGCACGAAGACCACCGCCATGACGACAATGAAGGCCCATGTCTGCAGCCGCGTTATCTCACCCGTGACAAGCGGCCTGTTCTGCGTACGGGGATTGCGGCGGTCGAATGGCAGGTCGACGACCCTGTTGAACGCCATGGCGAACGACCTGACTGCGACCATGGCGATGGTGAGCAGCACGAAGGGCTTCCACGCCGGTATGCCTCCGCTGGCGATGAAGGCCCCGGCAAACGCGAACGGTAGGGCGAAGATGGAGTGCTCGATCTTTATCATGCGGCATATGGCCGCAAAGCTGCCGAACGGGGTCATGGTCAAGCGTCCTCACTGTTACGGGTGCAGATGTCGTAGGCCTCGTCGAAACTGCTGCGGGCACGCGCCTGTGCCTTGCGGCGCGCACAGTCCGCCTCGTCGATGTCATTGAGCAACAGCCCTGCGAGGTCGCCATCGAGCAGGCCGTCTCGCACCTGCCCGCGCAGGACGCCGCAGGCCGTCTCGAGAGGCATTCCCCTGCGGTAGGGCCTGTCCTCGGCGATGGCTGTGAACACGTCGGCAACGGCGATGATGCGCGAAGGCACCTCTAGTTCGTCACCACGCAGACCGAAGGGGTAGCCGCTGCCGTCCAGCCGTTCATGATGCAACGCCCCCCAGCGGCTCACCTCATCAAATCCCGGTACGGCATCGAGAATGGTCTTGCTGCGTCCGGCATGAAGCTGCATCTCACACATCTCCGCGGCATCCAGTGGCCCCGGTTTCTCGAGGATGGATAGCGGCACGCCCAGTTTGCCGATGTCGTGCAGCAAGCCCGCCACAAAAACCTTCTGCGCCACGTCATGCCCAAGCCCTGCCCGCATCGCCAGCAAGCGCGCCGTCTCGGCCACACCGCTGGAATGCGTGGCCGTGAAGGGACTGCGCGAGTCGATGACCAGCGAGAACAGGTTCGAGAACGAGATGACACCTTCGGTATCGAGAATCTCCTCCTCCAGCCGTGCTCCTGGGCCGCTATGCAGTCCGACGGAGGGGTCTTCGACCCCTTCACGCACCTGCGGGTCGTCGAGCATGTCCCGCAGGGCATCGAGATGTTCCGGAGAGAACAGCCGACCCCTGCCCGGTTCCAGCTTCGTGAACGCCCGTGTCAACTGCGGTGCCAGAGGTTCTGAGCGCCTCAGTTGCACGTCAAGCCTGTCGGCAAGGTGCACGATGGCCCCCAGACGCTTGGCGCGGTCGAGGTCGTCGGCCACATCCTCCCACGCAGCGTGGTGGTGCAGCACCACCTCTCCGGCGGCGGCAAGACGCGGGCAGGTGCCGATAAGTGCCCAGCCTGCACGGGCATGGGCGTCGGCGTTCTGTTCGAACAGCAGCCCGTCCAGTCCGGTCTTGAGCGATATGGCCCCCACGTCATGCAACAGCGCGGAAAGCAGCAACTCGCACCTGTCGCGGGCGTCGAGTCCCAGCCGTTCACCGAGGCGGGCCGCGAAATAGCCCACATGGATATGGTGATCGGACACGGCGCGGCTCACATGGTCGAGCGCACGCGAAAAAGCGACCACAAGATCGATCAGTCTGACCTGTAACGTCATGAGTGTGCCTCCGGCGGCCCCCCCGGGCCGCCCCCCTTTCATGCCTGAGCGCAGTCGGAGGGGTCTCCCTGCAACTTCGCCAGCGCATGGGGGAGCGCAGGCAGTACGGCTTCGAGGTTCTCCGCGACAGCCTTGCGGCTGCCGGGCAGGTTGATGATGATGGCCCCGCCGAGCGTTCCGGCAAGGGCGCGCGAGATGACAGCATGAGGCGTCTTGGCAAGGCTTGCGGCCAGCATCGCCTGTTCGAAGCCCTGAAGGCGCTTCTCGATCACGGCAGATGTGGCTTCCGGCGTGACATCGCGCGGGCCGAGACCCGTGCCGCCAGTGGTGATGATGATGTCATAGCGTTGCACCAGGGCAAGTTCGGTAAGCAACGCACGCAACTGGGCTCCGTCATCGGGCAGCATGAACCCCTGTTCGTATCGCAACGGTATGGACTCGCGCACCATGGCGGCTATACACGGGCCGCTGGCATCTTCGCGCTGGCCCTGCGCCCCCTTGTCGGAAAGCGTGACCCATGCGAGGGCATACCCCTCCGACGTCACCCGGCAACGCACCGGTCCGGCGGAAAGGTCGGTCAGCGCGGAGGCGAGGGCGCACGGTACGGCATGAGGGGCATCACAGGCCGGGAGCATGGCATGCCCGACGATGCGAAAGAGGTCGACGCCCTCGCTGGATCGCAGCACGGTGCCCACAGCCGGGACCATCCCACGCGGCACGGCATGCGAAGCAACACCGGCAAGAGCACTATGGGCCAGGGGCAACACCTGACCGTTCCGCACCGGCTGTACCGACATATCGAAATAATGGGCCTGCATCAGTCACCCTCCGGGGCATCCGCCCGCACACCTTCCGGTGCGACGGGGGCTTGTTCACCCTGCGTCACCACTTCAGCCTCAGCACCATCGGCTGACGCCGCCCCGTCGTTCGCCAGCGCGACGGGAGGCTTCGTCGACACATTCACATCCGCGTCGCCGACGCACATCTCCGGCACCATGTTCCCGTAGAAGAGGCGAACGCCGTCGCGGCAGCCGCGTCTGCGGTGCACCTGCGTACCCTCTTGCATGCACCGGGCATCGAGGGTGCGCAGCAGGCCCTCAACGTCGAACCGGCCAAGCGCCGCTTCGCAGGGTTGCCGTCCGGCGTAGACACTCTCCGCGAAGGGAAAGGCCTCCAGCGCCATCTCGCAGCCCTGCAAGCACCCCCTGCGGATGAGACGACCCGTCTCATCGTCCCGGGCACATCCGGCAAGACAGGCATTCCACGCGGGAAGCGGGTCTGCCACATACCGGGGGCCACATGCCACGAGCAGCACCGGAAGGCACAGCAGGAACAGCATGACGCCCCGGTGACGCATCATCAGACACCCTTTTCCGTCGCCAGTCGCACACCGAAGAAGACCATCAGCGCCCCCACCCCGCCATCAAGCCAGCGCCGCACCATGGGACGAAGCAAGGTCGTCCGCACACGCTGCAGTGAACACGAGAGGAACGAAAACCAGCACACGCCGATGATGATGTGGAAGAGGCCGAAAAGCAGCGAGCGGCCAAGGGCGGTCGTCGTATCCACGGTGGCACCTGCCGAGACGGCGACCTGCGGCAACACCGCAAGATAGAAGACGGCGACCTTCGGGTTGAGCACGTTGGTGAGAAAGCCCTCACGCCATGCCTGCACCAGCGGGGCGGTACCTGTCCCGTATTCACCGGACAAGGCGTCGGAAGGCGCTTCACCATTCCCGCTTGCGCTTCCCCTGTCTGCACAGCACGGCAGGCCCTCGCCACCAGCATGCGCCTCTCGGGCCGCGTCCGGCGTGGAGGGGCCCTTCAGTGCGGCATAGAGGGAACGAGCGCCAAGCCACAGGAGGTAGCAGGCCCCGGCGAGGCGCACCGTGGCAAACGCCTCTGCCGAGTGCAGAAGGACGGCCGACACGCCAAGGGCCGAAGCCGAAAGATGCACGAGCAACCCCGCTGCACTCCCCAGGGCGGTGGACACACCGCCCCGCGTGCCACCACGCAACACGTTGCGCAGCACGAGCATGGTATCGGGGCCGGGGGTCACGGTCAAAAGGGCCGCCAGTCCCGCAAGGGCAAGAATATCGCTATCCACGGGTTCTCCTGTACAGGCCTTCAATCTACTGTCAACGGGGGAGGGCCGCAACCCTCCCCCGCTTGAATCGAATCAGCCGCAACACCCATGATTCGTACGTGACGTAACGGCTGGTGTGATGTCCGCATCTCGGCCAACCTGCCCCGGCATCGTGCGGGCCAACGGCTTGTCAGTGTGACCACGGTAAGACGATTGGCTGCCCCCCGACGTCACCATGCCGGCACCCCGGCCCCATGAGGCCCTGCCCCTAGAGTATCTGGCTCAGGAACAGTTTCGTACGATCGTGCGTGGCGCCGGTAGTGAACAGGTCCTTGGGCGTCGCTATTTCGAGAATGGCCCCATGGTCCATGAAGACCACACGGTCGGCCACTTCACGGGCAAAGCCCATCTCGTGCGTGACCACGACCATGGTCATGCCCTCACGCGCGAGGTTGCGCATGACGTCGAGCACTTCGCCGACCATCTCGGGGTCCAGCGCCGAGGTGGGTTCGTCGAAGAGCATGATCTTGGGGTCCATGGCGAGAGAACGTGCTATGGCCACGCGCTGCTGCTGCCCGCCCGAAAGCTGGTCGGGATAGACGGCATGCTTGTCGGCGATGCCCACTTTGGTGAGCAGTTCCATGCCCTTCTTCTCGGACTCAGCACGCGAACGCTTGCGCACGGTCATCTGCGCCAGTGCCACGTTCTCCAGCACCGAGAGATGCGGGAAGAGGTTGAAGGACTGGAAGACCATGCCGACCTCGGCGCGCACCTCGTTGATTTCGCACTTGGGGTCGAGAATGTCGCGCCCCTCGATGAGAATCTCTCCCGAATCGGCGTACTCGAGCCTGTTCAGGCAGCGCAGGAAGGTGCTCTTGCCCGACCCGGAAGGCCCGATGATGACCACGACCTCGCCCGGTGCCACGTCGAGCGAGACGTCGCGCAGGGCGTGCAACTCTTCGGGAACGTAGAAGTACTTGTTGACGTTGCGAGCGGAAATGATGGTCATCGGACGGCCCTTCTCTCAAGGTATTGCACGCAAAGCGACAGGGTGAACGTCAGCACAAGATAGAGCAGTGCGCAGACGATCCACAGTTCGAACGGTTGCAGCGAGGTGGTGACGACCTCGCGCGTGGCCTTGGTGAGTTCGCGCACGGCGATGACGCCAAGCAGCGACGAGTCCTTCACAAGGCTGATGAACTGCCCGGCAAGAGGCGGCATGATGCGCCGGAACGCCTGCGGCAGGATGACCTTGCGCATGGACTGGGCGTAGCTCATGCCCAGCGACCGCGCGGCCTCCATCTGCCCGCGGTGCACCGACTGGATGCCTGCACGCACGATCTCGGCCACATAGGCGCCGGTGAAGATGGCAAGGGCCATGACGCCGTACCACAGCGGCGGAATGGCGGAGAGGCCCACCTTTTCGAACAGGGCGTTGAGCAGCGTGCCCACCACGAAGTACCACAGGAACACCTGTACCAGCAGCGGCGAACCACGGATGATCTCGATGTAGGTGATGGCCAGCCAGCGCAGGGCCGGGTTGACCGAGATGCGGGCAAGCCCCGTGACCACACCGAGGACGATACCGATGATGATGGCGAGCATGCTCACCTCAAGGGTTATCCACAGACCCTCGAGCAGGATGCCCGGCTTGCTGACCTCGTAGCGGCCCACCGGGTCGCCGCTGTAGATGTAGTCACCACCGGAGATGAGCACCTTCCCTGCCGGAGGAACGGTGTAGGTCTCCGAACCGTCGTCGCCCTTGACCGTGATGCGTGTGGCACCCTCGGCCGTGGTCTCGACGGAGACCACATCGCCGCTGACCTCGGCGCGGACATCGGTCTTCTCGGCCACCCAGAAATATTGAGGCACCCTGTTCCAGCGCCAGATATACTCGACGGAACTGGAAGCGTACCAGAAGAAGGCCACCGTGCAGAGCATGATGCCCACGAACACTGCTTTCCAGAACAGGAAGTAGCCCTGCCCCCGCGGTTTGTCCAAACCCCTGTACTGCGTCATCGTTTATCCTTCTTGCACATGGAATCCCGCGCGGACGCGGGCGTAGCCGAGAGGCTTCGCGAGGTGTCGGCGCATGGCGTCCGCCGCCTTGCGAAACCCCGGAAAGGGGGCGGGGGGCTAGCCCCGCCCCGGCCATCCGGAAGTACTGATACTGTGCACCCGGTGCCGGAGCCTTACGGCTTCACGAATCCGGGCGCACCGGAAAAAAGACTCTTTCCGGCAAGACGGTCATGCGCGCCATGCATGTCCATGCATGGCGCGCGCGTCGTCTAGTTGGTCTGGCTGCGCCATTCGGTCGAACGCATCCACTTGTCGTAGATGCGGTCGTAGCGACCGTCGTTCTTGATCTGGCGCATGAAGTTGTTGAGGAAGTTCAGGAAGTCGGGGTCGCCCTTCTTGATGCCGAAGCCGAGAGGCTCGTAGGTGAAGGGCTTGTCGAGATGCACGACCTTGTCCTTGCCCTGTTCGGCCATGAACACCACGTTGAAGGGCATGTCATAGACCCAGGCGTCGGCGCGACCGTTGACGACTTCAAGAGCGCCATCGGCCTCCTTGTCGAACGACTTGAACTTGGCCTTGGGCAGCATGCGCTTGGCAGCCTCTTCACCGGTGGTGCCAAGACGCGACACGACGGTGTACTCGGGGCTGTTCAGGTCCTTCCACGACTTGACCTTGCCTTCAAGCTTCTTGGAGAGGAGCACGGTCTGGCCGACGACGATGTAGGGGTCGGCGAAATTGATCTTGAGGTTGCGCTCCTGCGTCACGGTCATGCCGCTGATGATGATGTCGAACTTGTCGCTCAGCAGGGCAGGAATCATGCCGTCGAAGTCGGTGTTGACGGGCACGAACTTGACGCCCATGGCACGGGCCATTTCCTTGGCGATGTCGATGTCGAAACCGACGTAGTTGCCGTTCTTGTCGGTCATCTCGAAGGGCAGGTAGCCAGCGTCAAAGCCGACGCGCAATTCGCCGCGCGCCATGATCTCGTTGAGCGTGGACTTCTTGGCCAGTTCGATGTCCGCCGCCATGGCAGGGGCGGCGAGCAGGGCTGCCATCATCATGGCTGCCAACAGTCTGAAAAGCTTCATGGTCTCCTCCACACGTTACCCGTTAGTGTCCAACCCAGCCGACGGGGCATGGCTCCTCATCCGCCCCATACGGGGGCGAAGGATGCACCGTGCCCTAATATTTGCCCTCGGTGAGGACTTCCTTGATGATCATGTCGCGCTTGCAGATTTCGCAGCGCGGCATGGGTTCTTCAGGAACGGCGATGATCTGGGTCTTGCGGCACTTGGGGCAGACGACCTCGACGAATTCGCGGCGATAGCGATCCTTCAGCGGTCCCTGTTGCTTGGCCACGGTCCCCTCCTTGATGCAAGGCGTTGGTGATGATCAGGCCGACCGCCTTCGAAGGCGAAGCCCGACCGGGCATTGTGGGGCAAACGACTCCGCATGGCAAGCGGAATCCGCCTCGTTTTCCCACAGGTTGTACACAGAAGCAAAGGGCCGCCCCCGACAGGGCGGCCCTTCCATGATGCATCGATGCCACGGGGGCATCCTCTTCACCCGCTCTTCTTCAGCCGCCCGTCAGGTGCCCGCTAGGCAAGCCCGAGGCGCTCTTCCGTGAATCGCCGAACGCCGCCATGCCGCAACAGGTGCGCCACCTGCGCGGACTGCTCCATGTCCGTGGACTCGACGGCGGTGGCAAGGCGCAGCATGAGCGCCCTCGCCTCGTGCCAGTTGCGCACCACATCGACGATATCGCGTTGCGTCCCTACTCCTGCAAGCCATCCCATACCCTCGGCGTAGACGATGGCCGAAGCCGCATAGGCGGCGATGAGCGCATACAGGTGCCGCCGGGGCACCATGTCGAAGATGCGGTCGCGGAACTTCTCGACGAGCACGGCGGGGCAATAGTCGAGCACCAGTCCGCGCCACAGGGAATCTTCCGCGATGTCGAGCTGTCGTTGCATGAAGGCCCCGTAAAGGGCGTCGGCCGCGTGGTTCATCTCCTGCGAAGCCTCCACGGAGATGACATGCAGCGGCTTGCACCTGTCGCAGCGACGCAACTCGGCCAGCAGCAGGCGGGCCTCGTCGCGGGCGCGGCGACGCAGGATGTCGAACACGTCTGCCACATAGCGTTCCTTGGCGGCAATGAACTCGCCATCCGTCATGACCAGACCGCCCAGCACCTCGTACGACGAGCAGATGACCCCCGTCTTGTTCGCCGACGAACCGTGCACGACAAGCACGCCGCGTTCCGCCAGACGCTTGCGCGCATCGGGCGACACGAAGAGGTTGGCCCCCTCCACGATGGCGCGGGCCGTGGGCACGCCGTCACCATCGAAGAACTCGTGCCAGTTGCGCATGTTGATGGTGTTGGGCCGGCCTCCCGAGGGAATGAAGATGTCCGCGCGCGCCGTATTGTGCAGTGCATTGCGCAGGCGCACCGTCTCCGGGTCGCGGGCGGAGACGACGAAGGCGCCCTCCCCGCGCAGGAGTGCCGCGTCGAAGGAGTCGATGCTGCGCTGCCCGTCCACCAGACGCATGAGTTCGGCACGGTCGAGCCCTTCGGGGTCGTAGGCGGCGCCATGCCCGTCGGTGACGGCGACGACACGGGCGTTGTCCCCGTAATCGCGGAACATGATGCGCATGAGATTGCCCGCCACGTCACCCTTGGGGCCGCCAGTGATCTTCACCGTGAACGGCTGCGCGGCAGGGTCGATGCCAAGATGCCGCAGCACCTCTTCCGCGAAGACCATCACCCCGAGGCTCGTCACGCCATACTGCTTGTGGTTGATGCCCGCCCCCGGCTTCGAACTCATGAACGCCGAAGGCCAGCGGTAGCCGCGCTGCCGGGCGCGTTCCACGATCCACGTGATGTGCTCCGGCGTGATGTTCTCGTCCGGGCCGAGGTAGATGATCTCCTCCTTGCCCAGATGGTCGACCACGCCGGGGAGCGTCGGCGAACTCTCGCCGCAGAGGATGACGTCCAGCAGGGAGTTGCCCATGCTCGCCACGGCGAGCCTTATGTCACCGAGCGGCCCGAGAAGGATGACCGCCTTGGACCCGCCTTCGGGGATGTCCTTGTTCTTGACCTGCTGTGCGTAGGCCAGTCCCTTGACCTCGTCGTAGAGGCGGTTCGACTCCAGTTCGAACTGCTCCGCAGACCGGGTGGGGACGACGCGAACCCCGCCGCGCGACATGTCGCGGTAGCGGATGTGGAACCCCATGCAGTAGGGGCCGTGGAAGAAGAAGATGCCATAGGGCAGTTCTTCGCCTTCGATGCGGCACGGGGCAGGAAGGAACTGCGGGTCGAGACGGAACGAGAGGCCGTAGACGTCTTCGAGGAAGTAGTTGGTGCGCAGGGTGAAGGCGAAGAAGCGATGGACCATGAGCAGCACCGTCCGTTCGCTCTCGTCCGCCACATCGCCCACCGCCGCCAGTGCGGCCTCGTCAAGTTCACGCGCCTTCGCCTCCCTGCCGCCCAGCGTGGGGTCGAACCGGGCTTCGAACCATGCCACAAGCCGCGCCACCTCGCCGCGCCTCTCCTGCAGGATGCGGGTGACGTTGTTGGTGCTGTAGGCCCACTGGTTCTCCTGCACGAGAAAGGCGTGGGCGAACTCGGCAGCGGCGGCAAGCAGCATCACGCGCTTCAGCGACCAGCCTTCACGGTCGGCGTACGACTCGAACGGATTCGGGGCGAACCACTTCACCAACTGCAGCTTGCGGCGCAACCGTTGCCACAATTCCGAATCCTCATGCAGGATGTCCCCGCCCACGTTGACGTAGAAGCTGAGAATGGCGACCGAGTCGCCATCGTCGAGGTTGAAGCTGTCACCGTAGCAGCGGTTCACCGTCACGCCCGTGCGCGCCAGTATCTTCGCCGTCTGCAGCAGCAGTCCGGTCGCCGGGGGATGGCGCATGGCCATGACAAGGCGCGTCTCGCTACCGGGTGTGCATTGTTCGAGCAGGATGGCCGTGTCCTCGCTGCGGCCCACCGATTCGAGCATATGCAGGTGACGCAGGGCCCGCTGAGGGTCGAACTTCTCTAGATATTCGGCGTTGGCACCACGCAGCATTCGCTCGAAAAGGTCTATCCGGTCTCCACTCACGCCCTCGCCGCGCATGGCGGACACCGCCTCGGCGAACAGGTCGCCGGCGACCTCCGCACGGGGCTGTTCACCGAAGAGAAACTCGACAAGGTGCAGTTGCCCGTCCTGCGTCGTATAGAGGCGGGCGGTCTCTATCTCCTGGGCGACATGCGCCTCGAGTATGGTCAGAAGTTCTTTCGTGCCCCCGCCCGGCACCAGATACGTGGCCTTGCGTCCGTCCGGCGCCATGAGGCGCACCGTCTGACTGCCGGTGACGGCCCGGCCCGAGATGATGGCCTGAAGATGGTGCACCTTCTCGGTCACCGAATGGGTGCGCAGGTAGTACTCGGGCATGTTGCCGAAAAACCACGGCACGACCTGACCTGCCATGTCGTCCAGACCGCGCCGGACGAGGTCGAGGGCCTCTGCGGCGGCTGAACCTGACACGGCGTCCTCATGGAGTGCGGTCGCCGTGCCGGAACGGGATGCGTCAGTCATGGGCTCCCTCCTGACTGTATTTGGTAGCACCATACCTCAACCCCCTGCCGAGGCAACACCTAATCTGCACGGGCCGTTGCCGCCCCGACGACGACAGACGCCCCCGCCCCAGCCCGCACCTCCGGGGCTGCTCATCCTCCCTGCACGAAAGCCGTCGTCCCGGCACTCCAGTGTTGCCCTACCCCCTTGCCACACGCCCCGGGAATGGTGACAATACGGATGCCATACGGCAGACCATTCAGGAGATACACATGACCACCAGAAGCACAGACCAGACCGAACACCTCCGGGCGCTGGGCCAGAAGACCCCCTACCCGGCAGCGGGCCCCTCGACCGACCTGCTTGAGGCGTTCCCCAACCGCTTCCCCGACCGGCCCTATATCGTCAGCATCGCCTTCCCTGAATTCACGTCGCTTTGCCCCGTCACCGGGCAACCCGACTTCGCGACCATCGTCGTCGAGTACATTCCCGACCAGTTTTGCGTGGAATCGAAGAGCTTCAAGGTCTACATGTTCGCCTTCCGCGACCACCAGTCGTTCATGGAGACCATCACCAATACCATCCTCGATGACATGACCACCAAACTCCAGCCCCTGTGGTGCCGCGTGAAGGGCCTCTTCACCCCGCGTGGCGGCACACAGCTGCACGTATTCGCCGAACGCTTCAAGGAAGTGGAACCCGCGCGCGCTCAGGCTTTGCGCGACATGGTTTCGGAATGGAAGCGCGAGAACAACCGGCACGGTGCCTGATAGTCCCGCACCACGCCCCCCTGTCCCCCCGCACCCCGACCCCGCCACAGGTCGGGGTGTTCTTTTTGCACCCGCCCCCCATGCCACAGTGGCGGGTCTGCACCTCGTGTAAGGGCAGAGACGGCTACAGGACGCCATCCCCCTGGTGCGCACTTCGGATGGGCCATACGATGCCTAGCGGCAGCGGCCCCATACGGACATGCCCGACAGCATCTCCCTCTTCCTGCCCATTCCTGCCAGTCTCTGCCTGTCTCTGCCCATTCCGCGCAGCATGCGCGACCCCGGTCTGTACGTGGCACGCAACCCGGATACCCGCACCGCTCACATGCGGGGCGCCCCTACCCGGCGATGAGGAGAATACCCCACATCATAGTGCCCGACACAGCATCTTTTTGTCTTCAATCGCACCATGATATGCTGTATGAACAAGATACCGGACACAGCATCGAGGAGGCACGACCATGACCGCGAAACAGAATGACGCCACGAAACATCCACACATACGGGAACTGCTCAGGCGCATCACCCCTGCCACACGGCGTGGACGCGTCATTCTCTGGTCGTTGCTGGGGTTGTACATCTTCTGGCTTGTCATCGGCGGTCTCGTACTTCCCCCCGTTGTCCGCTCTGAACTCGAACGCACCATGGCACAACACCTTCGGGCCACCTGCACCGTAGAGAAGGTGACCATCAACCCCTTCACCCTGCGTATCCGTGTCCTCGGCGTGAAGGTCCCCGATGCCAGCGGCGAAGGGGTGCTCTTCGGCTTTCGTGAACTGAGCATCGCCCCAAGTCCGGCAGCCCTGTTCCGGCTGGCACCTTCGCTCGCTTCGGCGCGCCTCGTCGAACCCGTTGTGGACATCACCTATTTCGGCGAAGGCCGCTTCTCGTTCTCGGACATCGTGCCCCCGTCCGAAGCGACGACAGACGACAAGGCTACTCCGGTATTCCCCTTCGTCATCAGCGATTTCGAACTCGTGGACGGCAGCTTCATCTTCCGTGACGAACCGCGCGGCGTGACGCACACCATCGCGGACATCGACTTCATCGTGCCTTTCACCTCCTCGCTGGACATGTTCCGCGACACCCCCATCACCCCATCCCTCAATGCCACAGTCGACGGCAGCCGCATGACCGTGGCTGGCAGACTGCTTCCCTTCGCCGAGACACAACGAACGGAATTCGACATCGCCACCGAGGATGTGGCCCTCGAACAATTCAAGGCCTATCTTGCGCCCTTCACTCCACTGCGGCTTGAGCAGGGCAAGGCTCGTCTCGAACTCGACCTGCTGGTTGAAAGGCTTCCCTCCGGGCAGGTCGAACTGGGGCTTGGAGGAGCACTGCGCCTTTCCGACATCCTTCTCAATACGCCCGACGGGAAAAAGGCGGCAGCACTACGTGAAGCCGAACTGCGTCTGCACAAGTTCACACTGGCGGAACGCCGCGTGGAACTCGAGTCCGCAACTGTGGACGGTCTTTATGTCAAGGCAGTGCGCGACACCGACGGCACCGTCGACTGGCAACGCTGGATAAGCCCGGCCTCTGGCAAGGCAGCCCCTGTCACGCCTGCGACATCGCGCACGGCCATGCAGAACGCGACAGTGTCAGCCATGACGCAGAATGCGACCGGGGCAGCCTCCATGCCTGCCTCCGCCACCGCCACGGACAAGGCTTCGGCAAAGAACCCTGCGGGGGGAACGCCCCCCGTAGCGGCCACCTCCGGCAGTAGTCCCGAGGGACATTCCACCGGCAAATCCGCAGCCCCCACAGCCGACAGCAAGGCCTTCATCGTCGAAGGGGCTGCCTTGCATCTGAGCGATGCGACGCTTGTCTGGCACGACGCATCACTCTCCGGCACACGCGAGATAGCGGTCACCGGGCTCGACGTGCAGATTCCCCGATTCTCCACGGGTGACAACAAGACCATGCCGTTTGCCATCACTTTCGGATTGAATGGTCAGGGGCGTTTCCATGTAGATGGCGAGGCGACGCTCTCACCGTTGAAGGTGAGCGCCGCCATCGACAGCACAGGACTCCCGCTTGCCGCCGCGCGGCCCTTCGCCGGGGGCACACCTGCCTCCGACATCGCAGGGAGCTTCGGGGGTAGAGCCAAGGTGGTCTTTCAATCCTCCCCCGCGCTGCAACTGACCGTATCCGAAGGGGCGCTCATGGTGGACGACCTCGCCCTCGCCGCACAGGGAAAACAGGGCCATGCCCTTGGCGTCAAACACATCGGGCTCAAGGGACTCGCCGTCGATTACGGCAAACAGTCCATCCGGGCAGCGGTGCTCGCGCTGACCTCCCCCTCGGTCAATCTCATCCTCGGTGACGACGGGCTGCCGCTGCTTCCGGCATCCGCCGGAGACTCACAGCCCGACACGGGCAAGAAGGTCAAAGGCGACAGGCAACGACGCGCACAAGGCAAGGCGGGCTCTTCCACAAAGGTGGAGTCCAAAGCCCGGGGCACGCAAGAGAAGGCCAGACGCGGCGACACCAAGACCGCAGACACGGACTGGAACCTTGTGCTGGACAGCCTCGAACTGGATGGAGGTACCGTCAACATCACCGAACGCGGCGCTAAGGCACCGACCCTGCAGGTGTCCGACCTTCGCGTGCGCACGGGAGCGCTCTCGCCAGACCTGACCCAGCGGCTGCCCTTCGACGCATCCATGCGCTGGCAGAAGGACGGGCAACTCGCCCTCAAGGGGAATGTGCGCATCCGGCCTCTCGACCTCGACCTGAACGTCAAGGCCACAAAGGTCGACCTGGCGCCGCTCGACATCCCCCTTGCCATGTCCACGGCCATGCAGGCCGGGGGGCGCCTTTCCGGCGATGTCCGGCTGGGCGCACGGGAACGCGGCGATGACATCCAGATGACGGCATCGGGCAGGACGCAACTGGATGACGCCCGTCTGCGCAGGCGCGGAGACCGGCGTGACCTCATCTCGCTTCGGAGGCTGGCGGTCAGGGACTTCCGGTACGGTTCGTCCCCGCTGCGCGTCGAGATTGGCGACATACTCCTCGACCGGCCGCAGGTGTTCCTCGTGCTGCACAAGGACGGCACCACCAACGTACTGCGCGCCCTCGACCCGGAAGGCGCGGAACGCAGGGCTGCGGCCATCCGTACGGCAGAAAAGGCCAAGGCCGCAGAAAGAGCGAAGAAGCAGGGAACGCAGACCGGGGCCGAGGCCTCCTCGGGTCTTGCGTCGAAGCCGGTGTCCCCCGCCCCTGTGGCTGCCGGAGGGACGACTGCCGAGGCAGACGCGTCGGGGGCAGACGCTTCGGGGGCAGGAGCGGACGCATCCTCCGCTGCGGGAGCCCGGGCAGAAGCACCAGCATCGCTGTTCGACAGGTTCACGCTGGGCGAGGTGACCGTCCGCGGTGGCAAGATAGCCTTCCGCGACGAGCGTTTCTCTCCGGCCTTCGACACCTCGCTGGACAAGGTCGATGCAGCCGTGACCGGATTCACCATGGCCCCGGAAAGCCGCGCCGAGGTCTCGGCTGGCGGAACGCTCGAGGGTGTGCCCGTCAAGCTCACGGGGACGCTCAACCCCGTATCGACGCCCCCCTTCGCCGACATCGTCTTCTCCATGGAAGGGCTGGACCTCGTTCCGGTATCACCATACGCGCTTCAGTACATCGCCTACCCGGTCGACAAGGGACGCCTCACAGCCCGTTTGCAATTGCAGACATCCGAATGGGTACTGAGCGCCGATTCGAAGTTCCTGCTGGAAGACATCGAACTTGGCGACAAGGACTCGCGTCCCGATGCCCCGGACTATCCGGTCAAACTCGGACTGGCCCTCTTGCGGGGGCTTGATGGCAACGTGTCCATCGACCTGCCGGTACGGGGGCGACTCGACGACCCCAACTTCAGGCTTGGAGGCGTGGTGGTCCAGGCCGTCATGAACCTCATGGTCAAGGTGGTCACATCGCCCTTCGCCCTCGTCGGCAGCGTGGTGCGCCTTGCCGGAGGCGGCGGGCAGGACATGCGCAACGTCCCCTTCGAACCCGGGCGGGAAACGCTCTCCGAAAGGGCCGAGGCACAACTGGCAAGCGTGGCGGAGGTACTGCGGCAAAGGCCCGGACTTTCACTGGAGGTGCGCGGCATGGTCGACCCTGCGACCGATGGGCAGGGGCTTCGCGAAGTCGCCCTTCTGCGCCGGATGCAGGAGGCGAAGTATGCTTCGCTGTGGCGCGGTGAGCGCGCCAAGACGGCGGTCGAGGCCATCACCATCGAAGACGACGAGTACGACGACCTTCTCGAGTCCGTCTACAAGGATGCCCCCTTCGACAAACCCCGCAATGTTCTGGGACTCGTAAAAGACCAGCCTCGCGAGGTCATGGAAAAGGCCTTCTATGAGCACGTGGACGTCACAGACGACGACCTGACAGCCCTCGCACAGCAGCGGGCGCGTGCCGTGCGCGACAGATTGCTTGAAATCGACCCGGCACTCGGCGCACGGCTTTCACTTGCCGCTGCCACAGGCAAGGGGAAGAGCGCGGCAGAGATGCTCTTGCGCTAGGCAGGTCGCTGCCGCCACAACACGCCGCTTCAGGGAATGGCGTATGAAGACCCTGCGTCATGGCATGGTCGTACGCAGACCACTGGAGCGATTCGACGAAGGACATCGGGCCCCTGTGAACGGGCGTACCTGCATCCGCGTCGTACGCATGGCAACGTCGTCGACGTGCCCTTCGCCCGTTGCGGCAAGGCATCGCAGCACGCCCCAAGTGGATGCAGCGGTACGGAGTCAGGTGTTCGGATACTGGCGGACACAAGACGCCGCCTGCCGACAGCCCCCCCCTCCCCTTGCGGACGGCCCTCCGTTGCAGGCAACGCAACGCGCAGAAAAGCCCGCCTGTCGAGAGACAGGCGGGCTTCATCACATAACGTCGAGACAGTCGCCCCATACAGCGATGGCGACTACTCCCCGTAATCCTCGGAAGGCGGCGGGACCCAGTTGGGGTCGAGGTCTTCGAACGCGGTGTGCGCCGAAAGGTAGGCGAGTTCAGCAGTGCCCGTCGGGCCGTTACGCTGCTTGCCGATGATGATCTCGGCAATGCCCTTGCGCGGGTTGTCGTCGCGCTTGTTGTAGGCGTCGTCGCGGTAGATGAACATGATGATGTCGGCGTCCTGCTCGATGGCACCCGATTCGCGAAGGTCGGAGAGCATGGGACGTTTGTTCGTCCGTTCTTCGACTTTGCGGTTGAGCTGCGAGAGGGCGATGACGGGGATGTTCAGTTCCTTGGCGAGAGCCTTGAGCGAACGCGAAATGTCGGAGATTTCGAGTTCGCGCGAATCGGTGCGTCGACTGGAGCGCATGAGCTGAAGGTAGTCGACCATCACCAGCCCCACGCCACGTTCGGCGCGGAGGCGCCGGGTACGGGCACGCAACTCCAGTGTCGTCAACGCGGGCGTGTCGTCGATGTAGATGGGCGCACGCTCAAGTACATCGGCGGCCTCATAGAGGCGCTTCCAGTCCTCGTCATCGAGAAAACCCTTGCGAAGCTTCGAAAGGTCGACCTTGCCGAAGGAACAGAGCATACGCATCATCAACTGCTCCATCGACATCTCGAGCGAATACACCGCCACAGGTACGTTCTGGTTGATCGCGGCACGCATCGCCATGTTCAGCGAGAACGCCGTCTTGCCCATGGAAGGACGGGCAGCGACGATGATGAGGTCGGACCCCTGGAAGCCGGAGGTCATCTGGTCGAGCTTGACGTAGCCCGTGGTGACACCCGTCACCAGTTCCTTGCGCTCGACGCGTTTCTCCAGTTCTTCGAAGACCTTCTTCACCAGTTCCTTCGAACTGCGGAAGACCTTGCCGCTCGTCCGTTCGGAGATGGCGAAGACAGCCTGTTCCGATTCGTCAAGCAGGCTGCCCACTTCGCGCGAGGCGTCGAAGCAGTTGCTGATGATGTCCGAACAGGCGGATATGAGCGAACGTTGCAGCGACTTGTCGCGGACGATGGTGCCGTAGTATTCGGCGTTGGCGGCGCTGACGACGGCCTGTGCAAGTTCGGCAAGATAGATGGCCCCGCCGACGGCTTCCAGATTCCCATGCGCCTTGAGGTGTTCGGCGACGGAAACGAGGTCGATGGGGGCGTTCTTGCGATAGAGTTCAAGAAAGCTCTCGAACAGCATCTGGTGGGCGGGGAGGTAGAAGTCCTCCGCCGTGAGCGTATCCACGAGGGTGTGGAGGATGCTGTTCTTCAAGAAAACACCCCCCAGCACGGCCTGTTCGGCCTCTATGCTGTGGGGGGGCACACGACGCAACAGTTCGGCCGAGGCACGCTCGGCAGCACCGTCGGCACCACCCCCGCCATAGGCGGGGGTGGTTTCCGAGGAATAGTTATTCTGCTGCGGCTTCCGGCTCTTCGGCCGGGGCTGATTCAGCGACATCGTTCACCTTGTCTTCAGAGACGACCTTGACGAGAATCTCGGCGGTCACGTCAGCGTGCAAACGAACGCGGACGGGATATTCGCCAAGAGCGCGGATGGCGCTGTCAAGCAGGATGCGGCGACGGTCGACTTCAATGCCTTGGGCAGCCAGACCATCGCCGATGATGGCGGTGGTCACGGAACCGTACAGCTTGTCGTTCTCACCGACGCGCATGGGAATGGCCAGAACGAGGCCTTCCAGCTTGGCGGCGATGTCGGCGGCGGCGTTACGCAGGGCGTCCATACGGGCCTGCAGCTTCTTGCGCTCCAGTTCGAAGGCCTTCAGGTTGGCTTGAGAAGCCAGCATACCAAGGCCCTGAGGGAGCAGGTAGTTGCGCCCGAAACCGGGCTTCACGGTGACCACGTCACCGAGACGGCCCAGATTCTCAACGTCAGCACGAAGAATGATCTTCATCACCAGCTCCTCCTACAGAATGCTCTTTTTCTTGACATCACTGGAGTGAGTCGCGGTGTAGATCAGCAGGGCCATCTGACGCGCACGCTTGATTTCGCGGGTCAGCACGCGCTGGTGATGGGCGCAGGTGCCCGTGATGCGACGGGCGATGATCTTGCCACGTTCGGTGATGAAGTCGCGCAGGATGTCGGCGCGCTTGTAATCGATGGGCAGTTCCTTGTCGGCGCAGAAGCGGCAGAACTTGCGGCGCGGAGCGAACTTCTTCTTGAAGGCCATTTATGCAACCTCCTCGACCGCGTCGGCCAGCTTGACGGTCACGAATTTGAAGATGCCGTCGGAGATGCGGATGATGCGCTCGAGTTCCGCCACGGTAGCGCCGGGGGCGGTGTATTCGAGGCGGACATAGTAGCCGCGCATCTGCTTGCGCACGGGGTAGGCGAGATCGCGCATGCCCCAGTGGTCGGCGGTGATCATCGAGCCCTGTTCACGCTCCACCACACCGGAAAGGGTGGTGAGCAGTGCCTCACGGGCGTCTGCGGCCAGCTCCGGGGAAAGGAGCAGCAGCGTTTCGAATTTCCTCATGGGTTCCTCCTTATGGACTGAGGGCCCGTCCTCACATGGACGAGCAAGGCGAATCCGAGTCAATAGCGGCTTGCCCCACCCTTGTCAACACCCGCAAGCCGCCACATCGCATGGGTGGCGCCGGCACGCGTACATGGCTACTCCACAGAGTCGTCATGCCTGCGCGGGTTCATGCCAAGCAGACACAGCACTTCATAGGATATCGTCCCCCACAGGTCGGCCAGTTCATCAGCCGAGACCGTGGCGGGGCCGGGGCCACCAAGCAGCCATACACGGTCTCCCGTGGCGATGCCGGGTACGTCGGTGACGTCGATGGCCGTGGTCTGCATGCACACGCGACCAAGAACAGGCACACGCCGCCCGCCAGCTACAGCAACACCACGCCCTGACAGGGCGCGGCTGTAGTTGTCGGCGTATCCGGCGGCTATGATGGCCACGGTCGCATCTTTGGTGGCGGTGTACGTCCGCCCGTAGCTGATACTACGCCCCGCGGGCAGCGGATGGACCTGCAACACCGGCACGGAGACGGACATGGCGGGCAACAGCCCTTCGCCATGCCGTGCAAGGGCCGTCCCGCGAAGGGGATTCGAACCATAGAGGGCGATGCCGGGACGCTGCACGTCCCAGTGCAGTTGCGGGTGCGCCAGCGTGGCTGCGGAGTTTGACAGCGACCCCATGATATCGGGGAAGTTGCTTCGAAGCCCCGCCATGATACGCGCGAATGCGGCCCCCTGCGCCATCGTGAAGGCCGACTGGGTGGGGTCGTCGGCAACGGCGAGATGCGATACCGCCATGACGGGCCGCACCGAAGGCAGGGTGCGCAGACGCTCGCAAAGGGCAGACACATCATGTTCCGTGAAGCCGAGACGGGCCATGCCCGTATCGAACTTGAGCGCCACGCGCACCGGCCTTTCGGGGGTACCCTGCGCGGCAAGGCGTTCAAGCCCGGCGATATCAAGGACGGTGGGGATGATGCCGGAAGAGGCCGCCAACTGGGCGTCCTCTCTGTCGAGGGCCCCAAGCAGGGCGACGATATCCGCCCCGAAACCGGCCTTGCGCAGCTTCGCCCCCTCCCCCACCGTACCGACGGCGCATTCACGTGCACCTTCGGCCTCAAGGGCCATGCCCACAGCTTCAAGGCCGTGGCCGTACGCATCGGACTTGATGACGGGCATGGGCCGCTGTGCCACCGTACGAATCCGGCGATAGTTGGCGATTATGGATTGGAGACTGACGACAACACTCGCCTTGTTGTAGGATATGGGCATGGAGCCTCCCGGCGGAACAATCCCGGAGTTGCGGCGTTGTAGAACTTTTCCTCGCGTTCAAGCTGTGCTACACGACAACGGTCGTATCGACGCCAGAGGATTCTATCCCCTACAGGAAAGACATTCAACCATAACGGACAGTTCATGACTCTCGGCAGAAAGACACGCGCCGTCGCGGCGGCGTTGATGGCGTTTGTGTGTTGCTGCGTGGCCGAGGCCACCACCCCCGCCCCGGTGCTCGCCTCGGCGAGCGTGCTCGAGATGCGCACCGACGATGCCGAGACCGTGACATGGCACCTCACTGCGGACAACCTCTCCACACTCAACGAGAGCAAGATCCTCGAAGCCACCGGCCAGGTCGCCCTGCGGCGTGGTAACGAATTTTTCAAGGCCGACTATGCCCGCTACTACTCCACGACCAACTGGGTCTACCTCAAGGGCAACGTCGAGGTGTTCACCGGCACCGAGACCATACGTGCCGAAGAAGCCGAATTCGACCTGCGCAGCCGCACGGGATGGATGCAGAAGGGCGAGATATTCATGGAAGGCCCGCACATCTATTTCACGGGTGAGCGGGTCACCAAGAAATGGGGCGACTACTACACCTTTGAAAAGGCCAAGGTGACCTCGTGCCCTCCCGACGGTGAGGCGTGGTCCATGAATGCCGAGCAGGCCGTGGTCGAGATCGACGGCTACGCCCAACTCTTCGGTGCCACATTCGATGTGGCCGACACCAGTCTTGCCTACTCGCCCTATATGATACTGCCCGCCAAGCGTACCCGCCAGACGGGTCTTCTCATGCCGGAGTACGGTATGAGTACCCGCCGGGGCGTGTACTACAACCAGCCGTTCTACTGGGCAGTCGACGACCGGCGAGACGTCACCATCAACGAGTACTGGATGGAGAAACGCGGCTTCATGCACGGCGTGGAGTACCGCTCGCGCGAGGCTTCGGACACCGCCATGTGGATGCGCTTCGACTGGCTTGACGACCTCACGACCGTCAAGAACGACGCCGACGACCCCATCGCCAAGGACGGCCTGGTACGCACCAACAGCGAGCGATTCTGGCTGCGCGGCATGACCGAAGGCAGACTCGGCGACCCCGACTGGCGATACAAGCTCGACCTCGACTACGTGTCGGACCAGAACTTCCTGCGTGAGTTCAACAGCGGCATGTCAGGCTTCGGGAAATCCCGTTCACAACTCTTCGAACTGTTCGGCCGCGACATCCGTGAACTTGACCGCAACCGCATCTCGCAGGGCATGGTCTACCGTGAATGGGACAGGGCCACAGTGGCCCTGAGCGCCCGCTACGAGCAGGACCCTTCGCTCGGGCACGGCAACAAGAACTACAGCGCCGACACCACCGTCCAGCGCCTGCCCCAACTTGACGTGTTCCTGCACAAGGGCAGGGCCTTCGAGGAAATGCCCCTCGAAATCGAGGCCGAAGCCCAGACGGTGTATTTCCACCGCCGCAACGGCACGCAGGGCGGACGTACCGAAATAGCGCCACGTGTGACGCTGCCCATGAACAGCCGTTACGGTTCCGTCATCGCCAGCATGGGCTGGCGACAGACCATGTATAATACGGAACGAGCGAAGGGACTCGATGGCGAACCGGCACCCACCGGTGACTACCGCTCACTGCCTGACTACAACGTCGCGGCGTTCACCGAAGTGGGCCGCGTGTGGGACCTTGAAGACGGCGCCCTCGACCCCGCCACAGAAGAGGTCGGCACACGCCACTGGAAGTCCGTCTACCACCGGGTGCAACCCCGTATCGAGTACCGCAATATCGCCAACGTCGATCAGGACCGTAACCCCTACTACGACGACAGCGACAGAATCGGCCCCAGAAGCGAACTCGTCTACTCCGTCACCAATATCCTCACCCGCAAGCGTGGCACGGTGGTGCCTGCACGCGACCCTGACAGCGAAGAGGAGTACCAGAAGGTCGCCTACGACTATCTCGACGTGATACGTTGGCGTCTTGAAAGCGGTTACGACCTGCGCGAGATGGACCGCAACGACGACCTCGAAGACTATCCGCGCCGTCCTTTCATGGACATGATCTCCGACCTTCGGTTCGGCGTGTTCGACTGGCTGAGCATCTACACGCGCAGCGACTGGTCGCCCTATCTTGGAGACTTCACGCGGCACGACCAGGGCGTGACCTTCACATCACAGCGGTGGGGCTATATCAGCACGGGGTACAGCTACAGACCGAAGCTGGACGAATACAACCGGAAACGCGCCTATACAGGCAACCTCGCCACGCTCACCGCCGCCGTCAACATGTGGGGGCCATGGTCGGCCGCCGGGCACATGTACTATGACTTCGTGCGTCAGGAAGGCTACGAACGCGCTTTCGACCTCATCTACAGCAACCCCTGCTACAAGTTCATCCTGCGCTACACCTACGACGTCTATGACGAAGGGATAGAATTCCTCGTGGAGTTGCCCGGACTCACGAACTGATACCCTCCGCCACTCTTCGGCGCGCATGACCCGGCTGTCGAAGCCTGAAGATACTAGAAGCCCCCTCCCGCATCGCAGGAGGGGGCTTCTTCTGGCATTGTCTGCCACGCCCTCGTATCACCCAGCTGTGCTTACACCGGGCTGCCGGGGGCGAAATAGAATCGAAGCGTAGCTAGCGCACGGTGAGGCGCAGGAAGCGCTTCTTGCCGAGTTTGATGACGTACTCGCCAGAGGCAAGGGGGCTATTGGCGTCATCGCAGCGTACCCCATCCACAGACAGTGCCCCTTCCTTGATGAGGCGCTTGGCCTCGCCACGGGACTTCACGAGTCCTGCGGCTTCAAGGAAGGCGGGCGGGGTGCTGTCGTCGCCATGGTCGCAGGCATGCACCGGCGCGTCGTCCGGCACGCCGCCACCGGCGAATACGGCATTGAAGCCCTGCTGTGCCTCTGCGGCCTTGTCTTCGCCATGGTAGCGGGTGGTCAATTCGTAGGCCAGCGACTCCTTCACCAGCTTGGGATGCGCCTCACCCGTCTCCACCTTGCGGCGAAGGTCGGCGATTTCATCAAGGGAACGCGAGGAGATGAGTTCGAAGTAGCGCCACATCAGTTCGTCTGAGACGGACATGAGCTTGCCGAACATGTCGGCGGGCGATTCATCGATACCCACATAGTTGCCCAGGGATTTTGACATCTTCTTGACGCCATCCAGCCCTTCGAGGAGCGGCATGGTGAGGATGCACTGAGGCTCCTGCCCGTATTGAGACTGCAGATGCCGCCCCACGAGCAGGTTGAACTTCTGGTCCGTACCGCCCAGTTCCACATCGGCCTTGAGGGCCACGGAATCGTAGCCCTGCACCAACGGGTACAGGAATTCGTGGACAGCGATGGGGCGTCCTTCCTTGTAGCGTTTCTCGAAATCGTCACGCTCCATCATCCGCGCCACGGTATAGCGAGATGCGAGCCTGATGAAGTCCGCCGCGCCGAATTCACCCATCCAGCGCGAATTGAAGTCGACCACGGTCTTTTCCGGGTCGAGAATCTTGAAGACCTGCTGCTTGTAGGTCTCGGCATTGGCGAGCACCTGCTCGCGCGTCAGCGGCGGACGGGTATCGGAACGACCCGAGGGGTCACCGATGAGCCCGGTGAAGTCGCCGATGAGGAAGATTACGGTGTGGCCGAGTTCCTGAAAATGGCGCAGCTTGTGGATGAGCACCGTGTGCCCGAGGTGCAGGTCGGGCGCAGTGGGGTCGAACCCCGCCTTGATGCGCAACGGCGTGCCCCGCTCAAGCTTCTTGCGGAGTTCACCCTCGTCGATGAGTTCGGCGCAGCCCCGCTTGATGTGCTCCAGTTGCCTGTCGATGTCGATCATTACGCTAACCCCGATTGTATGGTATCGGCACGGTCTTGCAGAGAACCGTTGCCGTGTCAATCTTCTGCACCCACGCCGTCTCGCCGGACTCCCATGGCCCTGTCTTCAACCCGATGCGGCACAATCGCCCACTACAGGAGAGGGCAGGGCGATGCGTGAGCACCCGGCATGGGGTTTACACGCCCCATCACGCTCATGGCCTCTGCCCGGACTCGTCATCGGGCCTTTCTGCTGGCATCTCTGCGGGCATCTCCGCCTCGCCGCGCCACACCTCGCGCACGGCAGTGGGGCACCCCTCTCGCAGGCACTCCATGCGCAGCGCCTGCCCTGTGGCATCATCCACCTCAAGGAACACGCCATTCAGTGAACCACGCCCCGATGCGGGTCTGAACCGTTGTGGCATGGCCGTCAGAAAGCGGTCTACGATGACCTTGTGGTCCATGCCCAGCACCGACGCCTCGACCCCGCACATGCCAAGGTCGGTCAGGTACGCAGTACCACCGGGCAGCAGCATGGCATCGGCAGTCTGCACATGGGTATGGGTTCCCAGTACCGCCGAGACGCGCCCGTCCAGATGCCAGCCCAGTGCCTTCTTCTCGCTGGTGGCCTCGGCATGGAAATCGACGATACGCACAGTCACGTCCTCTGGCACGGAGGCAAGCAGCATGTCCGCCGTACGGAAGGGACACTCCAGCGCGTCCATGTAGGTGCGCCCGAGGAGATTCAGTACCGCCACCCGCCTGCCGTCGGACAGTTCATGCACATACACCCCCCTGCCGGGGCTACCGTCCGGGTAATTCGCCGGGCGCAGCAGTCGTGGTTCGCGGTCGAGGGTGGCGTAGATTTCGCGATGCTTCCAGATGTGGTTGCCGCTGGTCAGGATGTCGACACCGCAGGCGAACAACTCGCGCATGGACTCAACCGTGAGTCCGATACCCCCGGAGGCATTCTCGCCGTTGACCACCACCACATCGGCCGCATGGGCCACCCGAAGCGAGGGCAGGCGCTCACGCAGGGCAAGGCGCCCCGGCTTGCCCACTACGTCGCCGAAAACGAGGATGCGCATCCTAGCGTTCCCCGAAGAGCAACACGTCGACCAGCGCACCACGCTCCAGTCCTTCGACTTCGGCGGGGATGCGGACGACCCCGTCGGAACCGACGAGGGTCTTGAGCAGGCCGGACTTGCCGAACAGCGGAACGGCCTCTGGCAGGTCGTCGGGGCGAGGGTCGAGACGAACCCGGATGTAGTCCTCACGTCCCTGACGGGTGGCCGTGTTCCGGGCAAGCACCGCACGACGCGAAGGCCAGCGCGACATGTCGAACGCATCCTGCCATCCGGCCAGATGCCGCAGGAAAGGCATACCGAGGACGTGCATGACCACCTGCGCCGACGTAACCTGACCGGGCAGCCCCCACACCAGCTTTTCACCGACACGCGCGACGATGAGCGGCTTGCCGGGGCTGATGGCCACACCGTGGCACAGCAACTCGGCCCCTTCGATGCGTTCAAGCGCCGCCACGGTGAGGTCACGCACACCGACAGAACTACCGCCGGAAAGCAACACGACGTCGGCTGTTTCAAGCCCCTGCCGCAATGCGGCTTCCAGCGCGGGCAAGACATCGGGTACGAGTCCCATGCAGCGGGGCACGGCCCCGGCGCGACGCACAAGACATGCCAGCGTATGGGTGTTCACATCGCGAATCTGCCCGTCACGCGGGGTCGCATCGGCGGGAACCAGTTCGTCGCCAGTCGAGATGACCGCCACACGGGGCCTGCGATGCACCAAAGGTGCCGTCTCGCCCAATGCGGCCAGAAGGCCCACTTCCTGCGGTCGCAGAAGCGTACCCGCAGGCAGGACGACGCGCCCTTCTTCCGCGTCCTCGGCCCGGAGCATCACATTCTCCCACGGCGCAACGGGCCGGTGCGCTTCGATGGCGCCGCCCCCGAGGTCGTGGGCATATTCCACCATGAGGACGGCATCCGCCCCTTCGGGCAAGGTTCCACCTGTGACGATGCCGAGACACTGTCCGGGGCCGAGAGTCACATCCGGTCGGGCGTCGATGGCACTATGCCCCACGACATCGAGATATGCCGGACTGCCCTCGGACGCCCCGAAAAGGTCGGCAGCGCGCACGGCATACCCGTCCATGGCGGCCCGGTGCGTAGCCGGAAGGTTCTCGCGCGCGACCACGGCCTTGGCAAGCACTCGCCCGTCCAGCGAATCAAGGGAACCGGACGATTCAAGGGAAGTAGGCGCATCGGAAGAGTCGAGAGAAGCTGCATCCTCGATAGGCAAGGAGTCACTGCGCCCCGCTGTCGGGCATTCCGCACCCAGAGGGGCACAGGTACGTAGCAGTGCCACGAGTTCCGAGACCGTCAACACCCTGAAGAATCGTTGCTGCATGGACATGCTCCCTTCTTGGCGATCGAAATCACGTCCATACCCTGCCCATGGCAAGGGGGCAACCCACAGAAGCCTTTCCACCTTGACACCTTTTTGAAATAAGACTACCCATAGCGCATACTTTTTTATTATTCGTAACACACATTTCAGGGAGTCACTCATGCGTACCCGCATCGCCGCGTCCGTCATCACCCTGCTTCTTGCCCTGCCGTCCGGGGCTGCGGCCCACGAATTCGCACTCGTTCCGCAACCGTGGCAGGTGTACCACACCGGGCAGGAAGTACCGTTCGGACTGGTAGCCACTCACGCCTTTCTCAAAAGTGAAGAACTCGAAGACCCCGCCAGCGTGTCAGCGACCTACGAAGGCAAGGATATCACCTTGCAGGCCGACAGCGTCTTCCTCCAGCATGAGGGCAAGGTGAAGCTTGGCAAGTCCGGCGCAGCGCTGCTTCGTGCCCACCGCAAAGGGGAAATCTGGAGCAACACCCCCAAAGGCTGGCTGAAGGGCGGGCGCGACACCCACAAGAATGCCATCACCAGCAACAAGTACGAGAAATTCGCCAAGACGCTCCTTCCGGTCGACGGCAAGACCGAAGGGTTTGATAAGGTCGCTGGAGACAGGCTCGAGATCGTCCCCGTGGACAACCCGCTTGCGGCCCGCCCCGGAGACACCGTCCGCTTCAAGGTACTGCTCGACGGCAAGCCCTTCGCACCCGAAAGCGTGACCGCCACGTATGACGGGTTCAGTGACGCCGCCAACACATGGGCCTACCTTACGGAACCGGGCGGGGACGGCCTAGCGTCCATCAGGCTTTCGACATCGGGCTTGTGGATGGTGCGCGTTGAACACACCGACAGGACGAAGACGGCAGAGTATGACGCCCATGTGATGCGCGCCACGCTCGTATTCCCTGTGAGGTAGACGTGCTTCAGGGTTTCCGCCTCACGCGCCCGGTCGCCTTGAATGCCATGGCAATAGCACTACTCACGGTGCTTGCGGCATGGAACGACACCGCCCACGCTCATGGCGTCGGCCATGTGCCTGAAACGCTCAACGCCGAGGCAATCCGCTTCTACTACTCCGACGGCACCCCCATGGCGTTCGCCGAGGCGACCCTCTTCGACCCGGAAGGGGTCGAGCACCAGAACGCCCGAACAGACGCGAAGGGCCGCATCGCCGTCCTTCCGGACAAGCCCGGCTCATGGCGCCTCGTCGTCAGCGACGGCATGGGACACCGCTCTGAAATGACCATTGCTGCCGGTGCGGACTCATCCACCGCCCGACAGCCTTCCGGCAACGCCGAAGGCCCTTCCGGCCTCACGGCGACTCTCCTCGGCCTGTCGCTACTTGGCAACATCGCCATGAGCGCAGCCCTCCTGCGCAGGCGCAACGCCTAGCAGCCCAGCCCCCCGTCGGCCTTTCCGCTTCCCGCACACGGAAAGGCCGACGGGCCGGGATGGCAGTGCCCCCCCCTCCCACGAGCCTTGGTTCCGCAAAAGTGCCTACTTGACGGCAAGCCCCCAACATCGCATGAGCTAGCTTCTTACCAACCGAAGCCTACCAGGAAGCATCATGCCCCGTTCTGCCAAGGCAACTGGCTACCTCTGCGCCCTTGCCGCCACCGTCATCTGGTCGGGCAACTTCATCGTGGCCCGCGCCCTCGCCGACACCGTCCCCCCCGTCACCACATCCTTTCTGCGCTGGGTCACGGCCCTCGTGGTGATTCTGCCCTTCGGGCTTGGTGCCGTGCGCCGCGACATGCCGCTTCTGCGCGCCAACCTCACCTATTTCATCATGGCAGGCATCACGGGCGTCTCGGTGTTCAACACGTTCATCTACATTGCGGGGCGTACCACCGAAGCCATCAACATGGCGCTCATAGCCAGTTCGTCGCCCGTCTGGATCATCATCCTTTCCCGCATCCTTCTCGGTGAGGCCGTCACCCTGCGCCGCGCCGCCGGGGTCGCCGTCTCGCTTTGCGGGACACTCGTCCTTGTCACCAGAGGGGACTTCACACGCCTCGCCTCGCTGCGATTCGCCGTCGGCGACCTGTGGATGCTGGCAGCTGCGCTCACCTTCGCAAGCTACTCCGTCCTGCTACGCAAGAAACCCGAAGGCATTTCGGCCCTCGGGTCGCTGACCACCACGTTCGCCATCGGCGTCGTGGGCATCCTTCCCATGCTCGCTTGGGAATGGGGGCACGGTGCGCAACTCGCGGTGACTCCCGCCGTGGTCGGCGCAGTGCTCTACATCGGCATTGGCGCCTCGTTGCTGGCGTACCTGTGCTGGAGTGTCGCCGTTGAGCGTATAGGCCCGGCCAAATCGGCACTGGTCTACTATTCGCTACCGCTTTTCAGTGCGACAGAAGCCGCCCTGCTTCTCGGCGAGACGATAACCCTCGCCCACGTGGCAAGTTGCGCCCTCATCGTCGGGGGCATCCTCATCGCCACGATGCAGCGGGCACCAGCCGCGAAGTGATGATGTCCGGGGCCTGACCACCTAGGAGCGGCACGGGCCCACGGCCAGCCATCGGTCAACTGCCGTTGGCACGCATGGCTGCGGCATCGATACCGTAACGGGCGACCATCTTCTGGATGGACACGCGCGACAGCCCCGAAAGTCTGGCAGCCTCGGTGACATTGCCCCCCGTACTCTCCAGAAGGTCGCGCAGGTACCTCTCACTGAACGACTCGACCAGCGATGCCTTGGCATCCTTGTAGGGCATCACCTCTCCCTCCGCCACGGGAGACGGCACACAGAGGGCGGCAGGGGCTCCGCTCTCGCTCTGTTCGGCCTGTTGCACGGCATCAAGCGTGATGCCATCCCCCCGGCTGAACAGGGCGAGCCTGCGCACGTAGTTCTGCAATTCACGCACGTTGCCCGGCCATTCGCGCCGCATGAGATGGTCGAGGACGCCTTCATCGAAGTCACGCTGCGGTACACCGAGTTCCCGACTTGCACGGGCGAGGAACGTCGCCGCAAGCAGAGGGATGTCTGAAAGCCGTTCACGCAACGGCGGAACCCAGATGGTGACGACATTGAGGCGGTAGAAGAGGTCTTCGCGAAAGTCGCGCGACGCCATGCGGGCTTCAAGGTCCTGATTGGTGGAGGCGATGATGCGGACGTCCACGTGCTCATTGCGGGGCGACCCCACGGGGCGCACCTCTCCCTCTTGCAGGAAGCGCAGCAGTTTTGTCTGGATGTTCGATGAGATGTCACCGATTTCATCAAGCAGGACAGTGCCACCGTCGGCAATGGAGAACAGGCCCTTGCGATCCCTTTCCGCGCCTGTGAATGCTCCCCGGACGTGACCGAAGAGCTCGCTCTCAAGCAGATGTTCGGGAATGGCCGGACAATTGAGGGCAAGAAAGGGTTCGTCAACACGCGGACTTAAACGATGTACCATCCGCGCGACCATCTCCTTGCCGGTACCCGACTCGCCACGAATGAGCACGGTGTAGTCGGAAGGGGCAACCGTGGCGACGGTGCGGCGTACAGACTGCATGGCGGGGCTCTCGCCCACCAGTTCACCGGATTCGCCCACCAGTGCCACGAGGTCGCGCAAGCGCCTGTTCTCGTCGAGCAGGCGTGCCCTCTCAAGTCCCTTGCGAAGGACGCGCGCCACCTGTTCAGGCTCGACGGGCTTGGTCACGAAATCGTAGGCCCCGGCCTGCAACGCTTCCACCGCGGTCTCGATGGTGCCGTGGGCGGTGAGCACCACGACGCTCACATCGGGTTCCGTCTCCATGACCCGCCTGAGCAGTTCCATGCCGCCCATACCCGGCATACGCAGGTCGGTCACCATGACGTGGACGCGCTGCTTGCGGATATGCTCCAGCGCGTCCTGACCGGAGAAGGCGACATCCACGTGCACGTCTGGAAAAAGACGGGCTATGAGGCGAGCCAGCCCGTTGGCGAAATCCTGCTCGTCATCGACGAGAAGCACCCTCTGCCTGTTTGCCATTCCTACACCTTCTCCTCTGTGGCCCCGGCTTCAGGGGCGGTCCCGGCCGGCAGTGTCACCCGGAAGACGGCACCGCCCAGTTCATGGCTTTGCAAGACCTCCGCCGTGCCTCCGGCATCGGTCACGATGCCATAGACGACGGAAAGCCCCAACCCTGTGCCTGTCTCCTTGGTGGTATAGAACGGGTCGAACACCCGTTGCAGGGCATCGGTCTCCACCCCGAGGCCATTGTCCTCCACATCGATACGGACGTTCAGCCCATGGCTGCGAAGCCGTATTCTGATGAGTCCATCCTCGCCTGTGAGCGCATCGATGGCATTGAGGAGCAGGTTCGAGAGTATCTGCTCAAGGGCCTGCTCACCGATGCGGGCAGGCGGCAAGCCATCTTCAGCCTCGACCTGTACCCGTCCCCCACGGTGGGCGGCCTGAGGCCCGAAGACCTCCGCCATGCGCCGCGCCACACCAGCCGCGTCGGTCAGCACCCCCTCAAAGGCCTTGGGCCGCGCGAAGTCGAGCAGGTCGCGCAGCACCTTCTGGGCCTGCCGGGTATGCCGCAGGATGATGCCCAGGTCGTCCTGCTGTTCTGCGGTCGCCCCCTGGCGCAGCAGTTCGGCATAGCACAGGATGACGCCCAGCGGGTTGTTGATCTCATGGGCAAGGCCCGCAGAAAGCTTGCCCACCGTGGCCATGCGTTCACTCTGATTCACGCGGGCGAGCATCCGGCGCTCGGCGGTGGTTTCATGGATGTAGGCCGCCACCCTGCCGGGGCGTTCCTCGACACGCGGCAAGGGATAGAGTTGCACACTGAAAGACCTGCCGTCATCCAGTTGCACCTCTCGGTGCAACACGGCTCCGCCATGGGCAACGGCTTCGATCTCGGTCTCGCACGACGTACCGAGCAACGGTGCCAGCAGATTGCCGTAGCCGTCGGTGCCGCCGAGTTCGGTAGCCAGACGCCGTGCGCCATCATTGGCGATGACAAGTCGCCCCTTGGCGTCGAGGAGTGCGAGAGGGTCGCCGACACCATCGAAGACGGCTTGCAGCAGGTCCATCTGCCGCATCATGCGATCGAGCGCAGAGATGTTCTCGGCTACGGTTCCTAGCTGTCTGCCGAGTGCGCGCAAGACATCCATATTCTGCCTCGCAGCCTCTTCGGGCGTCGCCCATTCGAGGCAGAGCAACCCCTCGGTCGCCCCGTCCTGCGCTTCCACCGGCACGAAGACCCGCGTTCCGAAAACATGCACACGCCCCTCCGTAAGCAGCGGGGTGAGCGGTTCAGGCAATTCCGGGAGGGGTTCATTGGACGGCCACACATAATGGTTGTGCGACACGAAGGTGCAGACATAGCCCACACGCCGCGTGCCGAACCGTTTAGCAATCTGGGGCAGGGCTCCGCGCCAGAGACGCTCGCGGGTATGGGTTCCACGCATGTCTTCGAGCAGTTGCACGAACAGGCTCACGTCGGCGCGCCGTTCTGCGGCCTCCTGCGAAAGGGCCTCGGTGCGGGCGTCCACCATGTCGCGCAAATTGTCGGCATACGCCTGCAACTGGTTACGGGCCTCGGCGAGATGATGTGCCACATCCTCGAACCGTTCGACGATCTCTTCGACCTCGTCCCCTTCCTGAAGCCCGTCGAGGCGTTCAAGCGCTCGCGATTGCCCGTCGAAACCGAGCGTCTTTCTGAACGAGGCGGCAAGGTCATGCAGACGGCGCACGACGAGCACCCTGAACACGAAGAATGCAGTGGCAAAGAAGAACGTGGCGCAGAGCACGAAGAGAATGAAATAGGAGGTGATGACACCCTTGAGCTGCGCTTCGCTGGAACCGACAGGGAACGCGACGAAGTCGAGCCCGTCGATGCTGTCGAGTTTGTGCCCGAAGCCCCTTTCGCCATACATGCGGATGAGCTCCGGCGGCGCGTCGCCTGGCACGCCATGGCAAGGCATGCATTCGGCCGTGAAGCGCACCTGCCGGGTGATGACGAAATGATCGGTACCGCGAAGGTTCAGCGTTCCGGCCCACTGCGTCTCGTCCTCGCGAGCCCGGAACCGCTCGATGAGCGACCGCTCAAGCTCATCCGCCTCCGACGCCGGGTTGCGTGCGCCGATGGCGACCCGCCTGTAGACATGGCCGACAGCCTTGTCGCCCATGCGTTCCATGATATTCCGGGAAATGAACGAAGAGGACATGCCCTCGATGAAGAACTCGCCGGGGTGCGTCTTGAACATGCTGGGCCGGAGCGTCTCGCGCACGTACCCCTGAATGGCGTCAATCTGGGCGAAGACCAGTTCGGCCTTGTCACGCACCTGCTCTTCGACCACTCCACGCATATGCACATAGAATATGAAGGAAAAGACCACGCACAGGACAAGTCCGGCAAGCCCGAGGCTGAGCAGGAACTTGTGCTCCAGAGTATGCGATTTGCGATTGTGCATGGCGTCTCGAAAGCGAAAAAGGCGGCACGGGGCCGCGTTACAGAATGAAACGGAGTCTAGGGGCAGGAGCGTGCCCCGTCAACGGCTAGCCCCCTTGTTCCGGTCCCTGGGGCGTGAACCGCCAACTGTCCCGTGAATTGTTCTCGGCAGCCTGCGTGGCGTCCACATCATTGTAATAGAGCGCTCCGCTACGGATACCGTAGATGTCCTGCACCGCACCGTAGTGGGCAAGGGCCGGAACACTGGCGACGATGCGCGGCCCCACCACCCAGAACGCGAACCACAACACCCCGATGCCGAATCCGAGTCGCAGCAGCCTCACCGGAAGACTCGCCTGTACCATCTTTCGCTCCTTGCGGATTGAGGCGGGGGCCGTAGCCCCCGCCAGCCGTTCCCTTAAATCTTCGCGGTGATTTCCGGGAAGACGATGTAGAACATGATGTAGGCCATGGTCAGCGTCAACACAAGGTTGAAGCTCTGACCGCACACGTACAGGATGAGCGGCTTGCCGCCCTTGAAGTAGTGCGCCAGTTCACGGAAGTTCGTGGCAAGACCGATGGCGGTGAAGGCGAGGCAGAAGAACCAGCCACGCAGCGGCGACGACAGACCCTTCAGGACGCCCTGGTTGACCATGATCTGGCTCATGTCCGAGCCGAGGCTGCCGGAGATGATCGAGAAGATGATCGACGCGGTGAGGAAGCCGAGGACGAACTTGGGGAAGCGGTTCCAGATTTCGATCCAGCCCACGCTACGGCCCGAAGTGCATTCGACGCGGGCGCACCAGTACACGGCCACACCGAAGGCGACCACACCGATGAGCACGTTCTGGATCATCTTGATGGTGGCAGCCACGTACAGGGCCTTCTCGCCGAGGAACGCACCGGCAGCGGCAACGGCACCCGTGGCGTCGATGGTACCGCCCATCCATGCACCGCCGAGAATCTGCGGCATGCCCACGGACTTGATGAAGGCAGGCATGACGATCATCATGATGGCGGTGAACACCAGCGACAGGCCGATGGACAGGGTGAGCTCCTCCTTCTTGGCGCGGCAGGCCGCAGCCGTGGCGATGGCAGCAGAGGTGCCGCACACCGACATGTCGGCGGAGATGACCATATTCAGCGTCTTCGAAGGCATCTTCAGGATCTTCTGACCGAAGATGAAGGTGCAGATGAGCACGATGGGGGTGACGACCCATGCCACGAAGATACCGGGGATGCCGATGGCGATGATCTTGTCGAACAGCACTTCGGCACCCAGCAGCACAAGACCGGTCTTGATGTAGTACTCGACCTGCAGGGCGGGCTTGATGAAATTGGGCGTGCCCACGGTGTTGGCGATGAGCATCCCGATGATGATGGCCCACGCTTCGGTGCCGATGCCCCAGTACTTCATGGTGCTCTGGTGGCCCATCATCTGCGCGATGACGGCAACCACGAACACGCCGATGAAGCCGACAAGGAACTTGGGAACATCATGGCCCATGAACTTCATGCCGATGGCGAAGAACAGCCCCATGACCACCATGAGCATCGGCAGCGACGTGGAGATGTTGAAGGCCTTGGTCTTCACCTTCTTCTCGGCGGACTTCATCTTGGCAAGGTCTGCGCGCCATTCGGCGATCTTGCCCTGCGCGGCGTCATTGAGTGCGGTGTCGGCAAAACCGGCTTCTGCGGCGGCTGCCTCAGCCACCTGCGCGGCAGCGAATGCGGCATCGGACTTGGCCTTTGCGGCCTCGAACTTCGACTTTGCCGCGGCGTTGCGCTCCTCGGCGGCTTCCTTGGAAAGCACGAAGGACTCGAGAGGATTCGATGTCCAGCCTCCGGGCGCCTTCAGGAAGGCTCCGATGGACTTGCCGGTGGCGGAGTCCATGGCCTTGAGCTTGCCCTTGTCATCCTGTGCCTTGTAGTAGGCAAGGGTCTTGAAGGGCGCGCGTTCGGCCTCTGCCGCCATGACCGCGTTGGCCTTGTCCACCTTCTGCGCGAATTCGGGCGAAGGATTGGCGAGGAACAACCACATCCCTGCGATGAGAATGACGAAACCAAGCCAGATGGCCCAGTAGTCCTCTTTGGTCCACAGGTCGGACAGACGCGACTGCCCGTGGTCGACCACGACGTTGCTTTCATTTTCAGCCATTGTTCCCTCCTTGCTGACATGTGGCGTAACGACACGCCACGTTTGTGCTTCTTTGAACAAGAAGCGTGCCAGAAAGAGAGATTCATTAACAGCTTTTAATTAAAGAATGTTAATGTGCAGGACGACTCGGCAAGCTGCAAACATCACTTTGCATCGTAAACCTGTGTTAGCGCCCTTTCGCAAACCCGCGTTTGCGCTTCTCCATTCGTCCAGTCGGCGTTGCCTAGGGGCGCACACCCTATGAACGCCACGCGTCGTAGCCCTCCGAGGCGATGCGTGAAGGGCCCCGACAAACACATTCCCCCTGCTGTCTTCGGGACGGCGCGTGTCGTTCACCCGCACTTGCCCAACGGCGACAATGCCCGGAAGCGTATTCGAAGCAGACAGCGCACGCATGCCTAGCCCCCGCCCGATGGCGTCCTTCTGCAAACGAAAGGGGGAAGAACCCCAAGGTTCCTCCCCCGCTCACAGCAGTCTTCACATGCGCTTCCGGTCAGCGACGCTCGCGGCATGAGGCGCAGATGCCATAGAGATACATCCGGTGCGAGGTCAGCACGTAGCCGTGCCGTCTGGCCAACTCTTCCTGCAAGCGTTCGATGTCGTCGTCGAGCACTTCGATATTGGCGCCACACCTCTCGCAGATGAGGTGGTCGTGGTGCTTGCTACCGTACTTCTGCTCGTAACGCGCCACACCGTCCCCGAAATGCACTTCCTTGGCGAGACCTGAGTCGCACAGGAGCTTCATCGTTCGGTAGACGGTCGCCTGCCCCACAGAGGGGTCGACGGCCTTGACACGCTCATAGACCTCTTCGGTGGTGAGATGCCCGCCTACTTTCAGGAAGACATCGACGATGAGCATCCGCTGCGGCGTCACCTTGAGGCTGTTGCGCGCGATATAATCCTGAAATACGGCGATGGGTTCCTTCATTGGGCATCATCCCTCTTGGGTTGGTGTCTGTGCAAGGTGTACCCTTCCGGAAGATAAAGCGCAAGAATACGGCTCACTACAGCACCCGCAAAGCCTGCCAGCCGCGCGTTGCCGCAACGGCGTCGAGACTGCCTCCACCGAGGACGCACACCCTGCCCGTGCGTGCCACCGCATCCAGCACATCGGCGAATTCCCGGAAGTGCCGCTGCGTGGTCGCCAGCATCTGCTCGCGCATCGTCTGCCTGACATCTTCCGTATCACCGGTAAGGTGGCGTAGCATCGAGGCCTCACCGCGCGCGTCGGGCAGCATGTGCATGTCAAGGTCGCCGATGGCACCGACGATGGCGCTTGTGAGTGCGGCGTCATCGAGTTCCACCGTGCGCAGATACTCGGCGCACTTGTCGTAGACATCAAGGGTGCGCTCCACATTGGGGTCGCGGTATGAAACCTGCGTGAAGGCCCCGCTCATGCGGTCGAACGCGCAGAACGCGCCGTAGGCCCCGCCCTGCACGCGCACCCGGTCCCACAGGAACGCCATGCGAAGGTGCTTGAGCACCACGCTCACCGAACCATGATAGGCGTAGCCAAGGTCATAGAGGTTGGCGCCCTTGCCCACGTAGTTCACCTGCGCGGGAACGACCAGCGCCTCTGCAGCAGGCAGTGCATCCGGTGCCCAGACCACGGCATCGGCTGCTGTATCGGGCAGTCCCGCGACAAGCCCGTCGAAAAGGGGCATGGCCACTGCCGCCGTGGCGCTGTCCGCCGTCAGGTTGCAGAGAGCCCCGCTTCGACGCAAGACAAGTGTGCGAAGCGTTTCAAGGTCGTCGCGCACCCCCTGCCAGTCGTCACGCACACGTTCGGCGAGTTCGCGCAGGGCCATGAGGTAGGTGATGCCACCTGTCACCTCGTCAAGCCAGCCAGCCATGGAGAAACTGGCCCGCAAACGGCTGGATACGACGCCGTGGCCCGAAGGCACCAGCGAATGCTCCTGACGGGCCTTTTCCTCCAGCACCATGCGCCCGAAGCGCTCCGCGTCATCGAACAGCGCCTCGTGCAGCACTTCGTGCATGATGTCGACCAGGGCCGCGGCATTGTCACGGGTGGCCTTGCCGCTCACCACCATGTGAGCGACAGGCTTGCGTCCGGCGCGGGTGGTGGCGAAGAGCGTATCCGCCTCGATACCGCCGGTCTTCGCGGCGATACGCATCCCCAGCGCCACGAAGTCGTGACGCGCCGTTCCCATCTCGAGCAGGGCCCGCCCGAAGAGCGGAACCAGCGGCAGAAGCCTTGCAGGAACGGCAGACAAGTCGAACAGCAGTTCGGAGTAGACGATGCCGGACGTGTCGATGTCATGGAACAGGACGGTGACATCGCCCGATGTGCGTTCTTCGATGGGAATGGGGCGGTTCTCGCGCGCAAGGTCTTCAAGACCCAGACGCGGTATGGTGGCGAGCGCCTCCGGCGAATCAGGAGCCTCCTGCAGGGCGCGCAACGTCGCCGCAAGAGAGACCACGGCTTCTCTATCGGAGGGCGAAAGTGCGGACTGCACCTTCTCGATGCGCTTGTTCTCGGCCTCTTCACGACGCGCCTCCAGTGTCATGTCGGGCACTAGCGAGACCGTTGCGCGGTGGGCATTGTCGAGGAAGCAGCGCCTGATGAGCGCCTCGAAGTAGCCTCCGGCGGCTATGGCGTCACGGATTGCGGCAAGGGGCTTCTCGAACGCCAGCAGGGCCAGGGGGTCTCCGTCATAGAGCCACGTCGTGAGAGAACGCACCATGACGGCGAGACCACGCGGGTAGCGTCCGGTGTTGTTCTCGCGCAAAGAGAACTCCACGCTGTTGAAAGCGGCTTCGATGGCGTCGGACGGAACCCCCTCCTCTGCGAGGGAGGCAAGCGTATCCATGACAAGCACCTCGACCCGCTCGGCATCCGCCGGGTCGATGCCCTTGAGCCCCACGGAGAAGTACATCTGGCGCAGTTCGGCTTCCAAACCTACACCGGCGACATCCTCACCCAGACCCGACTCGATGAGCGCACGACGCAGCGGCGAACCGGGCATCCCCAGGAGGATGTGTTCGAGCATGTGCAAAGCGAAGTTGCGCTCTGCATCGACGGTCTCGTCAAGAAGCCAGTTCACCGTGACCATGCCACGGGTATCGCCTTCCCCGGCGGCGAAGGGCACCTCAAGAAGGCGAGGCGTGTCACGGTGCCCCATGAGAGGCACAGCGGAATCCACATCAAGCCTATCGAAACGCGACAGCACCCGCCCGATATGCTCAAGGCGGGCTTCTTCTGGGTCGTCGCCCCAGAAGAAGAAACGGCCGTTGCCGGGGTGATAGAAACGACGATGGAAGTCGCGGAACTGCTCATACGTCAGTTCAAGGATGCGCTCGGGGTTGCCGCCCGAATCCAGCCCGTAGACATGCTCCGGAAAGATCGCCTGCTGCGACTGTTCCGAAAGTACCGACTCGGGCGAAGAATAGACGCCCTTCATCTCGTTATAGACGACGCCCTTGTAGTTCCATGGGCCGTCAGCCGTCTCGGCATCGATGTGCCAGCCTTCCTGCCGGAAGATGTTCTCATCGATACGCGGAAAGAACACCGCGTCGAGGTACACATCAACAAGATTACGAAAATCCTGAAGGTTGGTGCTTGCCACGGGGTAGCACGTCTTATCAGGGTAGGTGAAGGCGTTCAGGAATGTCTGGAGCGACCCCTTGAGCAGTTCCACGAACGGTTCTTTGACCGGATAACGCTCGGAACCGCAAAGAACCGAATGTTCGAGGATATGCGCGACGCCTGTGGAGTCGCCGGGGGGAGTGCGGAAGCTGACACCGAACACTTTGTTCTCGTCGGCATTGCAGAAGGAAAGAAGCTGCGCACCCGTGACGACATGTCGCCACCGGCGTACGCGGCTTGAGAGTTCTTCGAGGTTGGTCTCGTCTATGAGTTCGAATCCGTGAAGCTGCATGGTATCCTCCTGGCGGGTATCCGCCTGAATGTCATCGGGCATGAGGCGACGCATGATAATGCCCGTTTTCGCCACGCATGACAATCAGGGCACAACGTTTCAGGGCCGCATCCCCCCGGTAGAGAAGGCATGGCAGGGGAGACGAGGCGAGAAGGAAAAGAGGACGCAGAATGGTAGACGGGGGGACTTGCCCTGACAGCCGTGGCTAGAGGACGACAGGCGGCAATGACGTGAGCGCATCAGGAGGCAGACAGAGGAGTCGGCCGAAAAGAAAGACGGCCCATTCGGGCAGGTCCCGAGTAGCGGCTTTCTGCCGAAACGCAGAATGCAGATGCCCCCCTCCGGTGGCGACTACCATGCTGTTTCCACCCTGTCGCGCCCGCGCTGCTTCGCGCGGTACAGCGCTTCGTCAGCGAGACGTACCAGTGTCGCCCCATCAGCCACGTTCTGCATCTCAGTGCACGCCACACCAATGGAGACACGAACCTCGATGGATTCGACACCGATGTCGAAAAGATGCCCGGCCACGACAAGGCGCAGACGTTCAGCCGCCTGATACGCCTCATCACCTGTCACCTCGGGCATGATGACGGCAAACTCCTCGCCCCCGACCCGCGCGGGCAAGTCCTCGATGCGGACGGTAGAGGACAGAAGACGGGCAAGCGTCTGCAACACCCTGTCACCCGCCTGATGTCCCCACGTATCGTTGACCAGCTTGAAATGGTCGAGGTCGAGCATGAGCAGGGCCACGGGGGCCTCTCGACGACGCCACCGGGCCATCTCCTTCTCAAGCGCCGTCTCGAACGAACGCCTGTTGTAGAGTCCCGTCAGCGGGTCGACCAGCGACAGCCGTTCAAGTCGCAACTCCTCTCTGCCGACCCAGCCTCCCATGCCGGTGAAGACGAGTATGGACCCTACCGAGATGTAGAGAAAAAGCCAGAAGTCATAGTCCGGATGTGACGGGGACAGGTCAAGAAGCGTGCGGATGACAAGCCAGCCCAACGGGGCCCCCGCCCCCAACGCCGCACCCTGCAACATGCGGAATGCCAGATGGACAAGGCGCCGGTGCGATCGTTCTGGCATGTTCCCACCCCCTTAACGCATGTGGGAACGCGCGACCCGGAACAGGTCGTCGTAATCGAGCCTGTCACGGATGCCAAGACACATGTCGACGGAAACCCGCACCTTGCCACGCAGTTCTTCGAGAAGTACCTGCTTGTGCCGTTTCATCCACTTGCGGACGAACGGCGCGTCGAATCCGTCAACGACCAGAGCGAGCGCGTCACCGAAAAAGCGTGCCCCCATGTGAGGCACAAAGGGGCGACAGGCTATCCTTCCATGGTGGCGGGCCAGCATCACGTAAAAAAGAAGAGTCACCAGCAGCTTGTCATCATTCTGCCGGTGGTGGACGTTGAAGAAGGGTTCGGAGGATTCCTTTTCGAGAGCGAGGCGAAGCAGTTCTTGTGCGTAGGCGAGCGCACGGTCGGCCTCGACAGGCAAGGCATGGAACCGCGCGCCCATACGAGCCAGGGTACGATGAGGGTTCTCTCCGGACGCCACATCCATGACCGCGATGCGCATGAGGTCGAAACGCCTGTCGAGCGTCGCGCACACGACTTCTCCCTTGGTGAGGGCAAGTTCGCGCACGCGAGACGAGTCCAGATGAGAAGCGAAGGCGAGTTCGAGCAGGTGACGCACGAAGGGTTCGGGCGTGAATTCGGCCTCCTGCTCAAGTGACTTGAAACTGCGGCTGCCACCCACCAGCTTCTTGAGCGACAGCCAATACGCGACGACCCCCTCCAGAGGCATGCCCATCAGGTCTATGTCGCGCTGTATCTCAGTCATGACTCATACGGCACCGGTTATGCGCCGCTCCCTAGCGGGACTGTACAAGGGGGAGCGACGACTTGCAACTATGCCGTATATAACGCGCGTTCGGATGGCACAGGGCTCGTGGCGTACACCCGAGAGTCACGACACTTCACTGGCAGCCGTCAACACGGTGCACAGAAGTAGCGGCAGCCCCACACGGCAGTGGGCCGAAACGATGTGACGCGAGGTGATGCAGAGGGCTTGTCGTGCTTGCCGCACGCCCCGGGCGTCCATGCACAGCCCGACCGGAAATGCCACTGGTCTCCCCATGCGGAGGGGGTCTCAATGGGGAACAGCATCTCACGACCGACAACGACTCTCGCAAAGGCGAGACGATGCCAGGGTGTGTTCCGACGCCATTTCCCGGCGGCGCTATACACTCACAAGCGCGTTGTCGGCATTGGCGAAGGGGCAGTATTCGTAGCCGTCTGCATCGCTGTCGTTCGCCCAGCGACACCCGTCGAGAAGATACCTGAAACGGTATTCACGCCCGGTCTCAAGTTCGACCTCGACGCTGAAGCTTCCGTCACGACCACGTTTCATGGGATTGCGCTGTTCGTTCCAGCCGTTGAACTCACCGACAAGACACACGGTCTCCACCCCTTCGCATTGCGAAGAGGGAAGTACGAAGCGCACCTTGCATACGGGGCGGGTCTTGAGAAATTTCTTGCTGATGGACACGGCAACCTCCCTCGGTGTTCTCGAAAGGTACTGAATCCACCATACACGGCATTGCGCCATTACGGAAGAGCGACACCGAAATGTGACTTCCGGTGACCAAAGAAAAAAAACTGCCAGAAACGTCTAGCCGTTGGCAGCCTTGAGCGTCTCTTCGATACTGGCGAGAAGCTGCTCACCCGCAAGGTCGAACCCGCACAAGCCCCGCACGGCCAGCATGAGCAAATCAAGCTGCACCACCATCTCGCTGGTGCCATTGCAGATGACGCACTGGTCACCTTCAAGGCGCAGACGATAGGCACGCCGTGAGCGTTCGGCGCCGGAACCGGTGACAATGTAGTAGACCTGTTCGTTGTCTTCGGTGATGAAGAGCTTTTGCCGTGTCAGAACGCCCTGCTCCTCATCGTACCACGAACACTCGGAGAACAGACGCCCCTTGAATGCGATGTCTTCTCCGGCATCGTTGCGCAACACCAGATCCTCCATCGCCCTGCAGGTCATGTCGGAACCCATGCAGCCTCCTCTTCTAGGATGTGGGCAGGGTCAGTTGCCGTGGCCCGGTCGGTTCCTTGCGCCGTTTCTCCTCACGCGGTTGCGCAGGGGAGACGGGCTGGTCTTCGCCAACCGTTTCTCCGAAAAGCTCGCCACCGCCTTGAGCTGTCCAGAACGCCTCAAGGTCGATACGCGAAATGCGATAGCCGCGCCCAAGACGGGCCGCCCGCAACGCGCCATCCTTGATGGCACGGCGCAGCGTCTCCTTGTGGCAACTGAGCAGTTCGGCGGCTTCGCCGAGTGTGAAGGTGGTCTTCTGCATCAGGGTGCTCCACCTGAGTGTCGCACGCACCGGACCATTTCCGGTAACTTTGCAACACATCAATGCGCGATTAGCATCTCGAATCAACTGGTGTCAACAAACGCCATCCCATAGTGCATGATTATAACCTGAATCAGCTCTACTCTCTCTTGATGCACCGCAGGCCACGCAGGGTGTCCCGGATGGACTCCCCCACGCTTTCGAAGGATCCAACGCGGCTTGGCTTCTCTCCGCAAACTCATGATGGCGTTCAGGGACTGAAGCCTACGTGCACATCCCATCACGCACTGTCGTCACTTCGCAACCGTTCATGCTTCTTGCGCCCACATTGCATACGCAGCAGACGACCCTGGGCGCACGGCGTCCCTGCCGCGGCATCACCGGGGCCATCCGGAGGCACGGCAAGGAGGGCGGTGCCCTGTGCAAGACTCCCCGCGATACGTATGCAGACCCCACAGGGGCCCAAGCCCACCATGCGACACGGCCACGGCCTCACGTTTTCCGGGCTGTCAGGTCTTCCGGGCAAGACGCGTCTTGCACCAAAAAGGACCAGCCTCGCATCCGTAGAAGCGAGGCTGGTCAGCGCCCTGAACCGCCGTGCGGCGGTTCAGGGCTTCCGTTGCATTCAGTGACTAGCTGCGGGAGAGATGACCGAGGCGTTGCGCCAACCCCGTCAGGTCGTTGACTGCCCTGGCGGCATCCTCCATCCGTTGCGCCGTCTCCTCGGAAAGGGCACTCACCTGCTCCACGCTGCGCTTTATCTCCTCACTCGAAGCCGACTGTTCCTCGGCAGCGGTGGCGATGGCCGTCACCTGCGACGAAGTGTCGTTGACCAGTGCGACGATCTCCCGCAAGGCCGTACCCGAGCGTTCAGCCAGTACCGTGGCCTGACCGACGGCGCTGGCGACCTCCTCCATGCTGGAGATGTTGCGGGCCGCACCACTCTGGATGGTCTCGATGGAACGGCGCACCTCTTGCGTGGCATTCATGGTCTTCTCGGCAAGCTTGCGAACCTCGTCCGCGACGACGGCGAATCCCCTTCCGGCTTCACCCGCCCGCGCCGCTTCGATGGCGGCGTTGAGCGCCAGCAGGTTGGTCTGGTCGGCGATGTCGGAGATGACGTTCATGATCTGCCCGATGGATTCGGCCTGCCCGCCCAACTCGGTGAGGTTGGTCCGCAACACGCCCGAAAGCTGACTGACCGTGCCGATGGCCTGCACCGCGTCGCTCACGATACGCGACCCCTCCTGCGCCTTGGTCTGTCCGCTTCCGGCCTGTTGCGAAGCGAGTGCGGCGCTGCGGGCCACCTCCATGATGGTGTCGTTCATCTGGCCTATGGCCCCCACGCTCTCGGCGATGAGGTGCCGCTGCGAATCGGCACTCGAAAGCACCTGTCGCGTCTGTTCCTCGATGCTGGCCGAGGCCTCGGCGACCTGCGAAGCCACTTCGACGACCTCGGTGTTGACCGCCTGCATCCGCGACATGTGCCCCTTGAGTTCGGTCTCCTTGCGATAGAGTTCCGTCACATCACTGGCCACCTCGAGGTAACCTGCCCGTTGCCCGTGGCAATCGTGTAGGATATCGCCATACGGACGAATCCAGCGGCTCTTCCCGTGGATGTTGAGTTCGATGATTTCGGCCTCGTAGCGCCCCTGCTTGGTTCGTGCCTGGCAGATGGGGCACCTGTCGGTGCCGCACACCGACGTGTTGAAGATGGAACTGCACCGCATGCCGCGTACCTGTTCGCCATCCGTCTTTCCTGCAAGCCTTGCGACGGCGTTGTTGGCCAGCAGGATATTATAGTCGTCATCGACGGCGAAGACGGGGTCGGGGATGGCATTGACGATGTTCTTGTACCCTTCCACAGAACAGAGGATGTCCTCTATCTTGCCCATGAGCCGGTTGAACCAGCGGCACAGTTCGCCAACCTCGCCGGAATCGGTATCGGCGAGCCTGTCGTTCAGGTTGGCCCTGTCTTCGGTGATGTCACGGATGAGCCGCACCACGTTGCCCACAGGTCTGACCACGACGCGGGTGAGCAAGGTGGAGAAGATGATGCCGGGCACGACGAGAAGGGCAAGCAACGCCACGAGCATCACCTTGGCGAAGGTATCGAAGATGGCTGCCGCAGCCGAGTTGTCCATGACAAAGACGAACACGCCGACCTGTTCACCCTTGTAGTCCTTCACGGGGAACGACATCAGCGCGGTTCCGCCTTCATCCTCGACGTGGACGCCGGTGCGTCCCGCCGTCAGCAGTTGCGGCGAGACCTTGGCGAACGCGGGTGATTTCGGGTTGCCCGTGGCCAGCATGAAGTCGCTGCCGACCAGAGGGTGCTTGGACCTGTCCGACATCCCGTTGGCGATGTCCTGCAGGCTGGTGTTCATGAAGAGCATAAGGTCCTCGCCTTGCCCGCGCGATGCGACTTCGAGCAAGGGCGCGAACTCCACCAGCACTTCGACGGAACCTATCTGCTTCCCGGAGGCATCACGCACCGGAGAAACGCCACGCACGTCGAAACCGCCGCGCCCGACCTCGATGCCCTTGCGCGGCTGACCGCTTCGGTTGACCTCGACCACGGTCTGCCTGAACGTCGAGATGTCGTCGGAAACGTCCACCCCCTGACCGTCGCGCTTGACCTGCTTCGCCGACCACAGGCGCACGAGGCTACGCCCGTTGGGCAGGTGGAAATGCAGCTTGAACTTGCGCCCGTTGATCGCCTCGAACGACTGAAGGTGCCCCTTGAGTTCACGGCGCAGCAGTTCACGCGCCTCTTGGCCTTTGGCATCACGCTCGTCGGCGATGTTCCCCGACATGGCGATGGCATAGGCCTCCTGCACGACGGGCAACGCGGAGAAAAGCGAAGCCTGCTCCAGTGCTTGCGTGCCGAGAAGCTCGACATTCTGGGCAAGTTCGCTCGATTTCGATTCGGCTATGCGTTCAAGAAAGACACTTTTGAGAGCATGAAGTTCACCTGAGAGCACCCAGTAGGCACCTGCCCCAAGGATGAACACTGCCAACGCAAACGGAAGAAACAGTTTCTGTCTGATACCCATGACCACCCCGGCCAGATTGAGTGTCGCCCTCCCACAGGCCCACATCACCATTCTACCGGACAAGTCACGGAATGCAATCACTCTTGGCTGTCTTCGCCCTCCTCGCCCGTAGCAAGGCAATCGAACCCTCCCCCGAACATACCGCGAAGCTTCTCTTCGGGACTCGGGGCCGGGGCCCCTGCGTCTTCACATCGGGCCAGCGAAAGCGGCAGATTGCGTATCTCGCGTTCGCTGCGGTATTCCATCACACCACAATGCTTGCACTTGAAATTGGTGGCACGACGAAGACAGTTGCAATCGACCTTCACGAAGGCATGTTTACGCATCCGTCTCTCCATCATGCGCCCGCAAAATCTCCACAGCCCCCACAATCTCTCCTTCCGGACTCCGGAAAGGGGCCACGCGCGACCACCACACACGCCCGGTGCCGGACAGCCTCACGAGACCCTCATGTTCATCACCGTCGCGACGGAACATGTCGAAGGGAGTCTCGCCCGCCATGTCGCCCGGGGTCTCGCAAACCACGTCTCCGGGTGCCACCATGCCCGATGAGGCACAGGACCTGTTGACCATGATGACGTTACGGTCGAAGTCCTGCAATATGACAAGGTCCGGCAGGGCGTCCATGGTGCTTCTCAAGAGTTCCATGGTCGTTCGTTCGCGCTGTTCCGCATCCTTGCGGGCAGTGATGTCGACGACGATACCCTCGTACCGCGTGGCTACACCATCCTCCCGACGCACGAGCCTGCAATGCTCGCTCACCCACAGGGCCTCACCATCACGCCCATAGATGAGCGATTCCACACCTTCCACGGGCTCGCCTGCCAGCAAGCGCTCACACAGATGCCTTCTGCGACCGGGGTCGTCGTAGACCTGTTCGCCAAAGTCGCGCACAAGCCGCAGCATCTCGGCCTGCCCCGTGTAGCCCAGCATGCGGGCGAAGGTGGCGTTGACGGTGACAAGACGTCCTTCGAGCGTGCAGACATAGATTCCGACGGCTGCATTGTCGAAAATGGAACGGAACCGCTCCTCACTCTCACGAAGCCGGTTCAGCAGGTCCTGCCTGTGCCGGACGATACGCAGGTTGACCTGCAACTCTGCGGCGGTGACGGGCTTGCTGATGAACCCGAGAGCCCCCGAAGCGATGGCATCATCCACGATGTCGCTGCTGGAGGTGCCGGAGACCAGCAGCACGGGCAAATCATGTTCGGCCACGAGATGTTGCGTGGCTTCGATGCCGCTGGAACCGCCCTCAAGCCAGATGTCCATGAGTACGACATCAGGGCGGGTCTGGGCAGCAAGGGACATGACCTCCCCTGCAGTGGCTGCCGTTCCCACGACCTCCTGACCTATCCGCTGTACAAGACCACGGATGTGATGCGCCACAAGCGGGTCATCCTCTGCCAGCAGTACACGCAAGGGGCGGATGCCGCCTCGATGCGGCAAGCCGCCCTTCGCAGGGGAAGCCCCGGGCTTCCGGATACCGGGCGATGCGGCATTCGGCGCGTCGTCTCCGTCTCCCGGTCTGCCCTGTCCTTGCGACCCGGTCGCGTCAATCGGCATCCGGCCTCTCCTTGCCGTCCTGCCGGTGTTTCAGATACCGGGGAAGAATCACCAGCAGTGTCGTACCCGAGTCACGGGATGACAGGCACTCGACCCGTCCGCCAAGGTAGTTGCCCGTGAGCAGGCGCACACCGTACATGCCAAGGCCACGTCCTTGTCCCTTGGTGGAGAACGAGCGCTGGAACATCTGTGCCCGCACTTCCGGGGAGATGAATCCGGCATTATGCACCCGGAACGTCACTCCGGAGGGTGTGGCTTCACAACCTGCCGTCACCACACCACCACGCGGCGAGGCTTCAAGCGCGTTCTTCACGAGATTGCCAAGCACTCTCGCCAGCAGGACCCTGTCGGTGGAAATGAGCAGGTGCCCGCCACAAGGTTCCATGACAAGGCGCTTGTCGATGCATGCCTCGTGGGTACGGTAGAGTTCGATGACGTCGCGCAGCACCTCACGTGCCTGCACGTCTCGCAATTCGACGCCAAGTTCATCGTTCTCGGCAGCCACGAGCACCCGCTGGGCCAGAATCTCCTCGACCAGCGCCGTCGCATAGCGATGCACCAGCAGCATATCCGCCCGCACATCCAGCGGTACATCCTCGACGAGCAAGCCGGATATGCTGCGCAAGCCCCCCGCCATGTTCAACAGGTCGTGGAAAAAGATGCGCTCCAGTGCGCTACGGCGTTTCTCATGGCTGATGTCGGACATGGACAGGATGACGAAGTGGTCGCCCTCGCGCGTCATGGGTGTGGCGCACACCTTGAAATCACAGGCCGAGAGACGCCCCTGCAACGTCCGGGTGATGCGGCATTCGCCCTCGACCCGCTCTCCGCCGATACCGGCAAGAATAGACTGCAACGCCCCGCACGGGCGGCATCCTTCCGCCGTGCCGCAACCGTTGGGCCCCTCGCACGCATGTTCGCATTGCAAGACCTCGCCCGGGCGCTGCCCGAAAAGATGCGCGGCTTCCTGAAGGCCCAGAAGGCTGAGCAGATTCCGGTTGGCGTGGACGACCTGCCGACAGGTATTGAGCACCAGCACGACCTCACCCACCGCGTCAAGCAGTTCAGTGAGCGGTATCGACCGGAAAAGAGCGACCTGCCGCTGCAATTCGTCAGGGGTTACACGCTCCGGCGGAGCACAGTACGTTTCATGGCAGGCGGACATGGGCTCTCCTGAAAATGGTGTGTCGTACACCTTCGCGCCGGATTGCACCGGAACGAAGGTGTCTCACCGCAGCGATGAGGCACCCGCGCACACTAGCGCAACCCCCGTACGTTTCCAAGTCCGACGATGGCGAGGGGTATAGTGCACAGCGGAGAGGACGGCCTGCGATCGCGCAGCAGGCGAAAGGGCCTGCGGCGACCTCTGCAAGGCGCACTTCCACCCTGAAGGCGTGCCCCTTTCGACTAGTGCCCCAGCCCCCTACGCCCCGCCGGGCAACAGCGCCAGTTTGAAAGTGCACTTTGACAGCGCAGGACGCTGTCACCGACGATGATGTCGTGCGATGCGGCACGGGATTGCGGTCCGCAAACATATGCAGAGTCCCCGGAGCGCAGGCGACGGGGACTCTCGAGTTGCAATGGCACGTGCACCTGCGTCCAGAGGTGCGGCACGGCATCACGGCGAATCATGACCGGATGGCGCATAGGCCCGACAATGACGGTGCGACGCCCCCAACGCGGCTTCTCACGGCAGACGCATTCGTCGGCCTCGACCTGACGAGGCCGCAGCGCAGCATCCAAGGGCCATCCATGAGACGCCTCGGAGAACATGCCGACGCGTTCCGTCGAGGCACGCTAGCCGCGGCACTGGCAGGGGGCCGCGTGATTGGGCGGCCCGAAGCCCTTGCCGGGCGTGTAACTCTCGGCCAGACAGCGGTTGAGGTACTGCTGTGCAGCCACGACAGCCTCGCGTAACGGATGCCCAAGGCCAAGAAATGTGGCGATGGCCGCCGAAAGGGTACATCCGGTGCCATGGTTGTTGGGGGTGTTCACACGCGGCTGTGGCAAAGCCACGGGCGTTCCACCCGGAAGGCCCAGCCAGTCGACCAACTGTCCGTCGCCTTCGAAATGCCCCCCCTTGAGCAGTACGGCACGCGGCCCCTTGGCGAGGATACGGTCGATGGCCGTATGCACGTCGGTCGCCGTATCGATGGGCATCCCGGCCAGCATCTCGGCTTCGGGCCGGTTGGGGGTCAGCAGGTCTGCCAGTGGCAGCATGTGTCGCACAAGGGCCTCCACTGCGTCCTCCTGCAACAGGCGATGTCCACTCTGACTTATGGATACGGGGTCGACCACCAGCGGGAAGGTCTTTCCGGCAAGCCCTTCAGCCATCTTCTCGATGATAGGGGCGGAGAACAGCATACCGGTCTTGGCAGCGGCCACCGGAAAACCTTCGAGAACCGTGGACAGTTGCAGACCAACGAAATCCGCATCGGGGGCGTGGATGCCCGTCACGCCAAGACCGTTCTGGGCCGTGAGCGCGGTAATGACGCTCATGCCGAATCCACCAAGCACGGTCATGGTCTTGAGGTCGGCCTGAATACCGGCACCACCGCCCGAATCGGAACCGGCGATGGTGAGAATGCAAGGGGGATGTGTCATGACGGCTCCTCTAACCTTCTCTATCCATACGTGAGCAGCAAACCCTTCGACGGGTGCCACACGTCGATGTTTCGCGGGCTATACCACGGCGTCCAGAAGCATGTTGTCGCGGTGCACCACTTCCGGGAAATGGGCATCACCGAGAATGGCAGCCACCTCGTGACGTCGATGCCCCTTTATCCGCACAAGGTCACGGTCGCCGTAATTCGACAAACCCACGGCAATGACGGTTCCGTCCGGCCCGGCGATACGCACAAGCGCCCCGGGTTCGAATGCGCCGGAGACATCGCAGACGCCGCCCGGAAGCAGGCTTCCACCTTGCTGCAACAGCGCACGGGCCGCACCCTCGTCCACCGTCACCGTCCCCGAAGGTTCGGACTGGTACGCCAGCCAGTACTTGCGGCGCGACACGACTCGTGCCTCGGGGCGCACCCATGTCCCCACGGGTTCACCCGAGAAGGCACGTTCGAGGATGCGCGGTTCACGCCCCGGAAGAATGAGCGTCGGCACCCCCAGTTGTGCGGCGCGGCTTGCAGCCAGCAGCTTGGAGTACATGCCGCCGGTACCGACAGACGTCTTGCCTCCGCACATCACATCGAGGTCGAGCGTGTGCACGTCCTCGATGCACGGCAGGATACCGGCTTCGGGATTGGTCTGCGGGTTGTCGGCATAGACACCCGACGCGGAGGTGAGGTTGACGTACAGGTCGCCCTCGACGACGTTGAGCAGCAGGCTGGCAAGGCAGTCGTTGTCGCCAAACTTGAGTTCCTGCACCGCCACGGTGTCGTTCTCGTTGACGACCGGGATGACCCCCCAGTCGAGAAGCGCCTGGAACGTGTTGCGTGCGTTGAGAAAACGCTCACGGTTCCGCAGGTCGTCCCGGGTGAGAAGCACTTGCGCCGAGAGATGCCCGTAACGGGCGAACGCCTCGTCATAGTGATGCATGAGACGGCTTTGCCCTACGGCCGAAGCCGCCTGCTTATGCGGCATTCCGGCAATCTCGCAGCAGTCGCGCAAGGCACTGCGCCCGGCAGCCACAGCACCCGAAGAGACGAGCACCACCCGCTTGCCAGATTCCTGCAAGGCCGAAAGCTGGGCGGCGAGACTGTCGATGACGGCAAGATTGACGCCCGTTTCGGTGGTCAGCACGGCACTGCCCACCTTGACCACTACGCAACGCGCCTCGCGCAGGGCTGCGGCGCGTTCCTCCGTCCACTCCATCGGTATGGCTCCTCCCGCTATTCGCGGGTGTATACGACCTCGATATCCTCGAACTCCTCGTCCTCTTCCTCGACTTCCTGCAGGTGCACCAGCGGTTCGTGCATATCGATGGTGTCGCGCAGACGCCACATGGCATCCACGACCTCTTCGATACCTTCACCGTGCATGGCAGAGATGAAGAAGATGCGCCGCCCCTGCTGCGCAGCCTGCTGGCGCAGCGCGTCGACCTCTTCCGGGGTGCGCAGGTCGATCTTGTTGACGACCTCGATCTGCTCGCGTTCGCGCAGCACCTCGTCGAATCGTGCAAGTTCCTCGTTGATGAGGTCGAAGCCCGTCCACGGATTCTCCGGGTCGATATCCTCTATGCTGAGGATATGCACGAGAAAGCGGGTGCGCTCCACGTGCTTGAGAAAACGGTGTCCGAGTCCCTGTCCGGTATGGGCACCTTCGATGAGACCGGGGATGTCGGCGATGACCATGCGGCGGTCGGGGTCGACCTCGTCGATCATCACGCCGAGGTTGGGCGTGAGCGTGGTGAACGGATACGCCGCGATCTTGGGCCGGGCCGCGGATATGCGCGAGATGAACGTGGACTTGCCTGCGTTGGGCAAGCCAAGCAGACCGGCATCGGCGAGTATCTTCAGCTCAAGTCTGAGCCGCCGCTCCTCGCCCGGTTCGCCCTTCTGGGCAAAACGGGGAGCGCGCATGGTGGACGACTTGAAATGCTCGTTGCCCTTGCCGCCACGACCGCCCCGTGCCACCACGAACACACCGTCCGGGTCGCTCAGGTCGGCGATCATCTGCTCGTGCCCTTCGTCATCGACTTCAAAGACGAGCGTGCCCAGCGGCAGTTCAAGGACAAGGTCCTCGCCCTTGCGCCCGTCGCACTGGCTGCCCATGCCCGACTGCCCGTTGCGGGCTTCGTAGTTGCGCTGCAACCGGAAGTCGTACAGGCTGAGCAGCCTGTTGGTGGGCCGCAGGATGACGCTGCCGCCATCGCCGCCGTTACCGCCGTCCGGCCCCCCGCGGGGGATGAACTTCTCACGCCGGAACGAAAGACAGCCATTGCCGCCTTTACCCGCACGTACATTGATGGTCGCCTCGTCTACGAAGCGCATGGGAGCCTGCCTTTGCAATCGTTATGGTTATCCGGCGACTATAGCCGCCGTTGAAGAGCCGCACAAGACGGCGCATGAACGCAAAAAGGGCGAAAGACGCAGCGCGACTTCCGCCCCCATGCTGGTAAGGCTGTGCGTGCAGGCGAACCTACACGGCGTCGATGTGCACCCGGGTAAGCACCTTGCGCTTGCGGGTGAACTTCTCGTAACGCACCGTCCCGTCCACCTTGGCGAACAGGGTGTAGTCGCGGCCCATGCCGACGTTTTCGCCGGGGTGCACCTTGGTGCCGAGCTGACGGATAAGAATGTTGCCAGCGAGAACCAGCTGACCGCCAAAGCGCTTCACGCCACGGCGCTGCCCCTGACTGTCGCGACCGTTGCGGGAGCTGCCGCCTGCTTTTTTATGTGCCATGACAGATTACTCCTTGATAGCTAGGCCGTGATAGCCTTGATCTTCAGGGCAGTGAAGTCCTGACGATGCCCCTGCTTCTTGCGGGAGTCGTTGCGGCGCCACTTCTTGAAAATGACGACCTTCTCGCCGCGGCCGTGTTCGACCACTTCGGCGGTGACCTTAGCATTCTCGACATAAGGAGCGCCGACTTTGACGTCGCCGCCGCCGAGCATCAGAACCTTATCGATGACGATCTCGCTGCCGGCTTCGGACGCAAGCTTCTCGACAAAGATCTTGCTGCCTTCCTCGACGCGGAACTGCTTGCCACCCGTTTCGATAATCGCGTACATCGTAACCTCCAGAAAAAGAGAGGGCACTTTTAGCCCCTCCGAAAGGAAAAGTCAACCGCCTTCCAGAGCGGCACCCTCATCGCGAAAGCGTTTCTACCTACACTCATGCCCCGCGCGTGGCAAGCCCTATCTTCACCACGCACTGCCGCACCTGCCGACTCCAAGACAACCATCTGACAAGATTCACGAAGAAACGCAGCGGCGGCGATGTGGAAGGGGCTCATCCCCGGACACGCCTCCAGCGCGCGACCCGCTTGCCCCCCCCTACCTGTCGCAACGCACGACATTCCCAAGCATCCATAGCATAGCATCCCCCCGCCCGCCCCCCTCCTCTCCAGGGTAGGGTGCAGGCGGGTTCTCCCGAAGTGAATGTCCATTCCAAGAAAAAATCTAACAGACATCTTTTTCCGGCGGGGGTATATCCCCTCTTGAGTGTGTCTCGTCTCAGGTCCGGGGAGAACCACCGCACCAAGGCCCTCCCCCAAGGCTGTTCTCCCCGGACCTACCAATCCGCCCCGCCCTTTTCTTTCTGCCCTGTTACGGCTAGAGTGTGCCCATTCTTCTGCACGAGGTATGCATGAAAGGCATTGTTCTTGCCGGAGGTTCAGGCACTCGCCTTGCCCCCATCACACGTGGTGTCTGCAAACAGCTGATGCCCGTCTACGACAAGCCCATGATCTACTACCCGTTGTCCATGCTTCTGCTGGCTGGCATCCGGGACATATGTATCATCACCACCCCCGGCGACCAGCCGCGCTTTCAGGAGCTCCTTGGCGACGGCAGCCAGTTCGGTGTCTGCTTCACCTATGTCGTACAGCCAAGCCCCGACGGTCTGGCGCAAGCCTTCCTGCTGGCACGCGACTTCCTTGCCGGAGAACCATGCTGTCTCATTCTCGGTGACAACCTCTTCTACGGCGACAGGCTGCCCAGCCTGTTGCGCCGCTGCGCCAACCTCACCGAAGGCGGCACGGTGTTCGGCTACAAGGTACGCGACCCTGAACGGTACGGCGTGGTCGAGTTCGATGCCGACAGTAGGGTGTTGAGCATCGAAGAGAAGCCCGCCAAGCCCAAGTCGCGCTACGCTGTCACAGGTCTCTATTTCTATGATGGTGCCGTAGCCGACATGGCAGCCACGCTGAAGCCCTCTGCCCGTGGCGAACTCGAGATAACCGACCTGAACAACCTGTACCTGCGTGAAGGCAGGCTCAAGGTCGAGTTCCTCGGGCGTGGCATCGCATGGCTCGACACCGGCACCTTCGAATCACTCCATCAGGCGTCCTCGTTCGTCCGCGCCGTCCAGAATAGACAGGGGCTCAAGATTTCGTGCCTCGAGGAGATAGCCTACCGAATGGGCTACATCGACGCCGCAGAACTGGAGCGTCTGGCTGCCCCCATGCTCAAGAACGATTACGGACAGTATCTCATGGACATCCTGCATGACCGGGCCGTGGACTGCGCGCGCGTGACCTGCGCCGCGGACCTGTGACCTCGAGAACATGCGTCCGGCAGTCGTAGCCGGGCAGCCCACATGGGCTCAGCCAAGACGCCACACGCCCTGACGTAAACAGAAACGGGGTCGCTCCCAAAGGAGCGACCCCGCATGATGCATGATGCCTGACGGCCTGGCGTCGCGACGACTCGGCCTAGTGGTGCCCGCCGAGGTGATCGCCCTTGCTGATGCGATAGAAGGCGGTGGCCACAATCACGCAAAAGTAGATGCCTATCAGGGAAACGCCCACGAATCCCTGCGGGCTCGAATGCATCGCGTTCTCGATAAGTTCGCTGATCATCGCTCGGCTCCTTGGCTGGGCTTGACGTATGTGCTCGGATGGGCAACTAGTTGCCTCAATTGCCGGAAAAGTCAAGACTCTTTTTGTGACGGACGGCACAAGCAGCCGCGCCTTGAGGCGCAGCACGGAAATAGTATCATGGAAACATTCGCAAACGGCATGACGCTCGACGTCACGGTCGATGCCCTCGCGCCGGGCGGCAAGGCCGTCTGCCGCCATGAAGGGCGCGTCATCTTCGTCGACCGCGGTCTGCCTGGCCAGCAGCTTCATGTCCGCCTCACGACTGTGCGCAAACGCTTCGCAGAGGCTGAATGCCTTGCCGTTGTCACTCACACCGCAGACGAGTGCGACCCGTTCTGCCCGCACTTCGGCGACTGTGGCGGCTGCACATGGCAGAACCTGCCCTACCCGGCCCAACTGGCGTGGAAGGAACGCTTCGTCCGTGACAGCCTGCAACGCATCGGGCGCATCGAAGCCCCCAATGTACTGCCCACGCTCCCTTCGCCGCTGCAACAGGGCTTTCGCAACAAGATGGAGTTCGCCTTCACCACGGATGACCGGGAGATGCTTCATCTGGGACTGCGCCGGCGGGGGGGGCACGAGGTCGTGGATGTGACGTCGTGCGGGCTTCAGACTGCCACAACCTGCCGCGTCGTCACGACGGCACGTGACATCGCACGCGCATCGGGTCTTCCCGGCTGGGACGACGCGGCTCATCGCGGCTTCTGGCGCTTTCTCGTCGTGCGTGAGCCCGCAAGGGGGGGGCAGTGCCTCGTCCAGTGCATCACCGCCCCGCACCCGGAGGCCGAACATGTCGCGCGTGCCTTTTTCACCGCCCTGCGTCAGGCAGTGCCGGAGGTCACGGGCTGCGTCCACTCCATCCGCTCGCAGAACTCGCAAGTGGCTTACGGCGACGCGACCGTCTTCACCGAAGGTGAGATTGTACTGACAGAAAAGCTGGGCGCCATCGAACTCGACTTCGGGCACGACACCTTCCTGCAGACCAACACCCGCGCCACAGAACTCCTGTATGGCGAAGTGGAGCGCATGGCAGGCCTGAGCGGACGCGAACATGTCTGGGACCTCTACTGCGGTGTGGGATCCATTGCCCTGTGGCTGGCGGAACACGCAGCGACAATCTGCGGCATGGAGGCGACGCCTGCATCCGTCGAAGCAGCCCAAAGGAACGCGCAGGCAGCAGGCTGCACCCACTGCGATTTCGTCGCCGGGGATGTACGGGCACTGCTCCGTTCTCGCAGCAAAGGCAAAGCTCAAGAACCCATCCCTGACGTGGTGGTCACAGACCCCCCTCGCGCCGGCATGCATCCTGATGTGATAGACGCACTTCTTCAGACGGCACCGGCACGCATCGTCTATGTATCATGCGATCCAGCGACGATGGCTCGTGACGTGGGCCTGCTCATGCAGCGCTATACACTGCACGAAGCGCGCCCTGTCGACCTTTTTCCGCATACGCCACACGTCGAGACGGTTGTCCTGCTCTCAAACAAAGAAGTAGACGACACAATCAGCACGACTGTATAGCATATTACCATGAAGGCCTATTACCATCTGTTTACAATCAAAATGGAGCCCGCTCATGAAGAATGCTATCGTCACAAGAATGCCATCCAATGGGATAAGCAAAGCAGTCGGCAATTATAGCCACATCACAAAAGTCGAACCGAATGCGACACTTTATACGTTTTCTGGCCAGATCGGTGCTGACCTTGACGGAAACATCCCTGAAGACTTCAATCATCAGGTCATCAACACGTTCAAGAACATATCGAACCTGCTCAAGAGCGTAGGACTTGGTGCTGACGATGTCATCAAGGTCAACATTTGGTCCACAGAGGAAATCGACTGGGAGTTCTTCGACGAGATCTACATCGAATTCTTCGGTGACGTGCACCCGTCCATGACTGTTGCCTACGTCTCGGCTCTGGGCCTTGATACGATCAAGATAGAGATAGAGGTATGGGCTGCCGGGCACTGATGCCCATCCGTACGACTTCGGCAGAGATGCCCCGCATGGCCGCCCCCGAAGCACATCCTGACAGGCCCTCGAAAGCCCTCTTCAACATGATGTTGCGTCCTGGCGTGATGCCCTGTGGGCCTTCCGGAGTCATCTGACGTTCGCTATCCTTCCGTCCATTCTCCACATCGACAGACCTGCGCCCTCCCTCCCGACACCCGGCACCTTGCCTGACACACCGACCGGCAGACCGGATCGCCGGGGGAGGGCTCCCGGTTTTTCTGCATAGCATCCGCTGTCACGGACTGAGTCGCTGTATCGCCCGCTGCCCCCTGCGCGGCAAAACGCCGCATGGGCCCGGGCTTCGCGCGAGCGGCACAGGGCAACCGTCTCATACCCGGCAAGAACACCTCAAGATATTACTCTGTTAGCTCATTATCCCGTAGACGGGAGAGGCGACATCAGACTATGGTCGCCACATCGTAGCGCCCCATCCGGCTATATGGGGAAGCATGTTTCCGTGCACCCGTCCCGAACGGGTATGCGCATCGTCAACCTCTGCCACACAGGAGTTCACGTGCGACGCGCCCTCCCAGCCATCACTCTGCTGCTGGTCCTGCCCTTTGTCTCTCCACATGGCGGGACGACAGCCGAAGCCTCGCCACCGCAGGCAGGGCAGCCCACCTACGTCGGCACTGACGCCTGCGCCGACTGTCACCCGTCGCAATACGACAACTTCAAACGCTACGCCAAGAAAGCCCGTTCAGCGGATCACATCAAAACCATGAGCGACAAGCTTTCCCCACAGGAACTGGCCGAGTGCTTCGCCTGCCATACCACGGGCTACGGTCGTCCCGGCGGCTTCGTCAGTTTCGAGACAACGCCCCACCTTGCGGATGCAGGATGCGAGGTATGCCATGGTCCAGGGGGCGCACACAGCGGAACGGGCGACCCCACCCTCATCAGCAAGCCGACTATGGACGCCTGCTCCGAATGCCACAACTCCGAACGGGTGAACTCGTTCAATTACAAGCCATTGCTGCAAGGCGGCGCCCACTGATCGACACCGCAGACTGAAGCACGCGAAGACCCCGCACGCACGCTAGCAATTGGCTTTCTTGCCCACGAGGCTGTCGACCGCGATACGCCAGAACATCGTGGCATCGACAGCGGCGTCCCCCAGACTCCGGTCACCCGCCCCGTACCGTTCACAGAACAGTCCTGCTATGCGCGCAGCCTCATCCGCGTCGTCGACGGCTTCCGCCCTTCCCGTGGCGACGGCACTGCGATAGCGTAAAGAGAATGCACAACACGGTGCCCCTTCAGGGGCGGGTCTGACTTCCGCCTCCGCGACGAAGACGCAACAGCACGCGACACCGCGACTGAGCAACGCAGCCTTGCGCCCCTCTCGCGCCCCGTGGACATAAAGGCAGCCTTCACCTGTCGCGAAGAGAACGGGCACGGCATAGGGATTCGCCGCCTCGACCAGCGACAGCACCATCCAGCGGGCCTCTTCCACGACCTGCCACACCATCGACTCTTCAGCCATCATCCTCTCTTGACGACGCATGACACCCTCGTTTTTTGTTCAAACAATCAAACACGTTGACCGCAGGGGAAAACGCAAAAAAATGAGACCAAACGGCGCTGCTTCGTTGACGCCTCACGCGGGCTGTGGTAGACACGGCTTCACTTGTGAACGATTGCACGAAGTAGGCCGCCGACCACCCAAGGGCTCCGGCAGGGAGACGACGGCTATGCTCTTTAAAAACTGGTTCAAAATCAACGACCAGAGGTACATGGACAACCTGTCGCGGGCAAGCGCAATCGGCCTGCACATGGTTACAGGCACCTTCGTAGGTGGCATCTTCGGGTACTATCTGGACGATTGGTTGGGGACAAGGCCTTGGCTTACCGTGGCACTCTTGATCGTCGGCGTCGCTGCCGGGTTCAAGAACGTCTATCTGGACACGCGGAAGCTCATCAGGGATCAGGAAAGGGAAGATGCTGAGAAGTTCGGTCCGAAGGATCGATGAGATGCTCTGGCGAAGGGGCTTCCGTGCCCAAGAGGTACGTGTGGTGCTCCGCAACCAGCTTCTGGTCACAGCTGTCTCTCTCCTGGCGGGTCTTGGTCTAGGCTGGATCAACGGTTGGTTGTTCTGGTTCGGCGTGGGGGCCGTGCTGAGTACTTTCAACTTCTACGCCGTGGCCAAATTCGTACAGCAGGTCGTGTACAAACCTTACGACCGCTCCATGATGTACGGTATGCTGTTCAGGTTCTACGGGCGGCTTGGCCTTACAGGGCTGATACTGTTCGGCCTTATCGTCTGGCTCAAGGTTTCCGTCTCGGCTCTCGTGGCAGGGCTTTCCACGATCGTGGCGGCCATAGCGGTCTGGGGACTTCTCAGACTCGCCGGACAAAATGTGAAGGAGGCGTAAGGGAATGGCAGGTGGATTGCCGCATCCGGTACTCTGGTCCACGCTCCTGAATGTGGACACGATTACCATCGGCGGGGCGACCGTCGAATTCAAGCACGTTTTCTATACGTGGTGTGCCATGGCGATACTCTTCAGTCTGGGACTCATCGTCCGCAGCAGCCTGAAGGTCGTCCCTGGTGCCCTCCAGAATGTCTTCGAGGTCGTCATCGGCGGTCTTGAAGATTTCGTCGTCGGCAACATAGGCGAAGATGGACGCAAGGTGTTCCCGCTTCTCGGTGGCATCTTCCTGTTCATCCTCTTCCAGAACCTTCTGGGCCTCGTTCCCGGTTGCGACGCGCCTACGGCCAACGTCAACACCAACGCGGCCATGGCGCTTTTCGTCTTCGGCTACTACAACTATCAGGGCCTCAAGCGCTGGGGTCCCGGCTACATCAAGCACTTCATGGGCCCCATGACGTGGCTCACCCCGCTGATGCTGCCGCTGGAAATCATCTCCCACTGCGCACGTCCGCTCTCTCTCACGCTCCGTCTTTTCGGTAACATTCGCGGTGAAGAAATCGTCATGGTGCTCTTCTTCCTGATGGCTCCCATCGTGGGCACCCTGCCGGTCTACTTCCTGTTCCTGCTCGGCAAGGTTCTTCAGGCCTTCATCTTCTTCATGCTGACGATGGTGTACCTGAAGGGCGCATTCGAGCACGCCCACTAAATCGAAGGGAATGGTCTCACGACCGATACTAATAACAGTTAAAGGAGTTCAGTCATGCGTAAGTTTCTGATGATCGCCCTCAACACCGTGGCCATGGTTTCCTTCGCTGCCCTCGCTTTCGCCGCTGACGGCAAGATGGATTCCAGCGCTCTGGGTCTCACCTGCCTCGCCGCTGCCATCGGTATGGCCATCGCCGCCGCCGGTTGCGGTATCGGTCAGGGCATGGGTCTCAAGGCCGCGTGCGAAGGCACCGCCCGCAACCCTGAAGCTGGCGGCAAGATCATGGTTACCCTGATCCTCGGCCTCGCCTTCGTCGAATCCCTGGCGATCTACGCCCTGGTCGTCAACCTGATCCTCCTGTTCGCCAACCCCTTCATGGGCTAACGGACACTTCCGGCAGACTGAAAGGAGGCCGTTGCAAACGGCCTCCTTTTTCTGCATTATAAGAACGGTGTCATGTGCATTGCAAAAAGTGAAGTTAACGAACGATGACCAACATCAAAAGCGAACACATCCCACGCGCCACCATCCAGCGTCTGGCGGTGTACGTGCAGGTTCTCGAAAACCTGCAACGTGAAGGGGTGGAGGTCATCTCCTCCGAACCCCTCGCCAAGGCGTGCAACGTCAATGCGTCACAGATACGTAAGGACCTTGCCTATTTCGGCGAATTCGGGGTGCGTGGCGTAGGCTACTACGTCAAGAGTCTCATCGAATCCATCACCAGCGCCCTCGGTGTGAACCGTGAATGGCGCACGGTGCTCGTGGGCGTGGGCAACCTGGGTAGGGCGCTGCTCAACCACAAGGAATTCAAACTCCGGGGTTTCCACATCGTCGGAGCCTTCGACTGCGACCCTTTCAAAATCGGCGAAGAAATCTCTGGTCTTGAAGTCATCTGCACCAAACGTCTCAAAGAGCGTGTGGCAGACCTCAATGTCGAGATAGGCATCATCACCACCCCGCCCGAACGGGCCCAGCGTGCTGCGAACCATCTTGTGGACGCGGGCATCAAGGGCATTCTCAACTACGCCCCTGCGCGTATCTCGGTGCCGGACGACGTGTTCGTAGAGTATGTGGACTTCTTCCACCATCTCTACGCGCTCTCGTTCAACATCACGTTCTCGCGCAACAAATAGCTGGAGCGTGAACGCCTCCACGGAGCCGCTTCCATGCCCCCCTGCTTCGTGCTTCTGACCGATTTCGGGCTCGCCGACCCTTATGTCGGTCAGTTGAGGGGCGTATTACACCAGCTTGCACCGGGATGCGGCTGCATCGACCTCTCGCACGGCGTGCCGCATTTCCGCGTAGAGACAGGGGCCCTGTACCTCGCCGCATCGGTGCCATATCTACCTTTCCACGCCATCTGTCTGGCCGTTGTCGATCCCGGCGTGGGATCGCAACGGGCCATACTATGCCTCAGAATGGGGCACCGGACGTTCATCGCGCCAGACAACGGGCTACTCTGCCTTGCGGCTGCCCAACACGGCAACGGAGACGCACGGGTATGGCGACTACGCCCCGGCATCGTCTCCGGCAACCCGAGTGCCACATTCCATGCCCGTGACATCATGGCCCCAGCCGCAGCAAAGCTGGCTACGGGCACGCCACCCGAGGCCCTCGGCGAGGAGATGCCTACGGCGGCCATGCATTCCCCCGTATGGATACGCCCCGAAACCACGGATTCGGGACTCGTAGCCCGCATCCTTCATGTCGACCACTTCGGCAATTGCATCCTGAACATACCGTCTGCCGCAGACATGCCCGCGCACGAGATGCGGCACAAAGGACGCCGTACTCCACTGGTGGCCGTGGACCATTACGCGGCACTACCAACGGGGCACATCGGGCTTTTATGCGGAAGTCAGGGATACTGGGAGATTGCAGCCAACCGTGATTCGGCAGCTACGCTGCTCGACCTGCACACGGGGGATAGCGTGACATTCCCGGACGTGAAGTAGCACACCCTGCCCCGCGCCAGACTTGTGGATGCCCGCCATGACAATGGGGCGAACACCATATCCTGAACCGAACGTATGGCAGGGCGTCCATGGGGGTGCCATAAGGTCTCGCACTCGAGTGCAAGAGGTGGAATGCTCGTGGATTCGAGGCCGACGTGGCGCCTCGACCGCCCCACCCTCTTCACCACTGAAACACCTTTCGAAATGGAATGGCATTGCGCCTTCGTCCCATCCATGGTCTGGCAGAAAGAGCACGCCCACACTTCGATGAGCATAAGCCAGACGACCTCAGCCACCAGCCCTCCGATACGACCAAGCACCAGCCCCCGATACAACCAAGCCACCAGCCCCTCACCGCAACCTCACACGAGTCAGCCTATGCCTACGTTCCTTCACCATGCCCTGCTTGCCTGTGGCTTTCTTACCCGACTCGTACCGGCGCGTGTCGCGACAGCCGACGACATGGCGGCTGCCGTGCGCTGGTTTCCCCTGGCGGGGCTCGTCGTCGGGGGCGCATGCTGGCTGCCCTTTGCGCTAGGGCTTGCCGCCAGCCATCCCGCCATTCAGGCATGGCTCTATGTTCTCATCAACCTGTGGGTCACACGTGGGCTGCACTGGGACGGAGTCGCCGACCTTGCCGACGCATGGGGCAGCTCAGCCACAGGCGAACGCTTCTGGGACATCCTCAAGGACAGCCGCATCGGGGCATTCGGGGTGATGGGGCTACTGCTCGGCTTCGGCGGCCAATACATCGGGGCCCATGAAATCTTCATATCTGGCAGGCTCGGGGTTCTCATCGCCGCCCCTATTGTCGGACGCGGGGCATGTGTCATCCTTGCTGCGCTGGTCCCCCCCGGCAGCCGCTCGACACTTGGAAGGCTGACCTGTGCCGGTGCAGACAGGATAGCCATCGGTGTAGCCGCGACATGCGGAATGCTCGCGTTACTGCTGACGACACCCGCCATCACGACCGTGACGACCATCGCCATATGCGGTGCCATCGTCACGGCGCTGGCGCACCTTGCGCGCCGCGAGGACGGCATCAACGGTGACTTCATGGGAGCATGCATCGCGGGATGCGAGGGCACCGTGCTTCTTGCCGCGAGCATGGGGTAACGGCCCGTTCCTTGCTATAGTCCGGACATCTGTCGGGAATATGTCCCCACCATGAGCAACAGGATGACCGATGCCTCCGTTTCACTTCAAGCTTCAGCAAATCCTCGATTATCGGGCACAGCTGGAAGAACAGGCGAAACTCCGCTTCGCACAGGCCCAGCGCGAACACGAACGCGCAGAAGCCAGAGTGGACGCCTTGCGCGCGCAGGTTGCCGAAAATGAGAAGAAACTGTACGAGAACGTCACTTCTCCCAACGAACACTGGCTTCTCGACCACTACGTCACGGCCCTGAAGTCCGACCTCGTCGCCGCGCTGCGTAATCTCGTGATGCTTGCCCAGGCAAGAGAGGATGCGCGAATGCTGCTCGTGCAGCGCGCACAGGAACGCAAGCTGCTCGAAAAACTCAAGACCAAACAGGCGGAACGACATGCCAGCGCAGAAAAGCTCGCCGAACAGCGCACCTACGATGAAACGGCAACCCTCCGGTTCAGGGCTCCGTCTTTCTAGGCTTTGCCGCTGGCTGGTGTTCGTGGCAGCCATCAAGCTGTCGCTGCTGCTCGGTCTCGCCCTTGACCTGCCGGAAATGTTGCGGCCCCTTCTCGGAGAGGCTCTCACCTCGGTGGCATCGCTCACGGCACCCCATAAGGCCCAGGAGATACCTGCCCCGCAGACACCACCCGCCGACGCACCGGCTGCGCGTGGAAAGGCTTCCGCGCCCGGCATGGGCGTAGCCATGGCAGCCGAGGCGACACCTCCGCAAACGACGCAACCCGAAATCCCGACGCCCGCCGGCGACCTCATGAACCGCGAAACGCTCCAGCGCAAGCAGGAAGACCTTTCACGCCGCGAGCAGGAACTGCGCCAGTTGCAACATCAGGTCGACACGCGCCTTGAGGAATTGCAATCGCTCGAATCGAAGCTGCAAGCCATGATCAAGGAAGCGCAAGGCATGAAGGATGAGAAGTTCCGGCATCTTGTCGATGTGTACACGAACATGAAGGCCAAACAGGCCGCTGCGGTGCTCGAAACGCTCGACGAGCGCATCGCCGTCAAGATACTGGCGGGCATGCGAGGCAGACAGGCGGGAGAGATTCTCACGTTCGTGGACGCCAAGAAAGCCGCCCGTCTCTCCGAAGCCCTCACCCGGATGCAACTGCCGCTTGAATAGCATGGCCCGCCTCAGACTGACCATCGCCTACAAGGGCACAGACCTGCATGGCTGGCAAGTTCAGGAACATGCCACACGCCCGCGCCCCCGCACCGTTCAGGGAGTGCTCGAACCCATCGTCTCGCGCATGGCAGGTGAACAGGTCCGACTCCATGCCGCAGGACGTACCGACGCGGGAGTCCATGCCGACGGGCAGGTGGCGCACGTGGACATCCCCGACCACAAGCTTGGTGTCGACTGGCAGAAGGCCATCAACGCCCAGTTGCCTGACGACATCTGCATCCTCGATGTGCGCCGCGCAGCCGACGACTTCCATGCCCGCTTCGATGCCCTTGGCAAACGCTATACCTACAGGCTGTGGCTGACGCGCCGGTTCATCCCCCCCAAGCTTCACGGTCAGGTGTGGGCCACCGGCCCCCTCGACGTCTATGCCATGGACAGGGCGGCGCGCCACCTTGCGGGCACGCACGACTTCGCAGCCTTCCAGAATCAGGGGACCGACGTCACCTCGACGGTGCGAACCGTCCATGCCATCAGGCGCTGCCCCTCAGGGACATTGCCAGCCGGGGCCCTGCTCACGTGTAGCGAACCATACACCTCATGGCGATGCACGGGCACGCACCCTGACCAGCCTCCCGCAACGGCTGGACATCCGCTGGCGGGCATCGGGCTTGAGCTTGTGTGGTCCTTCGAGGGGGACGGGTTCCTCAAGCAGATGGTGCGCAACATGATGGGTCTGCTGGTGGCTGTAGGACGCGGTGCCCTCGCCGCCGATGACGTGCCGGGCATCATGGCGACCCTCGACCGTTCGCGGGCCCCTGCCACCGCGCCAGCCTGTGGGCTCACACTTTCGGAAGTCTATTATCCACCTTGCGACTACCCCTACGCCCGCTGACGTCACCCTTTTCGCGCCCCCCTCTTCCCGCTGGCCCCATCTGCGAGGGACGATGCATCGCCGTCCCATGCCTCCTCTGCGCACCCCTTCTCCCCTGCACGAGCCTCGGGGGCGAAGACCTCCGCCCTACACGGGATGTGGCCATACCGCTGGCAGGCAGCTGTGGTCCACCCGTCAGACACGCCGAGTGCCCATTGGCGTTCACGGCCCGTCCGACAGGAGGGGCGGCACGATGCCCTTCGGTACGTCAGGTGCAGGAATGGGATTGAAACGGCCCAGCACCGGCCTAAAGGCTAACCAACAGCACTCAAGACCAGGCTCGCTTCCCATCAGGAACCAGATGGAAACATGTTCATGCCGCATGGCACAGGACGCGAAAAAAGCCCTTACGGGCTTTGAAGAAGGCGTCGTGGAAAGAAGATCTCCACTGCCGTCACTGACTGCCGACACCATCAGGCATCGGGGATATGCACCCACGTTCCATGGTCGGGGGACTGCGTCGCCAAGGCCTCACTGTCGCGCTCCGAAGACGGCGCAAGCCCTTTCGTCCCGCCCGGTATTCCCATGACGGGGGGCAGGCCTCCCCTTTGCGCACGGCATCACGTGTAGCGGGGTTCCTCTTCCTTGACGATCTGGAACGCCTTGTTGGCCTTGACCGTGCCGCCAAGCCCCCAGAATTTGGTGACGCCCGCGATGGTCACCTCGAGCATGTCGTCGGTGTCGGTATCGAGCAGCAGCACATCACCCACCTGAAGCCGCAGCAACTGGTTGCCTGTGATCTTGGTCTCGCCGAAGCGCACCTTGAGTTCCACCGGCGTCTCCATGAGGCGTTCCTTCAGACGGGCGACCCATGCATGGTCGACTTCGAGGCGTTCGGTCTGGAAACTGGCGTGAAGCTTGGAACGGATGGGCTCGATGGTGGCATAGGGCAGGCAGATGACCATGGACCCGATGGCGCTGTCGAGTTCCACCTCGAAGGTGATGACCACCACCACGTCACTGGGCGGCACGATGGCGGCGAATTGCGGGTTGATCTCGGAACGCACCAGTTCAAGGTGCACGTCATGCACGGGGCGCCACGACTCTTCCATGTTGTCGAGGGCGATATGAATCACCCTGTCCACGATGGCCTGCTCGATGCGCGTGAACTCGCGACCCTCTATCTTGGGCTGGCTACCGGACCCGCCGAAGAAGTTCTCGACCAGTGCGAACACCAGCCGGGAGTCGACGACGATGATGGCGTTGCCGCGCAACGGTTCCATCTTGAAGATGTTGATGCTGGTGGGCACGGGCAGCGACCGCATGAAGTCGCCGAACTTGGTCATGTCGATGGAGATGGGATTCAGTTCCACACGCTTGCGGACCGCGTTGCTGAGCGCATTGGTGCACAGCCGGGCGAACCTGTCGTTGACGATCTCGAGGACGGGCATCCGTCCACGGATGATACGATCCTGATTCGCAAGGTCGAAGGGCACGATGCCCGAGTCATCATGCTGTATGTCCGTCTCGCTCTCGATCTCTCCGCCGGAGAGACCGCGCAGAAGGGCGTCTACCTCGTCCTGTGCCAGAATCTTGTTCATGGTGGTACGTCAGCTCCAAGACATGTATAATCGCAATGCGACGAACGTAGAATAGGGCCAGCCATCTTCCGGGTCAAGGAAAGGGCGCATCCTGCCGCCCTCTTTTACGTTGCAAGATAGGGGCCAGTGTACTGGCTATTCGAGCCCGGGGTACTTGCGGCGCGCTGCGGAGAGGGCTTCCGGGGTGAGCAGGCCAAGCATGACGGCGATATCGGGCAATGCCTGCCCGGAAGCGGTCTGGGAAGCATAGGCGCGGAGGCGTGCCAGCGAATCGGTGCTCAGCACGCCATCGGCCAGCAATGCATCCACGAGTGTTTCGTGTGATACGCCCAAACGGGCCTCGGCCATGCGTTGCAACCTGTCCTGCTCTTCTTCGATGGCATCGACACGACGACGCAGTTGCAGTTCGAGTTGCTTGAGTTGCACGACGCTGTCCTGCACCGTACGCAATTCAAGCATAGCGACACGCTTCTGTTCGCGCATGGCTTGCAGGAGAGTCTCACGCCGTCCGCTGCGGGCCTGCGTGTACATCAACCCGCCCATGAGCAGAACGAAACCGATGAAGATTCCAAAACCGAGCATGTCGCTATTCCCGTTATGCGGATATACTAGTACATATATCAGAAAGGTACATCATCGGCATATGTTAGGCAATGATTCACTTCAGCTGCACGCCGCCACAGGCATCTACGCTTCATGCAGCCCCATCCGGAGACAACGCCAGTGACATCTTGCACCATCATCGATGCAACCGACCGTTCCATCAGACAGACCCTCGGCGAGACGTCGACTCTCGCCCGGCTGATATGGGTGGATGCAGGACTTGCCTCGCCCCCGCTATGCTCCGGGCTGGCACGCTGCGGTCGCTGCCGGGTACGCATCACTGAAGCCGCACCTGCACCGCATGAAGACGACCGAGAGTTCTTCTCCGCCGAAGACATCTCCGCAGGCTGGCGGCTTGCCTGTCGCCATGCGCCTGCCCACGGCATGGTGGTGCATGTGCCTCTCCCGGTCATGCCTCACCGGCATGCATCACGCCCGAAACACCCCGGGCCGTTCCGCCTCGCCGTCGACCTAGGTACGACCTCACTGCAATGGAGTCTGCTTGCCCCCGACGGCACGGTCGCCGCACAGGGCAGTGAAACCAACCCGCAAATGGGGGCGGGAAGCGACGTCATGTCGCGCATAGCGATGGCACGTTCGGACAAGGGACGCGGCAGGCTGCGCGAGTTGGTGCTGCAGGCGTTGCGACGCATCGTCGCCGATGTGGAGGGTACGCCAGCAACCGCCGACGCTGTGCCGCCGGCAGGTTCAGGAGACGAGCCAACCACCGCCTGTGGATACGAAAGCCGGGTCGAGGAACTCTGCGTGGCGGGCAACACGGCCATGACAGCCATCCTCGCCGATGAAAGCGTCGAAGGGCTGGCTTCCGCGCCCTACCGTCTCGAGATGCGAGGGGGGACCGCCCTGGCTTTGCCGGGGCTGCCGCCCGCATGGATTCCTCCCCTGCCCGCCCCGTTCGTAGGAGGCGACCTTTCGGCGGGCTACCTTGCAGTGCTCACCGACCATGCCCCCGCCTTCCCCTTCGTGCTGGCCGACCTTGGCACCAACGGGGAGTTCGTGCTGGCGCTGTCCCCTGAGCGCACCCTTGTCACCAGCGTAGCCCTCGGCCCCGCGCTTGAAGGCATCGGCCTCACGTTCGGCACCGTGGCGCAGAGGGGGGCCATAACCTCCTTCACCCTCACTCCCGGCGGGCTCGTCCCCTACGTCCTTGACGGCGGCGAGGCCGACGGCATCAGCGGAACGGGATATATTTCTCTCGTACACGCCCTTCTGCGTGCCGGACTGCTTGACGTGGACGGGCGTTTCATCCAATCTCCCTCCTCCCCACTGGCGGCACGTATGGCCCGTTCCATCGTCAGCCACCGGGGCGAACCCTGTCTACCACTCGCGCGAGGCCTCTACCTCGCTGCGAGAGACATCGAAGAGATACTCAAAGTGAAGGCGGCCTTCTCGCTGGCATTCGAACGCCTGCTCGCCACGGCCCAGATGCCTTCACACGCCCTTTCGGGCATCCACCTCGCAGGGGCATTGGGACAGCACGCGCTGCCCGCCGACCTCGAAGGTCTCGGCTTCATCCCGCCCGGTTCGGGTGGAAGGACGCGCGCGGTGGGCAACACATCCCTCAGGGGGGCCGAACTTCTGCTCACCTCGCCCCCGTTGCGCGACACCCTGAACACATGGCGCGAAGGCTGCACTGTCGTCGACCTGACGGCTGCGCCCGACTTTTCCGCCGCTTTCCTGCGGCACATGCATTTCCACTTCTGAACGGAGTTTCCATGAACAGACTCTTCAAACCGCTCGATGCCGAGCTTCGCAAGGTGATGGACGCCCTGCCCGAAGCCATCGACGCCGTCATGCCGCTGCGCAGCGCGCATCGCCGCGACCTGCCCAACGCCATACAGGAACTTTCGGCTTCGCTCACCTCCGAGCGCGGCAATCTCTCGGAATCGTACTGGGCCTCGCCCCGCCTCTTCTCGGCCTATGTTCGGCACTTCCTGCCTTGGAACGTGTTCCGGCTGGGCCGCCTGCTACCCTCGCTCGACCTGCCCACCCCCGAACAATGCGCCGGGGGGCATGTGCTGGACGTGGGCAGCGGCCCCTTCACCCTGCCCATCGCCCTGTGGATTGCGCGCCCCGAATTGCGCACTGTCGCGTTGACGCTCACCTGCGGCGACATCTCGCCCCACGTGCTTGATGTCGGACGCGCCCTGTTCCGCAAGATTGCGGGCGAAGAATGCCCTTGGACGCTGCACACGCTGCGGGGCACCGTCGAGAACGCCCTGCGCGAGAACTATGGCAAGAACATCCTCGTCATGGGCGGCAACGTCCTTAACGAACTGCAACCCCGCGCCGACCAGCTGCTCGAAGACAGGCTCTTCGAAGTGGCCGAGGCACTCCGCGACAGTCTCGCCCCCGGCGGCAAGGCTCTGTTCGTCGAACCGGGGTCCCGCCTTGGCGGCAAGCTGGTGACCATGCTCCGTCAGGCAGCCATCGAGAACGGACTCGCGCCCGAAGCGCCCTGCCCGCATCATGATGAATGCCCCATGCTCGCCGCCAAAAGGTCGAGCTGGTGTCACTTCACCTTCAGCGTGCACGACGCGCCGCAGTGGCTCACTGACATTTCTCGTGAAGCGGGCTTCGAACGCGACACCGCGAGCCTCAGCTTCGTGTTCCTGAGTCACGCCACCACCCCGCCCGCAGGAGACATGGTGCGTGTCATCTCTGCCGTCTTCCCCATTCCGGGACGCCGCGAGCCCGTACGCTACGGTTGCAGCGCAGAAGGCCTGACCCTGCTGTACGATGCGCGCCCGCTCATCTCCGGCGCGCTGGTCAAGGCCGCATGGCCTGAAGAACCGCGCACCGATGGCAAGTCCGGCGGACTTTTCGCGGGTTGGGTCGATGACGAAGGTGTCGTTCAGGGACTTGCCCCGAACGCGGCGAACGCCGAGGGCTCTGATGACGAGGCCTTCGCAGACGGCGAGCGCGTCGGCTTTTCGAGAACTCCCAAGAACTTCGCCCGCAACGACGAAGGACGCTCCGACCGGCGCGGAGGCGGCGAACGCAGGAGCTTCGGCGACAGGCCGCAGGGCGGCTTCCGCCGTGAAGGCCGTGACGACCGTGACCGTGGCGGTGAGGGTGGGTTCAGGGACCGCAAGCCCGCCTTCAGGCGCGAGGGTGGCGAAGGGTTCGACCGTAAGCCCGCCTTCCGCAGGGACGGTGACGACTTCGGACGCAAGCCCCGCGAATTCGGCGACAGGCCGCAGGGCGGCTTCCGCCGTGAGGGCCGTGACGACCGTGACCGCGGCGGCGAGGGTGGGTTCAGGGACCGCAAGCCCGCCTTCAGGCGCGAGGGTGGCGAAGGGTTCGACCGTAAGCCCGCCTTCCGCAGGGACGGTGACGACTTCGGACGCAAGCCCCGCGAATTCGGCGACAGGCCGCAGGGCGGCTTCCGCCGTGAGGGCCGTGACGACCGTGACCGCGGAGGCGAGGGTGAGTTCAGGGACCGCAAGCCCGCCTTCAGGCGTGAGGGTGGCGAAGGTTTCGACCGCAAGCCTGCCTTCCGCAGGGACGGTGACGACTTCGGACGCAAGCCCCGCGAATTCGGCGACAGGCCGCAGGGCGGTTTCCGCCGTGAGGGTCGTGACGACCGTGACCGCGGCGGCGAAGGTGGGTTCAGGGACCGCAAGCCCGCCTTCAGGCGCGAGGGCGGCGAAGGTTTCGACCGTAAGCCCGCCTTCCGCAGGGACGGTGACGACTTCGGGCGCAAGCCCCGCGAATTCGGCGACAGGCCGCAGGGCGGCTTCCGCCGTGAGGACCGCGGCGGCGAGGGTGGGTTCAGGGACCGCAAGCCCGCCTTCAGGCGTGAGGGTGGCGAAGGTTTCGACCGTAAGCCCGCCTTCCGCAGGGACGGTGACGACTTCGGACGCAAGCCCCGCGAATTCGGCGACAGGCCGCAGGGCGGCTTCCGCCGTGAAGGCCGTGACGACCGTGACCGTGGCGGTGAGGGTGGGTTCAGGGACCGCAAGCCCGCCTTCAGGCGCGAGGGCGGCGAAGGTTTCGACCGTAAGCCCGCCTTCCGCAGGGACGGTGACGACTTCGGACGCAAGCCCCGCGAATTCGGCGACAGGCCGCAAGGCGGCTTCCGCCGTGAGGGCCGTGACGACCGTGACCGCGGCGGCGAAGGTGGGTTCAGGGACCGCAAGCCCGCCTTCAGGCGCGAGGGCGGCGAAGGTTTCGACCGCAAGCCCGCCTTCCGCAGGGACGGTGACGACTTCGGACGCAAGCCCCGCGAATTCGGCGACAGGCCGCAGGGCGGCTTCCGCCGTGAAGGCCGTGACGACCGTGACCGCGGCGGCGAAGGTGGGTTCAGGGACCGCAAGCCCGCCTTCAGGCGCGAGGGTGATGCCGAAGGTGTGCGCAAGCCCCCGTTCAGGCATGACCCGCTTGGTTCCGGCTTCGGGCGCAAGCCCCGCGACGAGGGGGGCAACGGTCCCCAGCGCGACCGGGACGGTGGCAAGGGTGGCTTCGGTGACCGCAAGCCCCCGTTCCGTAAAGAGGGCTTCGGCGGCGACAGGCACGGCGGGCCTCGCTTCTCGCAGCATCAGCCCAGACCCCACCGTAAGGGCGAAGGCCCTGCCGGTGCTCCTCACCGACGCATGAAACGCGACGATGAGGGCGGCAACGGTGGTAACGGCGAAGGCCATGCTGACGATTGATCTCGGTTCACTTTCCTACGCCGAGGCGGAGGCCGTGCAGACGGCCCGCCTCGGCGAGGTTTCGACAGGGGGCGAAGACACCCTCTATCTCGTCGAACACCCGCCCGTCATCACGCTGGGCCGCAACGGCGGCATTGAGAACCTGCACGCGGGGCGTGGCTTTCTCGCCGAACGGGGCATCGAACTCGCCCAGTCGTCGCGAGGTGGCAACATCACCTGCCATTTTCCGGGGCAACTGGTTGCCTATCCGGTCTTCCGCATCGAAAGACGACCGGGGGGACTACGCAGCTTCTTCCATGACCTCGAAGAAGTCGTGTTGCGAACCCTTCACACCTTCGGCCTTGAGGCCTCACGGCATGAGGGACGCCCGGGTGTGTGGATCGACAACCGCAAGATCTGCTCCATCGGCGTCGCCGTGCGCCGCTGGACGACCTACCACGGTCTCGCCCTCAACGTGGGGCGCGACCTGTCCCTCTTCAATCTGATCACGCTCTGCGGCCTTCCCGACGCGGAGGCCACATCACTCCACCGCGAACTGGACGACGACTCAGTCACCATGCAGGAGGTCAAGGATGTCCTCACCCGACAATTCCTCGCCATCTTTACGCATCCCGCCGTGGCTGCGGGTGAAGCTGCCCTGTAGCCACACCTTTGCCGACACCCGCGCACTGGTCGAAGGGCTCGGGCTGAACACCGTATGCAACAGCGCCAAGTGCCCGAACATGTTCGAGTGCTTCTCGTCGGGCACGGCCACCTTCCTCATCCTCGGCAACGTCTGTACCCGCAACTGCGCGTTCTGCAACATCACGCCGGGCCATGTGTCCCCGCCAGACCCCGATGAACCCCGGCGCGTCGCCGAGGCTGCGGCACGACTCGCCCTGCGGCATGTGGTCGTCACGTCCGTGACGCGCGACGACCTCGACGATGGCGGGGCGGCACACTTCGCCGCCACCATCACACGGCTTCGCGCAGCGTTGCCCGCCGCCACGGTCGAAGTCCTCATTCCCGACTTCAGGGGCGACCATGCAGCCTTGCGCACTGTCATGGCGGCTGCACCGCATATCGTGAACCACAATGTGGAGACCCCCCCCGCACACTACGCCCGCATCCGCCCGCAGGCCGACTACAGGCAAAGCCTCGAACTGCTGCGACGTGTGAAGGCTGCAGGTGGCGTGGCCAAGAGTGGACTCATGGTCGGCCTTGGCGAGAATGACACAGAGGTCGAGGGGGTTCTCGCCGACCTCGCCGATTGCGGCTGTGACATCGTCACCATCGGGCAGTACATGCGCCCTTCGCGCCAGCATCCCCCCGTCGAACGCTACGTGCATCCTGATACTTTCGAAAGCTTCGCCGCGTGTGGCCGGGGCATGGGCATTCCCTTCGTGTTCTCCGCACCGCTGGTGCGTAGCAGCTACAACGCCGAAAGCGCCTATAACGCCCTGTGCACCCTCCGCACGGAACCTGCCTGAAGAAAGAAACCCGGCACACGCGGCATCGACTGCCTGTGCGCCGGGGATTGATGGCCTTCCGCCCATTGGCCAGCTAGCCAGCCGTACTCATGACAGCATCACGCGGGTTGCCAGTCTCGTATCCGCAAGTCGACGGACGCCGCACCGGAATACCTGTCGATGCGCGGCGTGTAGGCGAGGCGTATCCGCGTTCCACGCAGCCTGTCGGAGAATTCTCCGGACTGCCGCCATGCCTTGGCATGCAGCGTCACCCCGCACGACTCGTCGGTGAGTTCGAGTTCCACATGTTCCCGTGCCTTGCCGAAGCGTCGCAACCCGCGCACAAGAAGCGGAGGCGACGCGAAGACGGGTTCGGCGTTGCCTGTGCCGAAAGGCTGCAACATCTCGAGTTCCTTGAGCACCGTGAAATCCGAAGCGTGCTCGAAGCCGAGGTCGCCATCCAGCTTCAGCGATGCCGTCAACGGCGTATCGCCGAGGGCCTGACGCACCACGGTATCGAACCGTTCGCGCAATGCATCGAGCGCCGAGGTCTTCAGGCTCATGCCGGCGGCCTGCCTGTGCCCCCCGAAGCCAAGGAACAGGTCGGCGCACTGTGAAAGCCCTGCATGCAGGTCGAATTCCGACACCGAACGCCCCGACCCCTTCAACGTCTCCCCTTCTGTGCACAGGATGAGTGTGGGCCTGTAGTAGGCCTCCACGATGCGCGAGGCGACGATGCCGATGACGCCGGGGTGCCAGTCCTCGCCATGGAGCACGAACCCCATGCGCGACGCGGCTTGCGACTCGGCCTGCCGTTTCGCCTCTTCGAGGATGCGGTCCTCCTCCACACGGCGGTCGGTGTTCATGGCGTCAAGGCGCTGCGCAAGCTGCGCCGCCTCACCATGTTTGCGGGCACGCAACAGTTGCAGTGCCATCTCCGCCTCGCCAAGGCGACCAGCCGCATTGATGCGCGGCGCAAGCCCGAACACCACCTGCCCCGCCCCCAGCGAGGCCGATGGATTGTAGCCCGCAACCGCCTTGAGCGCCGCCATGCCCGGCCTGCGGGCTTCGGCTATTTTCAGGAGTCCGTTCTTGACGAGGATGCGATTCTGACCACCGAGGTCGACCACATCCGCCAGCGTCCCCAACGCCACAAGGTCGAGCACCTCGCGCATGTCGTAACGCCTGCCGGAGCGTTCTCCCAATGCGGCATTGACCGCCGCCATGACGAAGAACGCGACCCCCACGCCCGCCAGCGCCGGACACGGACAACAGGCGAGACGCGGATTGCAGATGGCATGGGCGGGCGGCAAGACCTCCGGCGGCAGGTGGTGGTCGGAGACGACCACGGTCATGCCCAGTTCACGGGCTCGTGAGATGGGCACGACATCGGATATGCCGCAGTCCACCGTGAGAAGCAGACGCACCCCATCGGCAGCGAGCCTCTCTATCCACTCCACATTCAGCCCGTAGCCCTCGGCCCGCCGGTCGGGGAGATGGTGGCGCACATCCACGCCATGGAACTCGAGTACGTCATGCACAAGGGCTGTGGAGGTCACCCCGTCCACGTCATAGTCGCCCCATACGGCAAAGGGCATCCCGGCGGTGATGCCCGCCGTGATGACGCCAGCCGCTTCAGCAAGGCCGGGCCATTCCTCCAGCGGGGCGAGGTGGCGCAACTGCGGGCTGAGGTAGACGTCCATATCCTGAACGGATGAAAGGCCGCGCCGCAGCAACAGGCGAAGCAGCAGGTCCGAGATGCCGAGACGTTCGGCGAGAGAGGCGGATGGCGGCAGTGCGCCTTCCACCTCCGGTCGGTATATCCAGCGTTTCATGTGTCCGTATGTATGTGCCGATGCCATGCACCGGGAAGGTGTGAAGAGAACGTGCGTTATGCGGCGAGATGGGCGACGAGTTGCCCGATGCGTTCGCCTTCGAGAAGTACCGAAAGGTCCGCTGCCATGACATGGGCATCGAGCCCGAACGTGGCAAGGTCGTCAGCCAGCGTCACAGGCATGACCCCGTCGCCGCGCTCGTACATCAGCAAAAGCCGGTCGGCGAGGTTGAGAAGCCGGGCGTTGCGCTCGTAAGCCCCCGCATACTGCGGGGCATGATGCCAGTTGACGGGTTCTGTCAGTGCGGGCGGAAGATCCCAGTATGACAGCAGCCTTGCACCGATGACGCCATGATCGAGTCCCCAGTGGCGCTCTTCTGCCTCGGCAGTCTCAAGGTGCTCTTCAGCCATGAGCGCCTGCACCGCCTGCCACGCGTCAGGACACAGCCCCGCCATGAGCAGCTTGCCGATATCGTGCAGTAGCCCCGCAGTGTAGAGCACATCGGCCTCACCGGGAGACACGCGCCGGGCTAACATGCGACAGCAGGCCGCCACACACAGCTGATGCCGCCAGTACCCGGAAAGGTCGAACGTGGCTGGCAGATTGCGCCTGCCAGCGATGCCGGAGGCCGCCACTGCGAGAATCAGGGCACGTACCTCGGCCATGCCCAGCACCGCCACGGCCCGCTGCACCGACGGTACCTCCGACTGGAGCCCGTAATAGGCCGAATTGGCCATGCGCAGCAGCCGTGTGGAAAGGGCCTGATCGCGCCCCACCACTTCGGCCAGCCGGTTGGCAGGGGCGCGGGAATCATCCGATGTGAGCTTCAGCACCTCGCGCAGCAACCCCGGGTCGAACGGCAACTTCGGTGGCTTTCGTGCCAGTTCGTCAAGAAACCCCTGCGCATCGGTCATGGCTTCAGCCCTCGTTCGCTGCAGACGCGGGAGTCCCGCCAGTGGAGCGGGCACGGGCGACCGCCTCGGCGACGGCGGCGCGCTGGTCTTCGGGCACCAGCTTCTTGGCCTCCATCCAGGCGAGGAACTTGAGCCCGGCCTCATGGGCGGGGTTGATCATGAGGGCACGCAGGACGTGCTCGAGGCAATGTGGAAAGTCCTGTTTCTCCAGATAGGCGCGGGCGACGTTGAGGTGCAGGTTCTCGTCACCCTGTGAGAGTTCAAGCGCCCTGCCATAGTATTCCACGGCCTGATCGTACATCTTGCTCTTGCGCAGGTTGATGCCGAACTCGTTGAAAAGGTGCTTGTGCTCTTCCTCGAACGCCGCATCCAGTTTGACCAGCCGCTCGAAGATGTTGTCCGCCTTGTCCGTCTCGCCGCGCTCGAGATACGTGAGGCCGATGCCGAAGTTGGCGCGTACATTCTCCTCGTCGACCTTCAGGGCGTTGTTGTATTCGAACTCGGCACTGAACGTCTCGCCCTTCTGGCGATGCCTGTCGGCGCGGGCGATGGTCTTGTTGAGCTCACGCATCTTCGGGAAGACCGTCTGGACATAGAACTCGGGCTCGGGTGCGAACTTGTCGAGCAGTTCGTCACGGTCGATCTTGCGCTTGGGGCCGGAGGGCACGTAGTTGCTGTTCAGCGGCTGCACCTCGATGACACCGTCGTCACCCTCGTCGACGTACCAGAACGACTTCTGGATGGTCTTGCGGGTTGTGGTGCCCGTGCCGACCTTCCTTATCTCCTGCGTCGAGAAGACACCCCGCATGCGGTCGCGCTTCTCACCGACCTTCTGGTCAAGGGTTACGGGCGTCTGTGTCATTGTGCGCTCCTTGCGTGGCAACGTGTGTGACCAACTCGTTCGGCGTCTTCATCGCGGCAACCGCATCCGGGGCAGACCGTCAGACCTGTGCGCGACCGGGTATGCCCTGCCAGCCCCGCCTGCTATCGCCCGCTATCGCCTGACCGCAGCCATCTCCGCCATGATGGCGCGCGCTGCGGCAGCGGGGTCGGCAGCCCCAGTCACGGGCCTGCCCACAACGAGGTAGTCAGAACCGGCGGACACCGCCTGTGCGGGTGTCATCACCCGGCGCTGGTCGTCACCCCCTGCCCCGCCACCGGGACGGATGCCCGGAGTGAGGCACAGGAACGATGCGCCGCAACGCTTCTTGATGCTCTCCACTTCATACCCCGAACAGACGACCCCGTTCAAGCCCCACGCAGCACCGGATGCCGCGAGAGAGGCGGCGTACTCGCCTATGTCCGTCGAAATGCCCGGCAGTTCACCCTGTGCGGTGCTGGTGAGCACGGTCACCCCGAAGAGCAACGGTACGGAACCCGTCGTCTGGGCACCCTCGTGCAGACCTTCCACGGCGGCACGGGCCATACGTTCGCCGCCCATGAGATGGATGTTGACCATGTCCGCCCCGGAACGCACCGCCGAACGCACCGCACCGCGCACCGTGTTGGGGATGTCGTGGAACTTGAGGTCGAGAAAGACCCTGAAGCCGAGGTCTGCCACGGCACGCACGACATCGGGACCTGCGGCGCAGAAGAGTTCGAGGCCTACCTTCATCCACGGCGCGGTGCCGCGGAGTCTGCCTGCCATGTCCACCGCCACGTCTGCGGCGGGAAAATCCAGTGCGACAACGAGTTCGGCCATCAGTCGTTCCACCCCTGCAGCAATCCGTCAAGGAACGCCGAACGGCATTCCGGGGACAGCGTCTCCTCGATGTAGGCGGCACGCAACTCATCGTAGGCGCGTTCGAGGTCGTCGTTGACTATCCACGCATCGAAGCGGCGCGCCTCGCGCAGTTCCTTGGCCGCGTTGGCGAGACGGCGGGCTATGGTCTCCTCGTCGTCGGTGCCGCGCGCCCTCAGCCTGTGCTCGAGTTCGTCGCGCGATGGCGGCATGATGAAGACGTAGCGCCCGCGTTGCAGGCTTGCACGCAACTGCCGCGCACCTTGCACGTCGATGTCGAAGAGTACGTCGCGGCCTTCATCAAGAAGGTCGAGTGTGGCTTTGAGGGGCGTACCGTAGAAGTTGCCGTGCACTTCGGCCCATTCGGCGAAGAATCCGGCGTCGCGCAGGCGCAGGAACGCCTCCACGGTGACAAAATGGTAGTCCTTGCCGTCCACCTCGCCATTGCGGGGTTTACGCGTGGTGTAGGAGACCGAGAAGGCGAAACGCGGAAACTCCGTCAGCAGCCTTCTGGTCAGGGTGGTCTTGCCGGTCCCCGAAGGGGCGCACAGCACCAGCACGATGCCGGAGCGTTCTCGACCCATCAGTCTTCGTCCTCCTGCGTGAAGCGTTGGCCCATGGTCTCCGTCTGTATGGCGGAGAGGATCACATGATTCGAATCGGTGATGATGATGGAGCGCGTCTTGCGGCCCTGCGTCACGTCGATGAGACGCCCCTGGTCGCGGGCATCCTCACGCAGACGCCTCATGGGCGATGAGTCGGGGTCCACGATGGACACCACGCGCGAGGCGACCACGAAGTTGCCGAAACCGAGATTGACGAGCTTGTTGCCCTGCATGGTCATTCGATGTTCTGTACCTGTTCGCGGCACTTTTCGAGTTCGTTCTTGAAATCGACCACAAGGCGCGAAATCTGCGCGTCCTGAATCTTGTTGCCGCACGTGTTGATCTCGCGGAAGCACTCCTGCAACGTGAAATCGAGCCGCTTGCCCGCATCGCCGCCGCCATCGAGCAGTTCACGCAGGCGGTCGAGGTGGGCGCGCAACCGCGTGAGTTCCTCGCTGACATCAAGCTTGTCGGCGAGCAAGGTCATCTCCTGCAGGAAGCGCCCTTCCTCCAGCGATGAGCCCATGCCCTCGAGCGCTTCAGAGAGACGGTCGCGCAGCAGCGTGAAACGCTCTTCCTTGATGTCGGGGGCACGTTCCTCGATGCGCGACACCCACTCGTCCATGCGGATGAGCCGCGACACCATGTCGCGCGACAGGGCGCGTGCCTCTGCCTCGCGCGATTCGTTCCAGTCCTCCAGCGCGGCGGCAAGTCCCGCCTCGAGCGCAGCCACCATCTCCTCATCGGGTTCGGCCCCGGCGTCCTCCCACAGGAAGGTCAGCCCCAGCAGCCGGTTGTAGTCGGGCGCGTAGGTATCGCCCCGGCTGGCGGCAAGGTCGGACAGGGCGTCGAGCATGGCACCCGCCTGTCCGGCGTCGAAGCGCACGCCCTGCATCCCCTCGCCGAGGGCCTGAAGCGACAGGGTCACATCCACCCTGCCACGGGTGCCGAAGCGGCGCAGCACCTTCTCGAAACGCGCCTCAAGCCCCCGCAGGAGCATGGGAAGACGCCACTTCACATCGAGGTGACGCCCGTTGACGCTACGAACCTCCCACGTCTGCGTCCAGCCCGCATCTTCAATGAAGCATCGGCCGAAGCCCGTCATGCTGCGCAGCATACCATATCCTCCAGTGCCGTATGACGACACGCGCCATGGAATCCGGCACGGAGCGGCGCATACTCCGGGCCGTGAGAACGAGCCCTATACGGCTTCGGTGACCACGCAGCCGGCTTCCACTCCCACCGGGCGAACAGTCAGCACGGCCCGGTGGTCATGCCCGTGCGGCACACGGCGCACCCGGCATTCGGCATAATACTCTGATATTCCCTTGCGTGCACCCGCCCCGTCAAGCACCACCGAAAGGGCAGGCAACCCGGCAAGACGTTCGGCAAAGACCGCCCGCTTCTGCGCCACGACGTCACGTACCGCCGCCGCACGTGCCTTGCGTATCTCCTGCGGCAGGTGTTCCGGCAAAGAGGCCGCCACAGTGCCGGGACGCCGCGAATACGGAAAGACGTGGGCGTATGTGAGCGGCAAAGCACGGACGAAGTCCAGCGTCTCGGCGAATGCGTCTTCGCTCTCGCCCGGAAAGCCCATCAGGATGTCCGCACCGAGGCCGAAGACCGGCCATGTTCCGCCGAGGTCGCGCAAGAAATCAAGCAGGGGGGCAGGGCTGTAGTGCCCGCGTCCCATACGGCGAAGCACATCGGGGCTGCCACTCTGCAACGAAAGATGCAACTGCGGGCAGACGAGCCTGCTCCCGCCGAGCACGTCGAGGGCATGTACCCCGAGTTGCCCAGGCTCAAGGGAACTGATGCGCAGGCGGGCCCTTCCGGCCCACTCCGGGGCCAGTTCGCGTTCGACCCGTTGCAGCAGGTCCCAGAAGTCGCCCGCACCGGAGAGGTCGCGCCCGTACAGGCGCAGGTTGACGCCCGACAGCATCACCTCGCGGAACCCGGCATCGAGCAGACGACGCAATTCTGCGACGACCTCACCCGGTTCGCGGCTGCGTGAAGCCCCCCGCGTGAGCGGAACGATGCAATAGGTGCAGCGGTGCGAACAGCCATCCTGCACCTTGACCACGGGGCGGGCACGGCGAAAGCCCTCGATGCGGAAGTCCGGGAAGACCGACGCCTGTGCAGGGACGACATCGCCAGAGGTGGCACTCGACGCCTGCGCCGTAGCGGCATCGCCGTGAGCGGCATGCGTCGAGACGGGGGGCATGATGGCCGCTGCGGGGTCGTACGCCGCGAGAGTGGCCTTGGCCTCTTGCGGCACCACCGCCACCACGCCGGGCAGTCCTGCGAATTCCTCGCGCAGCACCTGCGCCGCGCATCCGGTCACCACGATACCCGCAGCCGGGGCCGCACGGTGCAGCCGGGCGATGGCACGCCGCACATCGCTTACAGCACGGGCCGTGACCGCACAGGTGTTGACGAGGATGACGTCAGCCCCCTCCGGGGTGTCCACCTCGGTGAAACCACGCCGCAGCCACGCCTCTCGCAGCGACTGCGTCTCGTACTGGTTGACCTTGCAGCCGAACGTGGCGGCATGGAACGAGGTCGTCGCGCCCTTCATGCTATTGCGCCCCGCCGGGAAGGATGCTCATGCCCTGCATGCGTCCAAGCAGTCCATCCGCATTGTCGTTGCCCGGCACATCGAGTCCGGGCCGCGTGGAGGTGACCACGGCCCGCCCGAGGACGTAACGACCCTCGACGCCGCCACGATGGGTACGGATGCCCCACATGTTGTGGAACATGGCTGCCTGTCCCTCATGCAGCCCGAGATACAGCGTGATGTGCCCACGAAGCCACAGCAACGTCATGAAGGGAACCCCCTCCGCCACGATGCGTGCTTCCTTGTCGTCGGCATCAAGTTTCGCGATATCCACGTAGCGCCCGGCCTTGGCCTGCGATGCGGAGTTGCGCGGCAGCCACAGCCCGAAGGGGGTGAAGAGGTCACGCAGGGTGGATGAGCAGTCGCGGTCTTCGTACAGCCCGCCCCATCCGTAGGGCTGGCCCATCATCCGGTTGCCGAGTTCAGCCATGTTGCCCGGTGTGAGGGGCACGGGTTTCTGCGCCGCCTCTCCGCTGGTGAGCAGCACAGGCACAACCACGGCGTGCCCTTCGGGTGCGCGCACGGGCACCAGCACAGTGCGCCCCACCTGCGAAGCGCCAGACAACGGCAATACGGTACCGATGTGGGCGGTGGCGAGGTGGGTGCCGTCCGCACCGTTGAGGCTGGTGTCATCCCGCAGGATGGCGGCAAGACTGCCCGATTCGTAACGGGTCATGAACGCATCATCCACACGGGCGACATCCGCGGCGGGCATCCACCCGGCAGCGAACGCGGTCTCGACATACAGCCATGCCCTGTCCGCCGTGGCGTGCCCCACGAACACGGGCGTACCCATCCATACGGCGGTACGCTGGAACATGTCGAAGGGGTATCCCTGTCCGGCGCGGGTGGGGGCCGTGAACATGGGACGCAGCGTGGGCACCTCGCGCAGGGCGCTGTTGGAGACGACGATGCCCTTCCACGCCTGCGAGGGGTAGAGGTCTAGCGCGGCACCGGACGCCAGCGCCCCCCATCGGGTCACATCCCACGGCAGCAGGTTCTCGGCGTAGCCTCTCGGACGCCCGTCCGTCCCGAACGGCGCGGCCACATCCTTCACCGGCACGGAGATGCGCGTCATGCGCCACGGGGCGAAGAAGCGCCGGTTCCAGCGGGCATCCTGTGCGGCCTGTTCAGTGAACGGCAGAAGCTGCCTGTCCGCCCCCGCCTTCATGGCATAGACACGAAGGTCCTGCGGGAAGCGGTCGAGGTCGGCCACATGCCCTTCGCGTGAGGGGGGAGTGACGGGCGGAGTCGCAGGACGGGAGGCACCACAGGCCGCAAGCAGTATCGCCAGCAACAGGCAGGAAAGCAGACGGAACGAAAGCACGAAGAGACGTCTCATGTTGGCAGCCTTCATGTGACGGTATCAGAGGAGCGCGCCGGGGGTGGAAAGCCCCTGCGCCAGCCTGTGCGCCAGCCATGTATGACGCTTCTGCATCCGGTTGTTCTTCACCGCCATGGCAAGCGCACGCGATTCGCCGACGAGCACCACAAGCCGTTTGCCCCGCGTGACCCCGGTGTAGATGAGATTGCGTTGCAGAAGGACGTAATGCTGCGTGAGCACCGGAATGACCACAGCAGGATACTCCGACCCCTGCGACTTGTGTACCGAGATGGCGTACGCGGGCACAATCTCGTCAAGCTCTTCCCACGCATAGATGACATTGCGTTCATCGTAGCGGACGGTGAGCTCGCGCTCCTTGGCGTTGACGCAGCAGATACGCCCGATGTCGCCGTTATAGACATCCTTCTCGTAGTTGTTGCGTATCTGCATGACCTTGTCGTCGAGACGGAACTGACGCTCGCCCCGCTGCACGCAGAGGGTCTGGGGGTTGAGGGCCTCCTGCAGGCGCAGGTTGAGGTTGCCCGCACCCGCAAGCCCCTTGTGCATGGGCGTGAGCACCTGGATGTCATCGACGGGATGCAGCCCGAAGCGACGGGGGATGTGGTCGCGCACCAGTTCGAGGATCATCTCCACGACCTTGGCGGGGTCGGACTGCCGGATGAAATAGAAGTCGGAAAGCCTGTCGCGCGATGATTCGAGAGGCGGCACCTCGCCCTGATTGATGCGGTGGGCGTTGCAGATGATCTCGCTCTCGGCGGCCTGACGGAACACCTCGCGCAATTCCACCACCGGCACCACGCCGGAGACGATGACATCGCGCAGCACGTTGCCCGGCCCCACCGACGGCAACTGGTGCACATCACCCACGAAGAGCAGCGTCGCCCCTAGCGGCACGGCCTTCAGCAGGTGGTACATGAGCATGGTGTCCATCATCGAGGCTTCGTCCACCACCAGCAGCCCGCAGGCGAGGGGGTTGTCCTCGTTACGGGCGAAGCCATCCTCTTTGGGGCTGAACTCCAGCAGGCGGTGGATGGTGCGCGACTCGCGCCCGCTTGTCTCGGACATGCGCTTGGCGGCGCGTCCGGTGGGCGCGGCAAGCAGGATGCGTGCCCCCACCTCGGCGAAGACGCGGATGATGGCGTTGATGATGGTGGTCTTGCCCGTACCCGGCCCCCCGGTGAGCACCATGACCTTGCTGCGGGTGCTGGTGCGCACCGCCTCAAGCTGTTCCGGCGCAAGGGCGATGTCGAGCTTGCCCAGTACCTTGTCCACCACGGCGTCGGGATTCTCGAAGTGCACGGCCTTGGGCGAAGCCAGTACGCGCCGCAGGTAGTAGGCTATCTTCGTCTCGTAGTGGTGGAAACGGGTGAGGAAGACCCCTACGCCTTCGCCAAGGTCTTCGAGCACGACCCTCTCCTCTCGCTCAAGCGAGTGGATGGCGTCCTCGACAAGGTCGTAACGGATGTCGAGTTTATCACCCGTATGCGTCACCAGTCCGTCGAAGGGAAAGTAGACATGCCCGTCTTCCGTCAGACGACCTAGCATGTACAGCACCCCCGCCTCGGCGCGCAGGGGGCTGTCCTTGGAAAAACCGAGTTTGGTGGCCACCCCGTCGGCGGTGATGAAGCCGATGCCGTGGATGTCCATGGCGAGGCGATACGGATTCTCGCGTACCACGGTGAGCGCATGCGTGCCGTAGTACCTGTAGATGCGGACGGCATAGGCGGTGCTCACGCCATGCGGTTGCAGGAACATGATGAGGTCGCGGATGCCCCGGTGCTCGGCCCAGCTGGTCTTGATGCGTTCCAGCGTCTTGGCCCCCACGCCTTCGACCTCGATGAGGCGGTCGGGCGCATCGTCCAGCACGCTGAAGGTCGACTCGCCGAACCGGGCGACGATGCGCGCGGCCATGGTCTCGCCCACCCCCTTGATCAGCCCCGACCCGAGATAGTGGCGGATGCCCTCTACGGTGGCGGGCAGAACACTCTCGAAGGTCTCCATGCGGAACTGACGACCGAACTTGGGGTTGTTCACCCACCCGCCACGCAGCAGCAAGCCCACGCCGGGTTGCGGGTCGACCATGTGCCCCACCACGCTGACGGCATCGCCTCCCTTGCCCTTGGGCTGGAAGCGGAACACCGTGTAGCCGTTCTCGGCATTGTGGAAGATGACGCGCTCGAGGGTGCCCTCCAGTTCTTCAAGGGCTTCGGCGGTCTGCTCTTCCGTGGTGGCGGTCTTTCCGGTCTGCATGGTACTTCGCGGGTTGCTGGACGTGAACAAGGGTGCCTGCTGCCTATATGCCCCGCCCCTTCGCGTCAAGTCCGGCAAATCGTTGCAAGGCCGGTACATGCTGGCCGCACGAGTGCGGGGTGAGACTGAGGCCAGAACCGCAGGCTGTGGAGACGCTCTCCGGTGCAGAAACCTAGGGCTGCGGCGTTGCCATGCGGCGCTGCATGAGCAGCATGTCAGCCAGCACGAGTGCGGTCATGGCCTTGAGCACAGGCACGATGCGCGGAATCGCGCTGATGTCGTGCCGTCCGGCGATGAACAGGGCCGAGGGCTTGCCATCGCGGTCGATGGTTATCTGCTCTTGCGCGATGGAGGGGATGGGCTTCACCGCCGCGCGCAGGACGATGGTCTCTCCGTTGGAGATGCCGCCGAGAATGCCGCCCGCATGGTTGGTGAAGAAACCGCTGGGCACGATGGGGTCGTTGTTGTCGCTGCCGTGCATCCGCGCGGCCTCGAACCCGGCGCCGACCTCGACGCCCTTCACCGCCCCTACGGACATGAGCGCATAGGCAAGCACGGCGTCCAGCTTGTCGAACACGGGTTCGCCCAGACCGGCGGGGACTCCCGTGGCCTCGACCTGCACGATGCCGCCGAGGGTATCGCCTTCGCCCTTCACCGTGCGCACCATGTCCTCCCACGCCTCCACCACATCGGGGTCGGGCGAGAAGAACGGACGTTGCTGCGCCCCCGCCACGTCCACGAGGTCGGCGGGTACGCCGCCTAGTTCCACGGTGAAGGCCCGCACCGCGATGCCATGGCGGGCCAGCAGCGCCTGCGCGATGGCACCGCCCGCCACGCGCGAGAGGGTCTCACGCCCGGAGGCGCGACCGCCGCCGCGATAGTCGCGTACGCCGAACTTGGCGTCGTAGGTGAAATCGGCATGACCCGGCCTGTACAACCGGGCTATCTCGCCATAGTCGCGCGAACGCTGGTCGACGTTCTCCACGTGGAAGGCGATGGGCGTTCCGGTGGTCACCCCCTCGAACACGCCCGAAAGCAGACGCACCCTGTCGGGTTCCTGCCGGGTGGTCGAGGCGGAGTTGCCACCGGGGCGGCGAAGGTCGAGTTCACGCTGGATGACGGCCTCGTCCAGCGCAATGCCTGCCGGGCAGCCGTCGATGACGCCACCAAGCCCTGCGCCGTGCGATTCGCCGTAGGTCGTCAGCCTGAAAAGACGTCCCAGTGTGTTGCCGCTCATGTCGTCTCCTGTGAAGACTCGTGTTGCTGTGAAAGGCGTGCGCCCGGAATGGCCCTCATAAGGGACGGCCGTACAGAGCACTGACGGATGCCTCCCAAAAGTTCAGGGGCACCCTCCGGCGGAGACCGCCTTGTGCGACGGGACGGTGGCCTGACTGACGGACGACCGCCTGCGCAACGGGGACGGCGTCCTAGCGGACGACCGTAACAGGGCACGGGGCCAGTTGCAGCACCCTGCGCGTGACGCTGCCCAGAAGCAACCCCTCAAGTTCGGAGACGCCCCGCGAGCCCAGTATGATGTGGTCGCACTTCTCCGCGCGGACGGCGTCGACGATGGCGGTCTCGGCGGGGCCTTCGAGGATGCGGTCCTCGAAGGAGATGCCCGCGCCGCGCAGTATCTCGCGGTAGGGTTCGAGAAGGCTCTCGGCCCTCGCATTGAGGGAGTTGCGCACCTCATCGTAGGCGGCCTGCCCCAGCAGCGGGGGGATGCTCATACGGCTATGCACGAGCAGCACCGAAGCCTGGACCATCGCTGCGAACTCCGCAGCGTACACGGTGGCGCGGCGGGCATGTTCGGAACCGTCGACGGGAACGAGTATCTTGCGTATCTGCATGGTGCCTTCCATCGCTTTCGTTGATTCGTTTGCCGTCCGGACGCAGACGACAGTGTCCATGGGATTGCCTTGTATCAGATACCCTGCCTCACGAAAAGGCAAGCAGCGCGGTGATGTCCTCGACGATGCACGCCACGGGCGCATCGCCGCGCACCACATGGCGGGCCGCCTCGGCATAGAGAGGTGCCCGTTCGCGCATCACGTCCGCCACCTCGTCCGCCACGGCCTTTCCGGTCAGTGAGGGGCGTTGCCCATGTTCCGGGTTGCGGGCAAGCCGCGCCGCCACGACCTCGACAGGCAACGACAGGAACACGGTGACCCCCGCCTCGCGCAGCAGCGCCCTATTTTCCGCACGCAGCACCATGCCCCCGCCTGTGGCGACGACGACACGTTCACGCGCTGCGGCATCACGCAGGGCGTCACTCTCCATGTCACGGAAGGCATCCCACCCGCGTTCCGCCACCAGTGTGGCGATGTCGCACCCGGCACGCCGCGTCACCATGGCGTCGGTATCCGCGAAATCCCATCCAAGCCTTGCGGCGAGCGCCCTGCCCACCGTACTCTTGCCGCTGGCCCTGCCCCCGATGAGGAAGACCCGGCACACTTCCGACCCCATGACAACCTCCGGCCTTCATCTCCGGCGGGGCAATGTGCGCCGCACCGCTTTACACAAGGCTTCATCCGTATATATGGTGCTTGCCTCAAATGCAAAACTCCAACGGTCCGGAGGCCTGAGGCCATGAGCCAGAGCCAGTTCCCGCGTATGCACCGCCTGCCCCCCTACGTGTTCGCCGTGGTCAACGAGCTGAAGATGCAGCTTCGCCGCCAGGGAGTGGACATCGTAGACCTCGGCATGGGCAACCCCGACATGCCCACCCCGCAGCACATCGTCGACAAGATGGTCGAAGCCTCGATGAAGGGCAACAACCATCGCTACTCGGTGTCGCGGGGCATCCCCAACCTGCGCAAGGCCATCTGCGACTGGTACACCCGCCGCTTCGGGGTCTATCTCGACCCCGACACCGAGGCGGTGGTCACCATGGGCGCCAAGGAAGGTCTCTCGCACCTTTCGCTCGCCATGCTCTCTCCCGGCGACGTGGTGTTCGCGCCCGACCCGACCTACCCCATCCACACCTACGCCCCGGTCATCGCCGGTGCGGACGTGCGCCGCATCCCCATCGGACGCGGGCGCGACTTCTTCGAAGACCTGCTGGTGGCCACCCGCCAGACATGGCCGCAGCCCAAGCTGCTGTTCCTCAGCTATCCCCACAACCCCACCACGGAACTCGCCACCCCCGAGTTCTTCCAGAAGGTCGTGGACTTCGCCAAGGAACACAAGATCTACGTCATCCACGACTTCGCCTACGCCGACCTCGCCTTCGACGGGCACATGCCCCCCAGCTTCATGCAGGCCGACGGCGCCAAGGACGTGGGTGTCGAATTCTTCTCCATGTCCAAGAGCTACTCCATGGCCGGCTGGCGTGTGGGCTTCTGCGTGGGCAACCGCGAGATGGTCAACACCCTCACCCGCATCAAGAGCTACCTCGACTACGGCATCTTCCAGCCCATCCAGATTGCGGCGACCGTTGCCCTCAACGGCCCGCAGGAATGCATGACCGAGATCGTGGACACCTACCGCAAGCGCCGCGACGTGCTCATCGAAGGGCTCAACCGTTCCGGATGGGAAGTCCCCGCCCCCAAGGGCACCATGTTCGTGTGGGCGCAGATTCCGGAACCCTTCCGCGCCATGGGCTCGGTGGAGTTCTCCAAGCTGCTGCTGCGTGAGGCCCATGTGGCCGTTTCGCCGGGTCTCGGCTTCGGCGCCCACGGCGACGACCATGTCCGCTTCGCTCTCATCGAGAACGAACAGCGCACGAAGCAGGCCCTGCGCGGCATACGCCACCTGCTGTCCGGCAAGCCCTGTGGAGAATAGCATGAAACCGCTGGTCATCGGCATGGCCGGTTGCGGCACCGTGGGCAGCGGCCTCTTGCGCGTCCTCGAAGAGAACCGCCAGTGGATCGTCGAGCGCACGGGGCGTGCCGTTCAGGTGAAGCATGTGCTGGTACGCGACCTTTCGAAGCCGCGTGACCTGCCTGACGGGGCCAGCCTCACGGACGACCCCGCCGTCCTTACGGACGACCCTGAAGTCGACGTGCTCGTCGAACTCATGGGCGGCATCGAAAAGCCGCGCGAACTCATCCGGCGCGCCATCGAGAACGGCAAGCATGTGGTCACCGCCAACAAGGCCCTGCTGGCCGAAGACGGCTTCGGCCTCTTCCGCCTTGCAGAGGAGAAGGGGGTGGGGCTGTACTACGAGGCCAGCGTCGCCGGGGGCATACCCATCGTGCAGACCCTGAAGGAGAGCCTCGCGGGCAACCGCATCACCTCGCTGGTGGGCATCCTCAACGGCACGGCCAACCACATCCTCTCCGAGATGACGAGTGCCGGGCTCGACTTCGAGACGGCCCTCGCGCAGGCGCAGGAACTCGGCTACGCCGAGGCCGACCCCACGCTCGACATCGACGGGCACGACACGGCCCACAAGCTGGTGCTGCTCATCCGTCTCGCCTACGGGCTCGAATACCCCTACGCCGAGATGCCCGTGCAGGGCATTCGCGGCATAGACCGCATGGATATCGAGTTCGCTCGCGAATTCGGCTTCCGCATCAAGCTGCTTGGGCAGGTGCGTGAGGTGGACGGCAGACTCGAAGCGGGGGTCTTTCCCACCCTCGTGCGCCATACCTACCTCATCGCCCGTGTGGGCGGCGCGTACAACGCCATCCGCATCGAAGGCAACGCCGTTGGGCCGGTCTTCCTGCACGGTCAGGGCGCGGGCAGCCTGCCCACGGCCAGCAGCGTGCTTGCCGACCTCATGGCGGTGGCACGCGCCACCCCGCCGCACAACACCGGCTTCCAGCGACAGGTGCCGCCCAAGGCCAGCATCCTGCCACCCGACGACGCGGTGAGCGCCTACTACGTTCGCGTCATGGTGCCCGACCACCCCGGCGTACTGCGCGACCTTGCAGGTGCCATGGCCGACCATGGCATCAGCATCGCACAGGCCATCCAGAAGGGGCAGGACAAGCGCGGCGTGCCGCTGGTGTTCATGACGCATGAGGCAGGGGCACGCGCCATCAGCGACGCCATCGAACAGATTCGTCAGGCCGGTCTGCTCACGGCCGACCCGGTCTGCTACCGCGTGCTGTGATGGCGAAGCTTGTCGTCTGCATCATTGACGGCATGGCCGACCCGCCGCCTCCGGCGGGTGGGGTCACGCCCCTCGCAGCGGCACACACGCCCCATTGCGACACTCTGGCCCGCCACTCCGTGGCGGGCCTTTGTCATGTCATCCAGCCGGAGGCCGTGCCGGGGTCGGAGGCCGGACTTTCGGCCCTGCTGTGTTGCGAAGCCGCTGCCAGTATCGCACGGGGCCCGGTAGAGGCCCTCGCCCAAGGCGACCCCGTGGCCCCGCATGAGACGGTGTGGCGACTCAATCTTGTCAGTCTTGGCCCGCGGGGCAACTACTACAACCCGGCACCACTCCTTGACGCCGCCACAGAAACTGCGGCCCGGAAAATGCTGGACAGGGCGCTTGGTACACAGGGCTACAGCCTGCTGGGCGGCAAGGGGTTTCGCCATCTCTGCGCGGGGACTGAACCGCCTGTCCTGCGCGACGGGCCGCAGGACGTATGCGGCATGACGCCGGACACCGGGCAGGCCGACCTGAACAGCTACTGCCCGCGTCTGGCCCGCGCCATGACGGAGGCGAACGTTCTTTTCAGACGCAGCCGGATGGACCTTGCCGTATGGCCGTGGGGTGCGGGAACCATGCCCGACCTGCCCGGATTTGCCGAAACGACAGGGCAGACGGGGGCACTGGCTGGTGGCGTGCCTCTGGCACGCGGCCTTGCGCTGGCACTTGGCATGACGGCCCCATCCATCGCCGGGGCCACGGGCGGCATCGACACCGACCTTGGGGCCAAAACTCGCGCTGCCATAGCCCTTGCCGCAGGGCATGACGTCGTCTACCTGCATGTGGAAGCCCCGGACCTGCATGCCCACGCGCTAGATAGGGTCGCCAAGAGAAGAGCCATCGAACGCATCGACGCGGAAGTCGTCGGCCCGCTTCACATGGCACTGCCGGATGCCACGCTGCTCATCACCTGCGACCACGCCACAGATTGCGCGACCGGCAGGCATATGGCCATCCCCGTTCCGTTCATCCTGCACAAGCCGGACGGCCCGCAAGACGGCATTGCCACCTTCAGTGAAGCGGCCTCAGCCCGGACCGGGATTCGAATCGATTCAGCGGCGACACTCGTGCGCCTTGCCCTCGCAGACTGAAGACGCATCCGGGAGGTTCGGTCATCGCAAGCCGCCGCCTGCCTGTCCCATGGCTGGTCTTGCCTGCCGCCATGTCCGCGACCTCGGCAACCGCGCTAGACTTCCCCCACGGGAAACGAGATGACGATGTGCGCACCGGGGCCGGGTTGCTGCCGCAACTCGCCTCCCAGCTGCTGCACGAGGCTACGTACCAGCTGCACCCCCAGAGTCCGCTCACCGAGTGCCTCGAACGGTGCAGGCAGCCCCACGCCATCGTCTGCCACGGCGAGGACGGCTCGCCCGCCCTGACATTGCAACGACACGGAAAGCCTGCCGTGCCCACGTTCCGCGAACGCGTGCTTGAGTGCGTTGGCGATGAGTTCGTTGAGAATCAGCCCGCAGGGGATGGCGATGTCCACGGGTAGCATGACAGGAGCCACGTCAAGCTGAAGGTCGAGTTCCACATCGATCACGAAGGCAGATTGCAACTTGCGGGCAAGACGTGGCAGGTAGTCGGCGAAATCGACGCCTGACAGGTCGTCGGACCTGTAGAGCTCCTCGTGCACCAGCGCCATGGACGCGATGCGGTTGCGACTGTCGAGAAGCAGCGCACGGTCGCGCACATCGTACACCGACGACGCCTGAAGGTTGAGCAGGCTCACCACCAGTTGCAGGTTGTTCTTCACCCGGTGGTGCACTTCCTTGAGCAGGATCTCCTTCTCCCGCAGTGACGTGAGAATGCGACGCTCTGCCTGCCGCCGCTGCGTCACATCCTCGGCGACGCCCGCCACACGGTAGATGTGGCCCGCAGCATCACGCACGGGAAACGCCCGCACCCGCAAGACCATATCATCACCATGCGCCCCCCACGCCTGCACCTCGGCATCGAAGACATCACCCGCCCGCACGGTCTGCAACAACTCTTCCACAAACTTCTCGCGGTTCGACTGCGCGAGAAAGTGATGCAGAAGCTCGGGTTTTTCGATCACCTGCTTGGGAGAGACGCCGAAGAGGGTCTCACAGGCGGGGCTGATGTAGAGCAGCCGCCACGTGAACACATCGCGCACCCAGAAGAGTTCGTGGATGTTCTCCACAAGCTGGCGGAATCTGGCTTCGCTCTCGCCGAGTGCCGCTTCGAAGTCGCGCCGTTCGGCTATCTCACGGCGCAGCTGGGCGTTGGCCTCCTCAAGTTCGCGCGAACGTTGCAGCACCTGCTCCTCAAGGTGTTCGCGAAGGCGTCCTTCGTCCCGCAGAAGCCGCGCCCTGACAAGGCAACGTTCCAGCGTCTGTTCCACCATGGCGAGGTCGACGATGGGCTTGGTCATGAAATCCCACGCGCCAAGTTGCAACGCCCGGATGACATCGCTCACGTTGTTGGTGCCCGAGACGACCACCACAGGCAACGTGGGCGCGCGCGAGGCGAACAGGGGCAACGCCTCTGCCCCGCCCCCACCCGGCATGTGCCAGTCGATGAAGGCGATGTCGGCACCCTCGGCATCGAACAGGTCGAGTGCTTCGCGTACCGTGCCAGCCTGTAGCACCCGGTAGCCCGCATCTTCGAGATAGAGTGCGAGCGTGTAGCGTACGACAGGCTCGTCGTCGGCGATGAGTATGCGATACATGCGGACTCCTGAAACCGATTCTCGACGTGCTCCAGACCTTACCCCACCGCCTCTCGCCATGGCAACGCACCGCATGGACTCGGATTGCCCCGTTCCCATGCCGCCAAGCCCGGACTCGAAGGTGCACCTCGGGCGCGGCACCCCGGAAAAGACTCCCGGTTCTCGAAAACCAGAGCAGGGGATGCGTCCACCCGTGGCCGCCATCATCCCGTTCCACGCAGCGCACACGCCGAAGACAGGCCGCGCGACAATGCCTGGATGTCATTCACTCCACGACCGGGGGCATAGGTATGGCATCTAGCGTGGCAGCAGCAACCAGACCTGCCCGCGGGCGTCCAGATGCCCGGCGACAGCCTTCGCCCTTTCGCCCGCACCGCAGAACAGGTCGATGCGATGCCCCTTGATGGCCCCCCCCGTATCCTGCGCAAGGCCCAGTCCATGCAGCGATGCAGCCCCGGCACCACCGCCGCCCGGCACGTCCACGGCAAAGGCCGTGATGGCCCCGAGGGGTATCACCGACCTGTCAACGGCAAGACTGACCCACGGCATGAGCGGTCGCCCCATGCTGCCGAGGGGGCCGTCCTTGGCAAGACGGAAGAAGACATAGCTGGGGTTGGCGTTCATCATCTCCTGTGCGCGCTCGGGGTGGGCGGCAAGCCATGCGCGGATGGCATCCATGTTCACCCCGTCGGCAGGCAGGTGCCCGCGCTCACGCAGCACGCGCCCCAAGGAGACATAGGGCCTGCCGTTCTGCCCCGCATAGAGGACATGGGTCGTGCTGCCATCGGCGTAACGCAGTCTCCCCGACCCTTGCACCTGAAGAAAGAAGGCGTCGACGGGGTCGACCCACGCCAGTTCGTAGCCTCGCCCCCTGAGCGCCCCGCGTCCGTCGATGGCGGCACGGTCGTGATAGGGGACGGCACGCCCTCCCTCGATGCGGTAGGTGACGCGCATTCCCTCGTAGCGGGGATTGAAGAGGCCAAGGTCGAGGCTCTTCATGTCATCGGGCACACGGTAGAGAGGCTGGCGCAAGGCCCCGGACGGTTTACGTGCGGCATCCAGCACCGGTTCGTAATAGCCGGTGAAGGCGGCAGGCGGGTCGAGGCGCAGCCACCTGAAGTGACGGGCCAGCAAGCCCGGTTCCGTGTCGAGACGGGGCAACACTTCCAGCAGGACGCGCTGCCCGCGCAGCAGGTCGCCCCATGTGAGGCGCAACCCGCCCCTGTCGAGGGCCACGCCATCCGTGTCCTTCCGCTCAAGGTAGGCGATGCTCTGCCGTATGGCCGGTGCCATGTCGCGCCATGAGGCCAGCGACTGCCCCGAGGCATCCAGCGACCCTGCCGCCGCAAGTGCGGCGTCGCCCTCAAGTTCCACCCACGGTACGGCGGGTGTGGCGTCAGGACGTGCCTCATCCGCCGTCGCCGGGGGTACGGAGACCACCGTCCCCTCAGGCGGCGCCCCATGCCGTGCGCACCCGGTCAGCGCGGTCAGCGCGACCGGCACGACCAGCACAGCCAGCAGCCACAGTTTTCGCAGCCCCCCCCGGAAGACCTTTCCCCCCTGAAGGGCCACTTTGCCATATGCTGCGCTATGGAGTAGAACCCCTGCGTTGCAAGGAGGATTCTCGTGGCTGTCTTTCCCGTCAATGATACATGGCTTGCCCATCGTGTCTCCTATGGCGAGACCGACATGATGGGTCTCGTCTACTATGCCGAATACCTGCACTACTTCGAACGCGCCCGCAGCGAGTGCATCCGCTCGCGGGGCATGAGCTACGCCGTTGTCGAGGAACGGGGCGTCATGCTTCCCGTCCGCGAGGCCCGGTGCCGATACCGCAGCCCTGCACGCTTCGACGACCTGGTCTGGATACGGACAGGCATCAGCGAATGGGGGCGGGCGTCCCTGACCTTCGTCTACGAAATCCGCGACGAGGGGCGTGAAAGGCTGCTTGCCGACGGCATGACGCAACACGCCTGCGTCAACCGCGAGGGGCGGCCCGTACCCGTGCCCGCATGGCTGCGCGAACTCATGGGGTAGCCGCCCGCGACACTTGACGCAAGCACTCGCCTGCCGTAATCCGCCACAACATGTTCCTCGACGTACATACTCACGCCTTCCATCCGAAGATAGCCTCCAAAGTCATCACCAAGCTGGAAGACCACTACGGCATCGAACCCGTCGGCAACGGACTGCTCGACGACCTGCTTCTGCGGTCGCGCCGTGCCGGGCTGGACCGCGTGGTCGTCCTGTGCGCCGCCACAGCCGAAGCGCAGGTCATCCCCGCCAACGCCTTTGCCGTCGAACTGGGCCGCCACCCGGAGGTCATCCCCTTCGGGACGCTGCACCCCGACTGCACCGACTGGCAAAGCCAACTCGACAGGCTACGTGCCGCAGGGGTGAAGGGACTCAAGCTGCACCCCGAGTTTCAGGGTTTCTGGCTCGACGACCCGAGGCTTCTGCCCATCATCGAAGAAGCGCAACGCGACTTCGTGTTCCTGTGCCACATAGGCGACAGACTGCCCCCCGAAAAGAACCCGTCCTGCCCCTACAAGCTTGCGAACCTGCTCGACCTCTTCCCCGAAGCCCGCTTCATCGCCGCCCACTTCGGCGGTTTCATGCAGTGGGAGTACGCGCTGGATGCGCTGGCGGGACGAAAGGTGTGGGTGGACACCTCGAGCTCGCTGGAATTCATGGACGACGCCACGCTCAAGGGTTTCATTGCGAAACACCCGCGTGAGCGCATCCTCTTCGGCAGTGACTACCCCCTGTACGACCCGGCGGACGAGTACCACCGTCTGCAACAGCGCACCGGCTTCTGCGACGCGGAGATGGAAGAACTGCTCTCCAACGCTGCCTCGCTGCTCGACGTGGAATAGCCACCGTGCGGCCGAGGGGGCCGGATATGCGGGAACCGCCGGGCGTGGGCGTAGCCACCACGCCACAGGGCATCCCCGTTGCGGGGCGCAAGCCGCCTCTGCCTCCAGCACATGCCGTGCCCTGTCACGCCCTGCCCCTGCGGGTCGCTCTCACCATCCGGTCACCACTCGCCCTCCACGCCCCGCGCCATGACGAAAAGGCCCGTCCGCGTTGACAAAGGCCAGACACGGGCGGGCACTCCGAAAGCTCCAGGCTGACACGATGCAGACAGGGCGGCCATGACGGGAGGGGGCAAAACGGACTGGCACGGACTGGCACAGGCGGGCAGGCGCCAGCGGACAAGATGCAGGCGGACTCGTGCACAACAGCCGGATGCCCCCCAACGCAAACGCCACAGGCACGCCGCGACAGCGACACCGGGCCGATGCAGGCGCGGCACCTCAACCGAATATTTTCTCCGGAGGCCGACGTTCCGGCACGAATACGTGCGGTACCTTGCCCTCGTTCCATTCGCGTGAGACATACAGCCCGCAGAAGCAGGCCCCGTATTCGCGCACGTCTTCCTCGCGGTACACGCAGGGACAGACGATGTCCCTGTCCTGCGCGAAGGTGCCATTGGCAAGGCGACACGGGCAGGCCATGTAACCGTACCTGTCACGTGTGGCGATGAGATTCTCGAGCAACGACATGGTCATGTCCATGTCGGCATTGAAGTGATAGCCCTTGGGTTCCTGCAACTTGCGCAACGTCTCGAAGAGTTGCTCGGCGGTAGCCGGTGCGCTCATAACGAAAGAGCCTCCTTCAGTTCATCTTCGCGGTAGCCGACAATCACCTTGCCGTTTGCGCATACCACAGTGGGGAACGACAGCTTGGGGTTATGCTTCTTCACCTCTTCCACCACCTGCTTGCGCTCTTCACCCTGCAGGGTGTCCACATAGATGCAATCGACATCCACCTTGTGGTCTTCAAGAAAACGCCGCGTGTTCTTGCAGTGCACGCAGGTGGAGAGTGCGAAAAGCTTGACGCTGCAACCTGACATCGGGATACCCCCTCACTGGTTTCGTTGATGCCCACCGGCTTTGCCGGAAACAAGGCTGACGGTCATGACTGAACAACCCATGGTGTTCGAAGACACGGTTCAAGGTCCAGCCGTCATGACCGGGAAAACGCACACACCGGGTCTGCACATGCTACCGGCGCATACATCTGCCGGACTCATGAAGCTGGCGAGGTGCCCGGGACACGTATAGCCCCGAGCCCTCCCATTCGAACAGACCCTAGCAAGTGCCATAGCATATGGCAATCTCGACGCTCACGCGACAGCGGCAGCGATACGCCGCGCCAGAAGCCGCACCGTCGTGTCGAGTTCATCGACACCCACTTCACCATGGGCATCGCTGAGCACCCATTCGCCATGACTGCATCGTCCTTCGCCGTGCGTGCCGCCCAATGCGATGGTCCTGAAGCGGTAGGTCACCCGCAACGGCCCGTCCGGAAGATGCACGACCACGACATCCGACTCAACCTCCATACGCGGTCTGCGTCCTTCGGGCACTTCGGCGAGCATCTCGCGCAAAGCGGCGGCAACAGGGGGCAGCGCATCACGGCCCGCCTCTGAGAGACATCGCCTCTCGGCACTGCGTTCGGCC